>DATIMA010000219.1:0-34393 GCA_035475915.1 Bryobacteraceae bacterium
CGAAATATCGTAACTCGCTTTCAGGCGGAAGCGTGCGCCGTAAGGCGGACTGTTGGTACAGCAATTTGCAAAGTGAGGCGAAGTAGCGGGCCAGTAGACCGAGTTAGGATTTCCGTAGATAAAACCGGCTGCCAGCGTAAACCGCAGGGCATGGTGAACGGCTCCATTTTTTATCTCATCCAGGTGGAGCGTGAGTGGACCCAGCGGCAAACCCGCGGCATCGGTTGTGCCGCCGGTAGGAAGACCATAGCTGAGGCCGTTATAGGAGTAGCCGCTGGTAGCAGTGTAATTCACACCGTTCGACAAACGCGGGGTGAAGTAATTGTTGTAAACCTCCCAGAACTGGCAGGTGTCTCTGTTGACAGCCAAAATGTGATGATCGGACCCATTCTGGTCGCTGACATATGTACCCATTTCACGTTTCAGCTCGGGAAGGAAAGGTAGCAGCCAGGATCCGTTGTATCCGCCCGTATAATAGAAAATTTCATTGGTCAGCGGAACAGTATTGTCTACCACGCTGGTTCCCCATCCGGTATCGAATCCGAGCCCGTTTGTTCCAGTGTTCGCCGTGCTCGTCCAGTTTGCATTGTTTGCGTTGACGGGCAGGTTGTCGATTCTGGTATTGAAAACCGAATCGTTCGGGAGCACCGGACATCCCGCCATGACATTCTGATTCGGAATGGACGCAGGAGCCGTGTAGGTGGCGTGAGTGGTATCGGCCACGGTCAGCGTACCAACGCTTCCCGCGGCGAGGGGCCAATTGACCGACCGGTTCGAACTAATGCTTACCGTCCCGCCAATCTGCGCTGAAGTAGCTGTTGGATTGATGCTCAAGCCGCCGCTGGTGATAAGATTCTGGCCGGTTCCCGTCAGGGGAATCGTATGAGGCGAACCGGGCGCCGAATCCACGATGGAGATGGCAGCCGATTCGGCGCTAACGATAGAAGGAGTAAATGAGACGGTAATGGTGCAACTAGCGCCCGATGGTACGGTGCTTGCACAATTGTTTGAGGCGGCAAAATCGGTTGCATTTGGACCCGTCACCGTGATGCTGGTGATGCCTAAGAACGAATAGCCGGGATCGGAGAGCGTGATTGTCTGCGACGCGCTTTTGGTGTTAATCGTTTGATTACCAAATGATACGGATGGTTTACTTAGCGATACCTGTGGGGCTGCGCCTCCGCCGCCTGCGAGTTGAGTCCAGTTATTCACGGAAGTACAGGCGTAGAGATTTTGGCCGGGTACGGCTGAGCTCATAAAGAATAGCTGCCCCACCAGACACGTTGCCGGGAGCGCCGTTCCGACTGATACCGGCCGCGTGATCGGGAGCGTGGAGAAATCCGCATTACGGCCCTGGGTCCCAAGATTGATCGTGGTGGGGCTCTGTCCGAACGTGGCAGAGCATAAACTGAACGCTGCGACAGCGAGCACATGTCCAGCAACGCGGAGAGTTACTCTATCCCGATTCCCTGCTGGCGGAAGGCATTGACGTGGGTGCTGCAAAAGAGGATGATCCTTTCTTGCTCAGAGGACCATGCGTGTTCGCGCTCCCAGATACAGCCGGACGACGGCAATGCGCGAGCCAGTTCACGCAAGCTTCGGCTTTTCAAAGCGTTAGGCGTGCAATCCGGAAGATATGTAAATTTTTGCGAAGTTGTGACTGCGGGGTGGCGAGCAGTGAACTGCTCGTGGGCGATCAATCTTCTGGAACTTTATGCGTATAGGCCGCGCTGCTTGATTGCGTTGGCGACCCGATCGAGGGCAAGCATGTAGGCAGCGGTTCTGTTATTCACGCGGTGTTTTTCGGCGTAGGCAATTACGGCATGGAAGCTGGCCACCATGATCTCTTCCAACCGATCGTTGACCAGGCCCAGGTTCCAGAAATAGCCCTGCCTGTCCTGCACCCACTCGAAATAGGAAACGGTGACTCCGCCGGCGTTCGCAAGTATGTCGGGAACGACAAAGACTTTCTTATCAGCCAGAATGGAATCGGCCCCAAAAGTTGTAGGGCCGTTCGCGCCTTCGCAAAGGATTTTAGCTTTGATGTCGCCGGCGTTACGGGAGGTGATCACGTTTTCGTGGGCGGCCGGAACCAGCACATCGCATTCCATCAGCATGGCCGCATCTTTGTCCATGTCCTCAGCTTCCGGAAAGCCTCGAATGGAGCCCGTTTCGGTGCGGTGCTTCATTAAAGCATCAATATTGAGTCCATGCGGGTTGAAAACCGCGCCATCGTATTCGATGATGCAGGTGATTTTGAACCCGCGCTGGCTCATTAGGCGGGCCGCCATACCGCCGACATTTCCGAATCCCTGGATAATCACGCGAGCTTGTTCAGGGGCAAGGCCAAAACGTTTTAATGCCTCCATAGTCACGATCATGCAGCCGCGGCCGGTGGCTTCGGGACGCCCCAGGGAGCCGCCCAGTTCCAGCGGCTTTCCAGTCACAACTGCCGTAACCGTGTGCCGCTTGTGCATGGAATAGGTGTCCATGATCCAGGCCATGGTTTGCGCATTGGTATTCACGTCCGGGGCTGGCACGTCGCGTTCCGGCCCTATGAATTCAAAGATTTCAGCGGTGTAGCGGCGCGTAATCCGTTCCAGTTCGGCTTCGCTCAGCAGATATGGCTCACAGATGACGCCCCCTTTGCCGCCGCCGAACGGAATATTGACAACGGCGCATTTCCAGGTCATCCAGGCCGCCAGAGCGCGGACCTCATCCAGGGAAACGTCGGGCGCGAAACGGATGCCTCCTTTGGCAGGCCCGCGCGCAATGGAATGTTGGACGCGGTAGCCGGTAAATACTTCGATGCGGCCGTCGTCAAGCACCACTGGAATATTCACTGTGAGTTCCATGGCTGGCTGGCGCAGCACCTTGCGCATGCCGTCATCGAGCTTCAAAAGCTCGGCAGCTTCATCGAACCGGTGGGCGGCCGATTCCCACGGATTAATCTCTTGATCGGCGGAAGCGAGCGCATCCAGAAGCATATATCCACTACACTGTCATGGGCGAAAGCATTCTGGCAACTTCCCGAAGCTCTTTCCGGTACCGGACCGGTCCGGCCGAGCAAAATGAACCGCAGGCCAGCCGCTTGCGTCTAATTGAACGACGAAAGGCATCCGACCATGACCCCCGACGAACGAGATATGCTGCAGGAACTAGCCAACAAAGTTGCGCAGACGCCTGCCCCGCCGAGAGATGCGGAAGCGGAAGATTTTATCCGGAAAAGTATCGGCTCCCGCCCCGATGCGCTGTACCTGATGACGCAGACTGTTCTCATCCAGAACATTGCTCTGCAACGGGCCCAGCAACAAATACAGGAGCTGCAGCACGCCTCCCAGACGCCCGTTTCAACGGGTTCGAGCTTTTTAGGCGGAGCGAGCGCCCGGCCGGCTGGTTATTCCCAGCCGGGCAACCCCCAGAGTCAGCAGCAATATTCAGCTCCACCACCACCACCTCCTCCTCCGCAATATGCGCCCCCGGCCCAGAGCGTTGCCAGCCCGGGCGGCGGTGGATCTAGCTTCTTACGCGGTGCGGCACAGACCGCGGCTGGAGTGGCGGGCGGGGTCCTGGCGGCGGATGCGATCTCCTCGATGTTTGGTCATCACGGCGGCGGATTCGGCCCCTTTGGGGGAGGCGGGTTTTTGGGCGGCGCTGCGCCTACCGAAGAAGTCATCAATAACTACTACGAAACGCCCGGGCCACAAAGCCCCGCCGATGATTCCGGCAACTATGGCGATAGCGGGAATTACAATGACGCGAGTGCGGACCAGGATCAATCGGACGATAATGCTCAATACGATGACGCGAACTACGATTCAGGGGACGATGGCGGGTTCGACGACAATTCCGGCAACGATTTCGCGTAGCAGCCTTAAGACGCGCGCGGGTGATCGAGATTGCGTTTATGCAATTTGAGCCTTGATACGGAGCCGTGAGCGTGAGCGAACTTGACTGGAGTGCGCATCCATCCTTGGGTCGCTTTTCGCTTCTGCTCAGGCGTGATTCTTAAGCCGTTCACTGAGCTGCCGTAGCAGTTCATCGCGTTGGGGACCGTCGAGTTCCTGCTGAAGGCGGCGGAGCGCGAATCCAACCACGTCGCGATGATGAAGTTTTGATCCGGTTGCCTCGTCGGCGCTCAGCCGCAGCCATAGATCGTGCAGCTTATCCACATCCTCAGGCCAGAGCCGGGGCGGATGTGGGCCGAGATTTACGTACGTGGAGGGTCGCCCGGGTGTGATGATCTCGAGCGAGAACGGATGCCGCGGCTCCGCAAGGCGCTCCCAGGCAAGGCCGATTCTCCTTGCCAGCTCTTCCGATGTCATGCGCTGTGAAACTCCGGTTACAAGCCTGGACACTTTGAGCTGAGTTGCTGTCTGGACGAGCGCCTCAAAGGGATCTATTGCGGGGACAACCAGCAATTCAACGGGCTTTCCTTCTTTTTCCGCCAAGTTGACTACGGCGGTGAACAAGCCTCTTTCGTCTCTTCCGAATAGCTGATCCTCGTTAAGGTCATATTCGCTTTCAATACCCAGCGGCCGGACCGTCATCACGACAATGTCATTGCGGCGCAGGTCGGTCCGCTGCAGCGTGCGCCGCAGGTGCTGCATGTTTTCAGGATTTCGAACAGCTACCAGAACACATCCAGGCCGGGCGTGCAGCGCCTTGGCATCGATGCTCGCCTGCTGCAGCAAGTTGAACTCTTCAAGGGAACGCTCTTCCCGCGTTTTGTGCTTCCGCAGGTTGATCCGCTCTGAAATGGTGAACACCATGAAAAACGCGATGGTAAATCCGACGCCGTACATGGTTGCGTACTGCTTCGAGAACAGATTGACAATGGCGGTGGCCAGCAGAACCAACGTCGTCATCGCCAGCCCAACCGGTATTTCTTTGCCAGCAATATGAAAATTGATCGGAACTTTGTACTCCTGGTCGTGCCGCTGAAAGCGGAGTGCGAGCACGCCCAGAGCTTTGAGCGCAAAACTCCAGATGACGCCAAAGGCGTAGGCTTCCCCAAGCAGGTATAAATCGCCGCGGCTCAGGACGATTGTTGTGAGCTGCAGAAGAGTGATGAGGTTGATGATGCGGGAGGTGGTCCCGAACTTAACGTGGGGTTTACGGAACAGATCCAGCAGCACGCCGTCTTCGGCTACTCGATTCAGAACGCCGTTTGCGCCGATCATGGATGTGTTCACTGCGGAGGAAAGGATCAGCACTCCCACGATTACGACAAAGATATGGAATAAAAGCCGCAGCAGCTCCGGGCCGGCCAGATTCATGGCTAATCCGCCAATCAGGTTATCCACATAGGTCTTGCGGACTGCATCTGGAATAATCATCGCGGCAAACAGCGTAATCAGGCCGGTGGAGAAGAGCGCATATATGCAGACAATGTTGCCGGTAATCTTAAGGTTCTTCATCTTCGGCGAAGCAATTTCGCGGTATACCTGGGCCAAGGTCTCAAAGCCGCTCATCGAGAGCAGCGAGTGGCCGAAGGCGATGATAATGGCCACAACCGGCAAGGTGGGCCAGATGGTGCCATGAAACCAGCCGAGCGACCCCTTGCCTAACACCAGGTTGGCAGGCAAAGGACTCGGCGGAAGCTGCCAGCGCCCATGCAGGATGATAGTCAAAGGGCACCAGATCAGAAGCGCTACCACCATTACAGTGGTAATTTGCATAATTTTCAGAGCGGCCGAACTCGACTCCTCGATACCCCGGATATTGCTTCGCCAGAAATAAAGCGTGACCAGCACGCCAAAAAACGCAGCAAATGTATTTGGGTCGATTTGCGTGCTGCGATGCGCGAACCCGAGTAGCTCGTTGATCAAACGCCCAAGGTATTGCCCGGCCGTTACGCAGCTGATAGGGCCGGTCAGAATGTAATCGAAGACCAGCGCTGAAACCGAAACTCTGGCAGCGAACGGCCCCATGCTGTCGCGCACCACAACGTATACGCCGCCGCGGACGAACATGCCGCAGCTTTCCATGTACACGGAGCGAACGGCAAAGCTGAAAACCATTACAGCCAGCACATACCAGGCCGCCGATTTACCGATTGCCTGCTCGGCGATGCCGCCGGCATAGAACATGGAGGAGGCCAGATCGCTGAGAACGATCGCCGCGCCCCGCCAATAGCTGATGAATGAAAGCGCTACCGTGGTCGCGACCACAACCTTGGCAGTTGTGGGAAAACGAGTCTTCGTATCCATTTAGGAGATGAAGTTTCCAGTATCGCTCGTGTCTATTGCTTAGTTCACAACAGACTCTTCAGCCTGCGGCTTTCAGCCCGTTTTGAGATCTGGAATCAATGACTTTGTCCCGCGGCTTTTGCAGTCTCCTCAACTTCCTTCCACTCCTGCTCGTTCAGCTTCAGATCCGCCGCGGCTACATTCTCCTCTAAATGCTTTACTGACGAGGTTCCCGGAATCGGCAGCATGACAGGCGAACGGTGCAGCAGCCATGCCAGGGACAATTGGGCCACGGAAACATTATGGCGCTTCGCCAGCGATTCCAGCGGCCCCCCGGGCGCTACTAGTTTCCCGGCTGCCACCGGGAACCACGGAATAAACCCGAGTTGGCGGTTTTCGCAGTAATCCAGCGTCTTTTCGTGCTGCCGGTCACTGATGTTATACCGGTTCTGCACGCTTACAATTTTGGCGGTCTTTCCGGCGCGCTCGATTTCGTCTGGCGATACTTCCGACAGACCGATATGGCGGATCTTACCCGCTTTTTGCAGTTCGACCAGCGCCCCCAACGACTCCTCGACAGGAACCTTCTCGTCGATCCGGTGCAATTGATAAAGATCGATTCGCTCCAGGCGCAATCGGCGCAAGCTCATCTCCACGCATTGCGTCAGGTACTCCGGACGCCCCACGGGCAGCCATTTGGCCGGCCCCTGTCTGGTCAAGCCGCCTTTCGTGGCAATTACCAGGTCTTTGGGATACGGATGAAGGGCTACGGCAATCAGCCGCTCGCTTACTTCTGGCCCGTAGGAGTCGGCAGTATCGATGAAGTTTATTCCAAGTTCAACCGCCCGCCGCAATAGGCGACGCGCTTCGTCCGCATTCTTGGGCTCGCCCCAGATCCCTTCGCCGGTAATCCGCATCGCGCCGAATCCAAGGCGATTAACCGTAAGATCGCCGCCGATTGTAAACACACCGCTGGCTTTCGCATTTGCTGTGATGGTTGTCATATCCAAGCTGATTCGCTGGATTGAAAATCGTTTCAACGGCGCCGGACACTAGGGCCCGGCGTCGCTCGGCTTCGAACCTGAATTAGTTCTGGCTACCGCTACCCGTTTCGCCGTTTGAGTGCTTTTCCCGCCACTGTTGCATCCGCTCGCGGCGATGCTGCTGCATCTGATCCCAGGTTTGCTTCTGGTTATCGTTCAGAACGGCCTTGATCTTGGCATCGCTGTCCTCGCGAACTGTGCGCATTTTTGCATGACGATCTTTGGCCGATAGCGAGTTGTCCTTCAGAATGCTTTGCATCTGCTGCTGGCGATCGGTCAAAATCGGCAGGATCTGATTCTGTTGATCGGTTGTCAGATCCAGGCGCTTGGTCAGCATCTGGACTTGCCGGTTCGGATCCATCTGGCGATGTTCGTGGGTTGCCTGATTGCTTTGAGCTTGCGCGGGCTGCTCTTGTGTTTGTGCTGCGCCAAGCGCCACGCCCATTCCAAAGATTGTGGAAAGGGTGATTGATACGATTTGCTTCTTCATAATGCCTTTCTCCTTGCGGAGAAGATTCTCTCTTTCTAACTGGAAAGACGAACAAAACCCGCTAGGGTTAACCCTGCGGCTGTTAAAGTTTGTTTAGCTTCGCGACCTGACAAACTGGAATCATCGTGCTCCCGGTTTCATTAGCTGATCCGAATCTCGCATTCCTGCTGCTCATACTGGGAGCACTGGGCGTTTATTGGGAGTTGCATGCTCCCGGCATGATCCTGCCCGGCGTCGCCGGTATCGTTTTGATGTGCCTGGGGGCTTATGGGCTTTTTGAAGACAGCCCGACCTGGTACGGCTTAACTCTTCTGACGCTGGCGATCCTACTGCTTGGGATCGAGTTGAAGTTTTACACGCATATGATTTCCGGCATCGCTGGAACAGTTCTTCTAGCCATAGGCGCAATTGTTCTCCTCCAGGGACCCAAGCGAATCACTCCAGCTTTCGCGGTTGCGGTAGCCGTGGGTTTCGGGCTGATTGCCATCTTTCTGGGCATCCTTGCGAACCGGGCGCTCAGGAGTCCTGCTATGACAGGCCTGCCGCAGCTCGTCGGCGCAACCGGCATCTCGCGTACCGACATCAATCCGGAGGGGACCGTTTTTGTTGATGGCGCCTATTGGCAAGCCCGTAGCGATCACGCCATTCCCGCCGGCAAGCGCGTCTCGGTAGAGCGTATCGATAATCTTGTCTTATTTGTGAAGGAGGCCTGAAGCATTGACGTCAAACGAATTCTTTTCCGGCGTAGTGGTGATCGTCATCATCATCGTGATCTTTTACCTGATCTCATCCATCAAGATTCTCGCCGAATATGAACGCGGCGTTATCTTTCGGCTGGGCCGCGTGCTGCCTCAACCGAAGGGCCCGGGCATCATACTTGTTTTTGCTCCGCTGGATCGGATCGTGCGCACCTCGTTGCGCATCGAGGCCATGGAAGTTCCTCCGCAAGACTTGATCACCCGCGACAACGTAACGGTTAAGGTCAATGCTGTTCTGTATTTTCGAGTGGTCGATCCGAACAAGGCCGTAATCGAAGTGGCAAATTTTCTCTATGCCACCAGCCAGCTTGCCCAGACGACGCTGCGCAGCGTACTCGGGGAGGCAGAGCTCGATGAACTACTCAGCCACCGTGAGAAGATCAACATCCGCCTGCAGGCAGTGCTGGACGAGCACACCGGCCCCTGGGGAATAAAGGTCACCATGGTGGAGGTAAAGCAGGTCGATTTGCCCGACCAGATGATTCGAGCCATCGCGAAGCAGGCCGAGGCGGAACGCGAGCGCCGCGCAAAGATCATTCAGGCCGAGGGCGAATACATGGCAGCCGAGAAGCTCACGATGGCAGCCGAGCTGATCCAGAAGCAGCCGGCAGCCATTCAATTGCGCTACTTGCAGACTCTGCTCGATATCGGCGTAGAGAAGAACACTACTGTCGTCTTTCCGGTGCCGATCGAAATTCTGAGCCCGCTGGCCAAGCTGGTCGAAAATCTCGCATCCCGGGAGCCGAATCCGGCTCCCCGGCAAACGCAGGCGGATCAGCCCAGACTGCGGCCGCAAGATTTGTAAATCTCGGACATGTACTGCATGTCGCGCAGACCCTCCTCGCCGTTTGTCTTTGGTTCTTTATTCTGAAATACGCAGTCTGCGAAGTAGTCGCCTTCCAGCGCGAACTGGTACGGATCTTTTTGGGTGTTCCGGTCATCAATCGGCGGCTCGCCGTGAATCTCGGCTTTCAAGTGCAGGCCATCGTAAGCGAATGCCGGTTCCATGTGGATCATCCCTTTCGAGCCGTGTACCCGAAAGAAACCCGGCATGTTAGCGCCGTAGGTCGTGTTGCAGCTCGCCACAATTCCCGAGGGGAATCGCATGGTCCAGCCGTCGTTCTCTTCCACTTGGGCGAACCGTCCGTCTTTGTCGACCACCGTGCAGTAGCCCTCAATATGAGCCGGTTCCTCGCCGGTCAGATAGCGGCAGGCATTCAGGGAGTAAACGCCGACGTCCAGCAGAGGCCCGCCGCCCGCCATTTTTTGATTCAAGCGCCACTCGCCCGCCCGCTCGTTGAAGCCATTTGCACTTTCAATGGCCTGAATGCTCCCCAGCTTTCCGCTGCGGATAAGCTCAATGGCGCGCAGGTTCGTGGGTTCATATTGGCAGCGGTATGCGATAAGCAGCTTCTTGCCGGCTGATTTGCAGGCGTCGATCATCGCCTGGCTGTCCTTCACGGTAGTGGCCATGGGCTTCTCGCAAAGAACATGCTTGCCGGCGCGCGCCGCACGAATTGTATATTCGGCGTGCATGTTGTTCGGCAGCGCGATGTAGACCGCGTCGATGTCTTGGTTGTGCGCGATTTCGTCGTAGTTCTGGTAATTGTAGATATTTTTGGCCGGTACACGGTATTCGGCGGCCATTTTGTCCGCCTTTTCGCGGTGTCCGCTCACCAGCGCCGTCACTTTCGATTTCTGAGACATCTTGCAGGCCGGCATGAAGTGGCCCATTGAGATGCGTCCCAGACCTACAATGCAATATCCCAGCCTGCGCTGCTCGCCCTGGGCGTCAATGAGCGCAGCAAAAGGTGAGAGTGCCGCGCCAGCCGCTATGCCGGTTGTGAAAGCCCGCCGTGTGATGTTCATGCATTGATCTTATGCCCCCTGTACCGCCCGCTTCATCTCGGGCATAGACAACACCAGCGTTCCAAATGTCGCTCCAGCCACCAACAACGACCACAAGGAAAACTTCCCCAGTTTCGTGCATTGCGCCACGCTCAATTTGCCTGCCATCGCTGCGTCGCAAATCGCCTTCGCGCCCATCGCCAGCGGAACCCATCGGGCGGTCTTCCACCTATCTTGCTTCCCCATCCCGGCAAGGCATGCAGTCACCGAATAGCTCGCCATCCCGAGCAGCGCGTCCGGCGTTTGAAGCAGCGAATATGCCTGCAGTGATCCATTCACGTCATCCGCGTTGAATCGCGGCAGCGGGGGATCTGGCAGTGTCTTTAGCAAACCTATCTGGAACAGCCCAATGCCTCCCAGAACCACACTTGAGAACACCGAGAGGCCTACAATCGCACGGCGTCTCCTGAGCAAACCGTCCGTGCCGTGCCGAAGCTGCCGCCTCAGCTCTTCGAGATCGTCCTCACGCTGCATTGCGCCTCCAAAGAAGCGCCCCCACCCCTGCGATTCCAGCCGCCGCCAGTGCAACCGGCACGCGGCGGAGATTCACCCAGTTCTGCAAGCTGAAATCTTTCGCCTGATTCGTAAAGATGCCATGCGCCGCCCAATCGCCCGGCACCGGCTCAAACAGATTGTCGGGGCGGTCCGGCGGCACCGGCTCCGATGTTTGTTGAGCTTCGTATCCGTGCGTGCCCAGATACCAGTCCGCAAAAGATGGCGCAACGTCCTGTCCATAGATCGCTTTCACCGTGGGACCACCCACGAAGATTTCCCGACGCTTGGTGTGCGCTGCGTAGTAAATGGCTCGGGCGGCAACCTCGGGCTCAAAAATCGGCGGTACGGGTTGCGGGTGCCTTGGCAGGCGCGTCCGGCACCAGCTAAATTGCGGCGTGTTCATGGCTGGCAGGTGAACCACCGTGACGTGAATGTTGCTGTTCTGGTGAATCAACTCGCAGCGAAGCGAATCGGTGAAGCCGACGATCGCGTGCTTTGCTCCGCAGTATGGCGCTTGCAACGGAATAGAACGATACGCCAGAGCCGACCCAACCTGAACAATGGTCCCCTGGTCCCGTTCTCGCATGACCTTCAGCGCAGCCATGGTGCCGTATACACATCCCAAATACGTCACCTCGGTCGCGCGTTTGAATTCTTCGGGCCGGATATCTTTGACTGGGGCAAACACAGTGGTCATCGCGTCGTTCACCCATACATCTATGGGGCCGAACCTGCTCGCCACCTCGTTGGCCGCCTGCTGCACGGCATCCGCATCGGAAACATCCACGGACAGAACCAGGGCCCGGCCGCCCTGCTGCTCCACTTCCTGCCGGGTTGCTTCCAGACGATCTTTGCCTCTTGCGATAAGCCCAATGGCCGCTTTGCGCCGCGCAAATTCACGGACTACGGCCCTGCCTACGCCCGCCGATGCCCCCGTAACCACAACCACTTCCGGTCGATCCTGTTCCATCTGGTGCCTCCACTTCGGTGATGCGGGCCGGAGAAGAGCGTTACCAGGCATCATTGGCCCCGCGGCTTCGAAATATAATATTGTCCGTATCCTGCGCGGCTCGCCCGGATGGACCGGCATGCGCTCAATCGCGTTGCCAACACGCGAAACTACCAGCCACAAAATCGCCTCACATCAAATAGACAAAAGGAACATTCCTGTGAAAACAACCTATGAAATCGATCCCGCACACTCGAACGTGTCGTTCAGCATCCGCCACCTGATGGTCACGAACGTTCGCGGCTCATTCAAGGGCGTGAAAGGCGCCCTCATCTACGATCCGGAAAACCCGTCCGCGACTACGGTTCGAGCCGTTATCGACGCCGTCACACTCAGCACAAACGATAACGAGCGGGATGCGCATGTGAAAGGGCCGGATTTCCTGGATGTTGACCACTATCCCAAGATTGAGTTCAACAGCACCGGCGTTAAGAAAACGAATGGCGCGGAACTGGAAATTTCGGGGGACCTGACCGTCCATGGAATTACGAAGCCGGTGGTTCTAAAGGTGGCCGATGTTTCGCCGGAGACAAGGGACCCGTGGGGAAAGACGAGGATTGGCGCATCGGCGAAAGCGAAGATCAAGCGCAGCGACTTTGGCCTCACCTGGAATGCGCCGCTCGAAACTGGCGGCGTGCTGGTCGGCGATGACGTGAAACTCGACTTCGAACTTGAGTTTGTGAAGGTTGAAAGCTCGACCGCAACCGCATAAGAGCTCTGGCGCGCATCACGCAGGCAAAGTAAAACAGAATGTCGAGCCTGAACCGCCAGCCGATTCTACCCAGATCCGGCCGCCATAGCGCTCTATAATTTTTTGGCAGATGGCCAGCCCAATGCCCGTCCCGGGGTATTGGTCACGATTGTGCAAACGCTTAAACAGGCCGAAAATCTGGGACCGGTACTCCGGCGCAATGCCAATGCCGTTATCTTTCACGCGGATTTCCCAGGTTGAGGCGTTTCGGACGGCCCCGATATAGATGACCGGCTTCTCTTTGCCGCGGTATTTGATTGCATTCCCGATCAGGTTCTGAAAAAGCTGGATCAGGTGAGTTTCCTGGATCCGCACCTTCGGCAATCCGGAGTAGCTGATTTCGGCTTGGTTTTCCTGAATCGCGCTTCGGAGATTCGCGATCGCCCTCTCGACTACATCGGACATGTCCGCAAGCGGGGCCTCTCCCGGAGCGATATTGACGGCCTGGATGAATGCCAGCAGATCACGCAGAAGCATTTCCATCCGCTTCGCGCCTTCGATGATAAAATCGAGGTACTCGCGCGCTTTTTCGTCCAGCTGCCCTTCGTATTTCCGGTGCAGTAACTGACTGTAGATGGACAGTATGCGCAGAGGCTCCTGCAGATCGTGCGAGGCCGAATAGGCAAACTGGTTCAGATCCTCATTCGCGCTCTGCAGTTCTTCATTAGAGTGCCGAAGGGCCTCTTGCGCTTCTCTCGATTCGGTAAACAGCCGCGCATTATCCACGGCAGTCGCGGCGCGCCGGCCCAGATCTTCTGCGAACGCAAGATCCGCTTCCGAGTATCTCCGATTCGATTCAGCCATCACGAACGTAAGCAGACCGAACGTTCGTTCGTTCGCCCTGAGCGGCACCATGATGACCGATTTCAGCCCCAGCTCCCGGACCATGCGTAGGTGCTCCGGATCACGCGCGCCCTGGACCAGCATTTCGTCGGTTATTTCCGGGACGAGAATTGACTTTCCGGTGCGCATAACCAGCGTACCGGCGTCCCGCTCGTTGGGCGGATAGCGTCGGCGGAATTCTTCACCCATCGCAATCTTCGCCGGATCGACATGCTTCAATGAAACCCGGCGCAGCTCGTTATTGGCGTCAAAGATGTCCACGCTAGCCCAGTCGGCAAACACCGGTACCGCCAGATCGACAACAGCAGCAAGCGTCTCTTCATAGTTCAACGATGACGACAGCACCTCCCCGGCCCTCGCCAGGAATTGCGCTTTCCGTTCTTCCGCCTCCGCGGTTCGCCGCAATTCCTTTTCCCGCGCGTAAATTTCCGCAGTGCCCAGCGCGGCGGACGCCAGGTTCCCCAGCGCGGATGCTACTCGTGTCTCCAGCTCTGTGAACCGGTGCCTCGCTCGATAATAAAAGACCAGCGTCCCTTGCAACTCGCTGCCGATTTGGAGCGGTACCGTGATCAGGGACCGGATTCCCTCTGCCTGATAAGCCTCTCTTCGAAGATCCGCGAACGGCGCCTTCTCAACATCCTCAAACGCGAGCGGCACGCGGGGTAATTTCCCGGAAGTCCCCCCGGGGTCCAGCAGGGATCCGGAATAGTTATCCGATAGTCCGCTTTTCGTTGCAATGTGCCAGTAAACGCCGTCCGCCGATCTTCGCCACACAGAATACGCATCCGCATCAATGAACTCTTTCGCCAGATCCAAAATGTTCTGAAACACCTCGGCGGAATCGGGAGAGGCCAGCAGTCTGCCGGAAGCTTCCACCAGCAAACTCAACTGCCGTTCGCTTTCACTTTGCGCCCGTTCGGCCTGCCTTCGGGCCGTGATGTCTTCCAATACGATGACAACGCCCTTTACGTCAGTGCCGCTGTCGCGATCGGGAAGGTAGGTTACCTGAACATCGCGAACAAAATCCGGGCGATAGCTATAGGTATGCTCGTAGATGACCTTCTCACCAGCCAAAGCGCGTTCCAGGTAGGGTCTGGTGAAGCTGAACAGCTCTTCTCCCAGCACCTCCAGAACCGTGTGCCCGGCAAAGTCCGAGCGAGGCCGTCCGAACCATTCGGAATGCCGCGCATTCGCAAAGCGGTAACGTAAATCGTGGTCGACATAAGCAATCAGACCAGGCAAGGTATCCATAACAAGACGAAGCTGTGCTTCGGTTTCCGATGCCATTGTCGCGGCAGTGTCCGCCGGGATAATATCTGCCAATGAAGCTCTCGCTTCCCCTAAGTGTATGCAAACTCGCTAACACGAGCCACTGGACCGTTTTGGTTCCAAGCGCGAGGGACAGTCGCGATGTGATATCGTGCCTTCGGAATCACTGTAATGTCACGTGCCAGCAGATTCTCCCGACGTAGCTTTATTGCCGCCACAGGCGCGGCCGGTTCTGTCGCGCTGTTAGCAAAGCAGAAGAAGATCCCCATCGGACTCGAACTCTATTCAGTCCGGGATGAGCTGAAGAAGAATCCCACAGCAACCCTTCAGGCCATCGGGAAAATGGGTTACGAATGCGTCGAGTTCTATGCGCCGTACTTCCAATGGGACACGGCCCACGCGAAGCAGGTGCGCAAGCAGTTAGACGACCTGGGCCTGCGCTGCTACTCCACCCATAACGATATGAAATCGTTCACGCCTGACGGCATTGGGCATGCCATCGAGTTGAACAAGCTACTCGGCACGCAATATATCGTGCTGGCCAGCCCCAATCACGAACTGACTGCCATTGACGATTACAAGCAGCTTGCAGATACGCTCAACCACGCGAACAGGACGTTTGAGCTCCAGGGATTGCATGCCGGATATCACAATCACGATGCCGAATGGCATCCGATTGATGGACAGGTCCCGATGCAGGTTCTGGCTGCCAAAACCGACAAAAGCATCATGCTGCAGCTCGATGTAGGCACCTGCGTCGCCGCCGGCGCTGATCCTGTTACCTGGATCAATAGTCATCCCAAACGCATTCGCTCTCTTCACTTGAAGGACTGGTCGCCGGATAAGGGCTATCAGGTGCTTTTCGGCGAAGGTGTAGTGCCGTGGAAGAAGGTCTTCGCCGCGGCCGAAAGCAAGGGCGGAGTGGAATATTATCTGATCGAACAGGAAGGCAGCCGCTTCCCCGAATTAGAAACCGCCGATCGCTGTCTGGTCGCCTACCACGATTTGAGGGGCACGAAATAGGGCTTTAAACATTCGGACAGCAGCTTGCGGAGCCGCGACCATCGGGAGCGGTCAAGAACTTGGTTTGCTTCTCACTTTCTTAAGCGTCATGAGCCTGACCAGCATGCCGCGCGCTTCTGCAGGAACGCCGAAATGCCCTCTTGCGCGTCGCCTGCCAGCGCGTTTGTGGTCATGACCTCTTTGGCGTAGGCATACGCTTTGGGCTGGTCAAGATCAATTTGTGTGTAATACGCCTGCTTGCCGATGCCCACGACTAATGGACTCGCCTCGGCCACTCGCGCCGCGAGCTTACGTGTTGCGGCGCTCAACTCTCCGGCTGGAACCACGGCATTGATCAATCCCCAATCCGCTGCCGTGCCAGCGTCGATTGCTTCCCCCGTAAGCAGCATCTGCAATGCCCGCTTTCTCCCGATGGAACGGCTCAACGCTATCATCGGAGTGGTGCAAAACAGTCCGATGCGCACTCCCGGTGTCGCAAACGCGGCGCCTTCCGTCGCAACTGCCAGATCGCAAGTCGCCACCAACTGACACCCTGCCGCGGTTGCGGTACCTTGTACTTCGGCAATCACCGGCTGCGGAATCGATTGAATCTGCATCATGAGCTCAGCACAAACATCGAAGATCTCGCGATAGTCGCCAACCGTGCGCCCCACCATCTCACTCAGGTCGTGTCCTGAACAGAAAACTTTGCCGGCCGCGGCCAGAATTACGGCCGTGATTGATTTGTTCCGGTCCACATCCTGCAGGCAGGCAATCAACTCCCGCATCAGTTGCAGCGAAAGCGCGTTTCGCCGGTTCGGCCTGTTCAAGGTAATAATCGCTGTGCCGTTCTCAATTTCGAATAACAGATCCCGGTAGGACATAATTTAACGCTAACGCTGCTTCCATATGCCAGACAATACAGGCGTGGCCTCTTTACAGAACCGCATTCGTGTTCTCATTACCGGCGGAACCTTCGACAAAGAATACGACGAGATCAACGGTCGCCTTTTGTTCAAGGATTCGCATCTGCCGGAGATGCTCGCGCTCGGCCGTTGCAAGCTGGACCTGGATATCCGCACGCTGATGATGATAGACAGCCTTGACATGACGGACGCCGATCGCGACATCATTGTCGAACAGTGCCGGGCCAGCCCCGAGAGCCAGATCGTAATCACGCATGGAACCGACACCATGGCTGACACCGCGCGAATCCTGGCCGGCAGGGTTCTCGACAAGACTATTGTCCTTACCGGCGCAATGATCCCGTATAAGTTCGGCAGCTCCGACGGCCTGTTCAATCTTGGGAGCGCGCTTGCGTTCGTGCAGACTCTGAGTCCCGGCGTCTATATCGCGATGAACGGCCGCTATTATGCCGCCGATCGCGTCAAAAAGAATCACCGGACCGGCATCTTCGAGGAAGCAGAATTGTAAGATGAGGCCATGTCATCGGGTCTCTTCGATCTTTCCGGACGAGTTGCAGTGGTTATGGGCGGAACATCCGGCATCGGCCGAACGCTTGCGGTTGGGCTGGCGCAAGCCGGAGCGGACGTAGTTGCCACCGGCCGCCGTGAAAATCTCGTCGGTGAAATAGCATCTGAAATCGAGAAGTTGGGGCGCAGGACCCTTCGCCGGCCCACTGACGCGTCCAGCCGGGACTCTGTCGATAAATTGCGTGATGCCGTCCTTCATGAATTTCACCGGGTCGATATCCTGCTTAACGCCGCCGGTCAGGCATTCCGCAAACCCACTATATCGGTCAGCGAGAGCGAATGGAACGGTCTCATGGATGTGAACCTGAACGGCACGCTGCGCTCTTGCCAGAGTTTTTTTGAGCCGCTGAAAGCCAGCGGCCGCGGCCGTGTGATCAACATTGCCTCACTTACTTCCTATGTAGCCTTTTTCGAAGTAGCGGCGTACGCCGCGTCAAAAGCGGCCGTTCTGGGACTTACCCGCAGCCTGGCTGTGGAATGGGCGCAGATAGGAATCAACGTGAACGCAATTGCGCCAGGCGTCTTTCGGACAGATCTGAACGCGGCGCTGCTTGATGGAACCGAGCGCGGCCGCGAACTCCTCATGCGCACTCCTATGAAACGCTTTGGTAGTATTCCAGAACTCATCGGCGCAGCGGTCTTCCTCGCTTCTGATGCCGCGGGGTTTATAACCGGGCAGTGTATTAGCGTGGATGGCGGGTTTCTTGCGTCGGGGGTGAACAGCTAAAAAATGAAGATCACCAGAAGAACCGCACTCGGAGCCCTGGCAGCGGGCATTTCGGCCGCACGCGCGCAAACGGTCAAACCGGAACCGCCGCCGGGCATTGAGGTCGAAAAGAGCCCGTTTCAGGGCACGCGGGAATCTCTCCGCGGTTACGAAATTCCCGAATGGTTTGCCAACGCGAAGTTCGGCATCTGGGCACACTGGGGACCTCAGTCCGCCATTGAAGATGGTGACTGGTATGCCCGCAACATGTACATGGAGGGCAGCCCGCAGTACAACTACCACGTTCAGACCTACGGGCATCCATCAAAGTTCGGCTACAAGAACACCATCCCGTACTGGAAAGCCGAGAAGTTCGAACCCGCTGAACTGATCGGCCTTTACAAGAAAGCCGGCGCGAAGTATTTCGTGAGCATGGGTGTGCACCATGACAACTTCGACATGTGGAACTCGAAGTATCAGCATTGGAACGTTGCGAAGATGGGACCTAAAAAGGATGTGGTGGGTCTCTGGAGCAAGGCTGCCCGCGATGCCGGCCTGAAGTTCGGCGTCACCGAGCACTTATGGATCACTTATAAATGGTTTTCTACCAGCCATGGCCGCGATGCGGCCGGTCCCTATGCGGGCGTTCCCTATGACGGCACGAATCCCGAATATTTTGATCTTTACGTCGATTCCGATGAAGTGGATACGAAGCTGGATTGGGACGAAAGCGGCATCCCCAATTGGTGGAAACACCACTGGTATATGCGGATCAAAGATCTGGTCGACCAGTATGAACCCGATCTCCTGTACACCGATGGCGCACTTCCTTTCGAGGACTACGGGCTGAATCTGGTGGCCCATCACTACAACCTGAGCGCACGCAAAAACGGCGGAAAAACGCAAGCTGTTTACACCAGCAAACGTCCGCAGGACACAGTCAAGGGCGTGGCGGTTCTTGATGTCGAACGCGGAGTTGTCGACAAAATCTGGCCGCGTCCGTGGCAAACCGATACCTGCATTGGTGAGTGGCACTACAAGCGCGGAAAGCAATACAAAACGCCGAAGACTGTGATCGACATGTTAGTCGACATCGTCAGCCGCAATGGGAACCTGCTGCTGAATTTCCCATTGCCGGCCAATGGCGCGCTCGACCTGGAAGAACGGAACGTGCTTTCGGAAATTACAAAATGGATGGATGTGAACAGCGAAGGCATTCATGATACGCGGCCCTGGAAGATTTTCGGCGAGGGGCCCGGAACCGAAGCATCCGCTCAAAGTTCGTCGTTCAACGAGGACAAGCGCAAAGATCTGACCACGGCAGACGTGCGCTTTACAACGAAGGGCAATGTTCTTTACGCCTTTGTAATGGGTTGCCCGGACTATCAGGCAGTGGTGAAGCCGCTCGCAACAGATACGGAACTCAGAGTTGGAAAGATTCAGAACGTGTCTTTGCTTGGTCATACTGATCGCCTGGAATTCACACAGGACAGATCGGGTCTGAAGGTGCTGATGCCCCGCCAGAAGCCCTGTGATTACGCCATCGCATTGAAGATATCCGGCGCTTGAAAGCTTCGAGATTTATCTTTGCTCGTCTCGCTCTTTATAACCTGCTACAACGACACGCTATTTCCGAACACGGGCAAGGCCGTCGTAAGTGTTTTGGAACGGCTCGGCCATACCGTTGAATTTCGGGAAGCACAAACGTGCTGCGGCCAAATGCACTACAACACGGGATACCGCCGGGAAGCCGTTCCAATGTTTCGTCGTTTCTTGGAGGTTTTCCAGGACGCTGAAGTCATATGTGTGCCGTCTTCTTCGTGTGTTGCGATGATCCGGGACCACTACCCGAAAATGGCAGCAGCAACCGGAGATGCGCGCATGAACGATTCTGTCGAAAAGCTTGTGCCGCGCGTCTTCGAGTTTTCCGAACTGCTGGTTGACAAGCTGGGGGTTACAGATGTGGGCGCATTCTTTCCGCATACGGTAACTCTTCACCCTGCCTGCCATTCGCTGCGCTCGCTGCACGTGGGCGACAAGCCTGCTCGGCTCCTGCGGAGCGTACGAGGGCTCGACTTGATCGATCTTCCCGAAGCAGAAGAGTGTTGCGGATTCGGCGGTACATTCGCTGTCAAGAACTCCGAGGTCTCGGCGGCGATGCTCTCCGATAAAGTGCGCTGCGTGCTCGATACAGGCGCTGAAGTATGTACCGCGCTGGATAACTCCTGCTTGATGCATATCGGCGGCGCACTCAGCCGGCAGCGAACCGGAGTCAAGCGTCTGCATCTCGCCGAGATTCTGGCTTCAACCGAAGAGGGGAAAGCGTTGTGAGCGTTCGAGTAGGTGAAGCTGCCCAGGCCCCGGACTTTCCCAAAGCCGCGGCGCGTCTGCTCGGCAATACGCAACTGCGCCACAACGTTCGCCACGCCACCGGTGTTATCCGCAACAAGCGCGCCAAAGTGGTTGGCGAGATGCCGGACTGGGAACAACTCCGCGAGGCTGGCCAGCGCATCAAGCAGCACACGCTGCGGTATCTGGATGCATATCTCGAGCAGTTTGAAACAGCCTGCGTTCGTGCCGGCGGCCAGGTTCACTGGGCCCGCGATGCGGACGAAGCAAACCAGATTATCGTCGCGCTTGTCCAGGCGCACCGCGCCGCGGAGGTCATCAAGGTCAAAACCATGACTTCCGATGAAATAGGTCTGAATGCCGCGCTCGAAGCCGCGGGAATTACGCCCCATGAAACCGATCTGGCGGATCTCATCGTGCAGCTGGGCAATGACCGGCCGTCCCATATCGTAGTCCCAGCACTGCATCGCAACAAGATGGAAATCCGCCGGATCTTTCTGGAGAAGATGAAGCTGGCCGAACTCGGCGATCGCCCGGAAGATCTGACCAATGCGGCCCGCCGCTATCTGCGTGAAAAGTTTCTGCGCGTGAAGGTCGGAATCAGCGGCGCGAATTTCGCGATCGCACAAACGGGAGCCGTCTGCGTCGTCGAATCTGAAGGCAACGGGCGTATGTGTGTTTCTCTTCCGGAAGTGCTGATTAGCCTGGTTGGAATTGAAAAGATCATCCCAACGTTTCAGGATTTGGAAGTTTTTCTGCAACTGCTGCCCCGTTCGGCAACCGGCGAGCGCATGAATCCATACAATTCGATTTGGGCCGGCACCATGCCCGGCGACGGCCCGCGCGAGTTTCACGTTGTGCTGCTTGATAACGGCCGCACGGCGATTCTCGCGGACGAAGAATCTCGCGATACGCTCAATTGCATTCGCTGCGGAGCGTGCCTGAATGCCTGCCCTGTGTACAGGCAAACTGGCGGACATGCATACGGTTCTGTGTACGCGGGTCCAATAGGCGCAATCCTTACGCCCCAATTGCAGTCGATGGAGCATTCACAATCGCTCCCGTACGCATCGTCATTATGCGGCGCGTGCTATGAAGTCTGCCCGGTCAAAATCAACATTCCGGAGATATTGATTCACCTTCGCGGCGAAGTTGTAGAACAAGGCGATGCCCCCTTGTCGGAACGTGTGGCCATGAAGGCCGCGGCGTTCGCTTTGGATACGCCGGGCCGCTTATCGGCCGCGCAGGCATTCGCGCGCGTGGCTCAAATTCCGTTCGAGCGTGATGGCGTCATCCGCCGCCTGCCCGGCCAATTGGGCGGCTGGACAGCCGTTCGAGATCTTGCGCCCATCCCGAAGCAATCGTTTCGCCAATGGTGGCGCGAACGCAGCAAGGCAAACCCCGTATGAGCACAGCGCGCGAAGACATTCTGAAGCGCATTCGCGGCATCAACGGACCGCGGCATGCTTCTCACCAGCACGAATACGATGCCTTGCTGCGGGACTATCACCAGACTGGCGCATTGGGATTAGAAGAGCGGCTCGATTTGTTTATCGATCGCCTGCACGACTATGACGCAATCGTTTATCGCTGCGCCCCGCAGCGCATCGCCGAAACTGTCGCGCACGCCCTCAACACGCATAGCAAATCGCGGCTATTGATTGCCCCGGATTTACCCGCCGAATGGTTGCCGGAAGGCTTTTGCTTCACCCGCGATGCGGGATTGAGCTACAGCGACATTGATGCGAGTGAAGGTGTGATGACGGAATGTATTTTCGCGATTGCCGTGACCGGAACCATTGTGCTGCGCCACTCCCCGGGCGACGGCCGCCGCGCACTCACACTGATTCCCGATTACCACCTCTGCATCGTATTCGCGAATCAGGTTGTAGAAACGGTTCCGCAAGCTATTCGCGAAATGGCTGCCTTCGGCGATGTTCCATTAACAACCATTTCCGGGCCGTCCGCCACCGCCGATATAGAGATGACCCGTGTGAAGGGCGTCCATGGCCCCAGAACCCTGAATGTCATCCTCGTAGAGTGATACCCCAATCTCCACGGAGCCAGTCATGCAAGCCAAGCTAACAGACAAAATCTTCCGCGCGCTCGAATCGTTCCGGATCGAACTCCCGTCGTGGGGCTTCGCAAATACCGGAACGCGCTTCGGTAAATTTATGCAGGCCGCCGCCGCCACCACTATCGAAGAGAAGTTCAGCGATGCCGCGCAGGTGCATGCCGTCACGGGCGCTTGTCCCTCGGTTGCCCTGCACGTGCTCTGGGATTTGCCGCGCGGATTGCAAAGCGTGGAGGAGATATCGCGGCTGGCAGATCGCTATGGTATCCGGCCTGGTTGTATCAACCCCAACCTGTTTCAGGATCAGGCTTACAAGTTCGGATCGTTCGGCAACCCGGACCCAGGCATCCGCGAACAGGCTTTGCAGCACGCGCGGGAGAGTATCGAAATCGGCCAGCAGTTGCGAAGCCGCGATGTGTCGTTCTGGTTTGCCGACGGCTCAAATTATCCGGGTACGGCCAGTATTAGGGAACGCAAGAAATGGTTTGAAGACTGTCTGCTGGCCGCGCACGGCGAACTGGCGCTGGGGCAGCGCATGCTGATTGAGTACAAGCCGTTTGAGCCTGCGTTCTATCACACCGATATTGCGGACTGGGGCATGGCGCTGCTGATGGCTCGTTCGGCCGGACCCCAGGCGAAGGTGCTGGTGGATACCGGGCATCATTACTCGGCACAGAACATTGAACAGATTGTGGCGTGGCTGCTGTCGGAAGGAATGCTCGGCGGGTTCCATTTCAATGACAGACGTTACGCCGACGACGACCTGACCATGGGCTCCATCGATCCCTACCAGGTCTTCCGGATTTTTCACGAGATTCTGTACTTTGAATGGGAGAACAAGGGCCGCGCCGATATTGCCTATATGGTGGATCAAAGCCATAATCTGAAGGGCAAAATAGAAGCGATGATCCAGACCGTCACGGTTGCGCAAGAGCTGTTTACCAAAGCCGCATTGGTCGATCACAAACGCCTCGCAGCCGCTCAACAAAGCTGCGATCTGATTCCAGCCGAATCCATTCTGCAGGATGCCTTCTCTACCGATGTTCGTCCGGCGATTCGTGAGTGGCGCGTATCTAAGGGATTGCCTGCCGATCCGATGAAGGCATTTCTTGAAAGCGGATACCTGGAGCGCATTTCACAAGAACGGGCCTCACGCAACCTGGCAAGCGCCGGATCATACGCCTGAAGATCCTTTACAACGGCCTTGGAATCGGAGCCCCGCTCTGCAAGAGGACGCTCTGGAGGCCTCCGTTTTCGTTGGCAGCGCTCGAAACCGTGCAGACAAGCAGTGAAGTGCCGAAGCTCGGCTGCACGCCCCAGTTCAGGCACGCTTCCGCCCAATGTCACTTAGTTTTTCAAAATCGCAACAATACGGCGGTGTGGGGCGGGTTGGTCAACGAGAGTTGACAACCTGCGGCCGATTCGCCTGAATCGGCCTTTATCTATCTTTTGTGAGGGGAGCCGGCTTTTGTGAGGGGAGACGGTAGCCAACCGCCGCGCAGGAATGCATCCTGCCCCACAAGAAACATGGCTGAACGCTTTTCAATAGCAGAACACTTCAGACTGCACCCCCGGTTCCGCAACGAACAGCTTGGTGAAAAGCGCGCGTCCGTCGAGCGCCTTCAGACCCAGGTTGCGGACCAGTTCGGGATGGTTATTGTGCTCGCTGATATGCCCCAGCACGAGCGTCGAAACCCGCGAATCCAGATCGTTTTCGATAAATCTGCAGGTGACTTCGTTTGAAAGGTGTCCGCGCCGGCTCATCACGCGCTGTTTCACAGACCAGGGGTATGGTCCCACGCGCAGCATTTCCAGATCGTGATTCGCTTCAAGCAGCAGCAGATCGGTGTCGCGCAAATGGACTCGCAGGGAATCCGGAATATAGCCGAGGTCCGTTGCGATTCCGATCTTGATGCCATCTGCGCTGAGCGTGTAACCTACTGGGTCCGCGGCATCGTGTGGAATCGTGAAACTCGCAATATCAAAATCGCCGATCGTAAATCCACAGCCGGCCTGAAACATCTCAAGCCTCGGCGAGGACTCGCCCCATTCCAGGTAGCGCGCCGTACCGTGCGTCAGATAAACAGGAAGTTGGCCGCCTCCGGCCTTCGCCAGTGCAGGAAGTCCGGTCGTGTGGTCGCTATGCTCGTGCGTCACCAGAACGGCGTCGAGCCGGGAAATATCTTCGCCGATAGCCGCCAGGCGTTTGGTAATTTCGCGGCGGCTCAGGCCTGCGTCCACCAGCACACGCGTCCTGCCGGTGGCGATGAAGGCCGAGTTCCCAGCGCTGCTGCTGGCCAATATGCAGATCTTGACGATGAGCTACTCCCGAACGGTTATACCACCAGCCGCTTTCAAACAAAGTGTAGACGATTTGTTTCGATAAAGAAAGCATGCACGTGAGCGGCCTTTACAATAGAGAGATTCATGAAGGCGCGCGTGTACGTTTCGATGAAGCCGACGGTGCTCGATCCCCAGGGCCAGACCATCCGCGGAGCCCTCAATGGCATGGGCCACAAGGAGATCGCCTCTGTGCGGCAGGGAAAGTACTTTGAAATCGGGATTGCCGATGGCACCCCCCCCGATTCGGCGGCTAAGGTGCTCGATGAAATTGCGCGCGATGTTCTTTCGAATCCCGTAATTGAGGATTATCGCGTAGAAATTTTGGACTGAAAAGTACTCCCTGTATAGCAATATGTGCGGAATTGTAGGTTACATCGGCAGCCGGGAAGCGGTGCCCGTGATTGTGGAGGGCCTGCGGCGGCTTGAGTATCGCGGCTACGATTCGGCGGGTGTTGCCGTGCTCAATGGTGAGAAATGCCTGGAGGTGCGGCGTGCATCGGGCAAACTCCGGAACCTGGAAGAGGCCATCCGGCTGAAGCCCCTCTCCGGCTCTTACGGCATCGGGCACACGCGCTGGGCCACCCACGGCCGCCCCACTGAGGAAAACGCGCACCCCCATCGCGATTGCAAGGGCGAAATTGTCGTAGTACACAACGGCATCGTCGAGAACTACCTCGCCCTGCGCAAGCAGTTGACGGCCGAGGGGCACGCCTTCAAGACCGAGACCGATACCGAAGTCATTGCACACCTGATCGAAAAGCACCTGAATGGCAGTCTTGAAAACGCCGTTCGCGCCGCCTTGAAAGAGATCACCGGCGTGTTCGCCATCAGCGTAATCGCCAGTTCCGATCCGAACAAGATCGTGGCCGCGCGCTCCGGGCCGCCCGTCGTCGTGGGCCTCGGACAGAACGAATTCTTTGTCGCCTCCGATGTTCCGGCCCTTCTCAGCCATACCCGCGACATGGTTTTTCTGAATGACGGCGATATCGCCATTCTCACCTCCGATGGCGTGAAGCTTACCGATATTGAGGGCCGGACCGTGCGCCGCCAGATCTCCCGTATCCTGTGGGATCCCATCATGGCGGAGAAGGGTGGCTACAAGCATTTCATGCTCAAGGAGATCTTTGAGCAGCCGCGCGCCGTCAAGGACACCATGCTGGGCCGAATCGGGCTGGAGAGCGGCAGGGTCTTTCTCGATGAAGTCGATATCTCCGAAGCGGATTTCCGCTCGTTTCAGCAGGTGAAAATCATCGCGTGCGGGACAAGCTGGCACGCCGCGCTGGCCGGAAAGTATTTCATTGAGCGGTTGGCTCGCATGCCAGTGGAGGTCGATTACGGCAGCGAGTTCCGCTACCGGGATCCCATCATCCCGCCAGATACCTTGACGATTGTAATCTCGCAATCGGGCGAGACGGCGGACACTCTGGCGGCTCAGCGTGAAGCCAAGCAGAAGGGTTCGAAGACGCTCGCCATCTGCAATGTGGTCGGATCCATGATTACGCGCGAGGCCGCGGGATCGCTGCTCACGCACGCCGGACCCGAAATTGGAGTTGCTTCAACCAAGGCGTTCACCTCGCAGTTAACGGCCCTGCTGATTCTGGGGATGTACCTGGGCCAGGTGCGCGGGGCGCTCACCCCGCAGGCCTCCATCACACTTGTGCAGGAGATGGCCCGGATTCCTGGCAAACTGGAGCAAATCCTGGCCCAAAACGACCGTTACGACGAGTTGATTCGAGACCTGGCGCGCGCCCAGGATTTTCTCTACCTCGGCCGCGGAATTCATTTCCCTATCGCCCTGGAAGGCGCACTGAAACTGAAGGAGATCTCCTATATTCACGCCGAGGGCTATCCGGCGGGCGAAATGAAGCACGGGCCGAACGCGCTAATTGATGAAAACTTGCCGGTCGTTGTCTTGGCGACTCGCGATCCCGAATCGCAAGAGAGCCAGCTCCACTACGAGAAGACCCTCTCCAACATTCAGGAAGTGAAAGCTCGTAGCGGCATCGTGGTTGCGATTGCGTGTGAAGGCGATGAAGAGGTGGCCAAAATGGCCGACCACCTGATCACGATTCCGGTCACTCGCGAGCTCCTGCTTCCGCTGCTTGAGATGGTCCCGCTGCAACTGCTCGCCTACCACATCGCGGTCCGCCGCGGATGCGACGTGGACCAGCCCCGTAATCTGGCTAAGAGCGTTACGGTGGAGTAACCGCCGCTTTACGCGTTATAATATTTCGCGAACGCATCTTTGAACTTCGCCATTTCCTCTTTTGTCCCGACCGTGACGCGCACCCAGTTCGGCCACACCGGCCAGGAGCGCCCGATATACACCTTCTCCTTCGCCATGTCGGCGAAGAATGCCGTACCGGGGCGCAGCACGTTCATCATGAAACAGTTCGATTCCGATGGGATGAACTCCACCTTCCGCGCAGTCAGCCAACTGAAAACATCTTCCCGGATATCGGCCAGGAACTTGCTTCGCTCAGCGACTAGGTTCTTCACCTTCAGGCTGGCGGTTGCGCCCGCCATTGCCGTCACCGGCATCGCCCCCGCAGTGAAGATCCTGACTTTGTCGAGCAGATCCGGGCGGGCGAGAGCAGCCCCGGCCCGCAGTCCCGCCATCCCGTAGAGCTTTGAGAACGTGCGCAGAACAACCACGTCCTTCCCGGCTGCGACCAGATCGTTGCAGCGAACGGCGTTCTTCGAAAAATGAATGTACGCCTCGTCGATCATCACCACCGAGCCCGTGGGCTTGTTGGCAATCAGGTATTCGATGTCGGTGCGCCCGGTCAGCGTGCCTGTCGGGTTATTCGGATTGCAGATGTAGAACAGACCGGCGTTCGGAGCAGCCGCCAGCATCGCCTTCACATCGTGATCCCAGGTTCCTTTCTTTAGCGGAACATTCACTACGCTTGCTCCAATGAACCCTGCTGCGCGTCCGCCCGCTTCATATCCAGGATCGGCAGTCACGAAGGGCCTGTCTTTAGAGCAGAAAGCGAGGACTGTTTGATGAAGCGGTGCGCTGGAACCTGCGTAGATGTTCACGCACTCTTCCGGGACCCCTTCCATTGCGGCCATGGTCTGGGTGAGTTCGTCGGTCAGTTCGAACATGTACCGGCCCCCATTCTTGATGATGTTGTGAACGGCATCGGCGGCTTCCGGGCAAGGGCCAAGCGGATTCTCGTTCGCGTTGATTTTAACCGCGTCGGGCGGCATGTTGCGAATTTTTGAAAGCTGGGCCAGTGCCGGTTCGTCATAAAGCGGCAGTGCCGCACCGGCTGCCATGATGGTTGCAAGGCGTCCAAAACTGCGGCGTGTGAAGCTCTTGGCAGGCAGCATGTTTTCTCCTTACTCAAGCGGCCAACTGCAGTATATACGTTTTGCATTCCCGTTTATGCGTGTTCATTTGTGGCCTATGAATTTAGCCTTCAACGGCTTCCAAGATAGCGGTCAAACCAGGCAAGAGTGCGTCGCATAACGTCTTTGCGATCCGCCGGTTTGTGGAAAGAATGCCCTTCGCCCGCGTAGACCACCAGTTCGGTAGGAACCCCCAAGGTCTTCAATGCATGCCAAAACTCGAACGATTGCGGCGCGGGACATTCGCCATCGCGTTCGCCCACCACCACCAGTGTCGGCGTCTTTACCTGCTTGATGTAGTGGATCGGCGAGCTTGTGGCATAAACGGCAGGATCGTCGTAGACAGACGCGCCGAAGTACGGAATCATCCACTGATCGATCGAATTTTCGCCGTAATAGCTGAGCCAGTCGGCGATCCCCGCGCCTGCAACCGCCGCGCGGAAACGCTTGGTTTGCGTTACGGTCCACATCGTCATGTATCCGCCGTAGCTCCATCCCGTAATGCCCAGCCGGTTCCCATCGACCGGCGCTCTTTTCAGTACCGCATCCACGCCCGCTAGAACATCGCGCAAATCGCCGCCGCCGAAATCCTTCACATTGGCTCGGGTGAACGCTTCTCCTTCGCCATAACTGCCTCTTGGGTTCGGAAAAAACACGAAGTAGCCAAGCGATGCCATGACGGACATATCGAAATGCGCGTTCGGCCACCCTGCCGACCTAAGATTCGCCGGCCCGCCGTGAATTTGAACCACCATCGGATAGCGTTTTTCAGAATCGTAGTTTTCGGGATAGAGTAGCCAGCCCTGCACCTTGTATTTGCCGCTGTTCCACATCACGCTTTCCGCTTTTCCCCAATGCGGCTGCTGGTCCGTATTTTCATGAGTCAACTGCCGCCATTCGCCAATTGGGCCCGCGAACACCTCGGGCGGCTGCTGCCAGGTGCTTCGGATAACCGCGCTGGTGCGGCCGTCCTTCGCCAAGGAAAAGTCGGGGAAATTGCCGTCCTGATGAATGGCCTGGCTCCCTTTCCATAACGTCTCGGTCTGGCCGGTCGCGATGTCCAGGCTCGATATGGCTCCGCCGCCTTCGACGGTCGCGGTAAAGATCAGCTTTTCGTCGTCCCGCCAGGTCAAACCGCTCGGCGAAGCATGGATCCCCGGAGTGAGGTTTTTCACCGCGCCGCCTGCACTTGGTACAGCGAAAATGTCGCCTCCGTCAAACCCTTCATCGCTCATCAATCCGCCGATGAACGCGATCTGCTTGCCATCCGGCGACCAGCGCGGAACCGCAACCTGCTGAACGGGTGGCGGCTGATAGAGCACTTTCATCTGCCCCGTTGCGCCATCCACTGTGTACAGCTTGGCGATCCACCAGTTGTTGTCCGCTGGCCCAGGCGCTGCGATTGCGGCGAACCGCTTTCCGTCAGGAGACCAGTCGTATTCATAAATATTCAGCTCAGCCGGCGTGACCTGTCGAATTTCTCCACCCGCCGCGTTCACAACCGTCAACCGCTGATTGTGGATACTGCCGCCAATCACGCCAACCGCTGCCGGCTCTGCTTCCAGCGGGCCTCCCCCGCCGCCTCCTTGCGCAAACAGGAAACCGATCTCCTTTCCGTCCGGCGACCAGCGAATATCCATAACGTGACCTTCCACGCTTGTCATCGCTTGAGCTTTCCCATCCGAAACAGGAACAATGAACAACTGATCCTGCGACGAATTCGCGTTCGAAAAGAATGCGATCCGCCTGCTGTCCGGAGACCAGACCACGCCATGCTCCCGGAGAGATTCCGTCCCATTGCCTGCGGTGATGCGCACGGGCTTCGCGGAGGCATCGGCCCAATTAAGCAGAAAGATCTCGGTGTCCTCGGTATCACCCGCTGCCGGTTGAGTCCACGTCACCCATTTGCCATCGGGTGAAATGGACACGCCGGAGAAGGCGTGCACCTGTTCGAGCTGATTCAGTATTTGGTCGATGCGCGCATCTTGCGCCGCCGCGGGAGCCAGCGCCAACAGTCCAATCCATAAAAGAAAGACAAATACCTGGCGTACTTTGACCATATTGATGATCCTAATGAATTCCCATTGCGCCGTTCAGGGATTGCGCCAGCTTCTCAGGGTCGTACGCAATCCCATCTTTGAATACATATTTGACCTTCTCAACATCGTCAATGAGAGCCGCCGGGTCGCCTTTGACGACCACCATATCCGCGATCTTCCCTACCGCTATGGTTCCGAGCTGATCTAGCTTGCCTTCATACAGCGCACCGTTGTACGTGTAGATCCGTATAGCTTCCTCCGGCTTGAATCCTGCCTCGACCAGCAGTTCGAGATTCCGCTGATCGCCATAACCGGGCAATGCGCCGCCGTTGCCGGTGGGATCGCAGCCCGCCAGCAAGAGCCCACCCGCGGCCGCGAACTCGCGCTCAAAGGCCATCTCCTTTTTGAGCCAGCCGGCAGCGTGCCTCGCCGGATTCCCCGATGCCCGCTCCTTTGCCGCCAGGTAGCTCTCGGCCGCTTGCGGCGACATCGCGTCCAGCATGCGCTGTTCCAGCGGCGGCCGGCCCGGTATGAATGCCTCGAATACGGCTAGCGTTGAAGTAACTGCCACGTGATCCGCCACCAGCGTGTGGATCATCTTCTGCACCTTTGCGCTTTTCAAATCCAGATTCTCGATGACGCCCAGCGTTTCCTGCTGGCCGGGGCAAACATTGAGCTTCTTGCCGGGGTCGAATTCCGTGTCCACTAATAATCCGTGCTCCAGATCGTCAATCCCTAATTCCGCCGCCTCCGTAAAACCGATCGAACAAAGATGCCCGGTAATTTTCAATTTGTGCCGGTGGACAGCCCGGATCGCTTCGGCCAGCGCCTCGTGGGAAATATTCATGTAGGCTTTGAACGACGTGGCGCCTTCTTCCGTCCAGTAGTCCACCAGTCGCCGCGCCTGTTGGGGCGACCTCACCACCGGCATCTGAATGGAGAACCCGCCCGGCCCCTCGATATACGGTCCGGTGATGTCCATCTTGGGCCCAGGCATGCCATCGCGGTCAACCAGTTCTTTTACATTGAGATCTGTATAGGGCTCCAGTGAGCCGGCCGTCCGTACGCTGGTCACTCCCGAGGCCAGGTATAATCGCGGCGCGCTGAATGCCTGCTCTTTATACATCGGGATTCCACCTCCAGACGGATAAAACAGGTGCTCGTGCATTCCCACCAGCCCCGGAAAAACCGTGTAGCCGGTCAAGTCGATTTGACGCACGCCCTCTGGAATCCGAACGGAGGGTTCCGCTCCGATTCCGGCAATCTTACCGTGGTCGATCACGATGGTTTGATCGGGTTTTTCTGGCGCGCCAGTGCCATCAATGACGCGCACGTGCGTCAACGCAAGAACTGGGTCGCGGAAGGCCAGGAACGGCTGAATGCCCGGTTCTAGACGGCTCTGTGCAATCGCGGATACGGCAGTAAGAAAAAGACAGACACGGAGAAGCAAAGCGGCTCCGATTCTATCGAACCGCTAAACAACCGATCGCCTCTTATGGACGACCGTGCTTGTGTGACCCTTCGTGGCGCTGCTCTTCCTGCCGGTCGCGTGCTTCCTGCTCGCGGGCCCGGCGCTCATGATCGGCCACCATCTGCTCGTAAATCGGGACCTGCTGGGGGGTCAGCATCGCCTTCACCCGGCTAATCTGTTCATGCTTGATCTTCACCATCGCCGGATGATACGAATCGCGAACGGCCTTATACTGCGCCTTGGTCTCATCCAGAATCGTTTCGAGTTGGCTCACCTGGGCCGGTGTCAGGCTCAGCCTCGACTGCATCTCGGAGATGTAGTGATGCCTGAAATCTTCTGCGCCCTTCGCGTTCACTACGCTCGCCGCGTAGTACCGGTGGCCCAGCGCCCCGACCGCGGCTCCGGCGCAGAATAGCAGAATCGCGAAGAGGGCCGCGGCCCACTGGTTGCGCTTCATAACCCGCCTGGTGAGATCGTCTCCCTTGTTTAATGCCGCAACGCGGCTGGAACTTCATTGCCGGAAGGTGTGCTCCGGATCGCTTCGGTGTAATAAGTCTGCTCCGCGCTATGGTCTGCCATCAAGGCATCCGTGTAGCTTTGGAAGGCGGCGCGCTGGTTGGCAGTTACGAAATTCAAGGCGAGCAGCAAAAGGCAAAGCACTGCGGCGGCCGCCATTCCCGTCCGCGCCAGCCGTTCGAAAACAGACCAGAAACCTCTCCGGGCTTCAATCTTCTGCCACACCACGGGCATGAAGGTCGCGCTCGGCTCCACGTCCGGGCACGCTGCGCGATACCTCTGGAACAAGTCATCCAGCCCGGAATCTTCAGTGCTCATACCGGTTCTCCCCAAATTGCCGGGCCCATACACGAACGCCCGGCATTTTTGCAACCGCCTTACAATTTACCATCTGCAACGGCTGTCTGGTAAGCCTTCAGCACCCGCTGCCTGGCTCGAAACAGCCTTACCTTCAGCGCATTTTCCTTTACGTTGTATATCTGCTCTAATTCCTTCAACGACAAGCCTTCCACTTCTTTCAGCGTGAGCAGCAGCCGGTCTTCTTCCGACATGTGCTGAAATAGCGCATCCACCAACTCCCGCACCTTCGATTTCTGCTGTTCCTCGGCCTGCTTCTTGCCGCCGGCCAGCGAATCCGCCATCATCACCTGCTGTTCGCTCAGATCCGCCATCCGGGATTCTCCCCGCCGGCGAATCCGCCGCAGATAATCGTAGGAAGCGTTCACGGTCAAGCGATAGAGCCAAGGCTCAAACACCTCCGCGGTCCGCAGTTGATCCAGCGAATAGTAAAGCCGGACAAAAACCTCCTGCGCCACGTCCTCCACATCTTCGGGCCTTCCGATAAGCCGCGAGATCGTGCCAAGAACCCGCTTCCTATAGGCAAGAACCATCTGATTAAACGCCGACGGATCACCCGCTCGCGCTTTCTCAATGACTTCCTGCTCGACAAGCATACCGGCGTAAGATGCCGGGAACGCTGTCGGCCCTCTAAAACTCTAGGCGCTCCGGCAATTTGTTAGGTTACAAGGCTTTGCCCTAAACTCCAAGCACAAGCCTGAAAGCGTCCGCCCGACGCTCCGCCCCAGCTTTCTCAAGGCCGATCAATGAGTTACCTCAAAATCTCCGACCAAAGGCAAATGATCGCTGGCAACCAGGGAGACCGCCGTCCGGTGCAGCCGCAGGCAGCTCAAGTGCAAGGCAGCGTCATAGTACATGTGGTCCAAGTGCAGAAAGGGTACCAGGCCGGGATAGCTTCGGCTGCGGCCAAGGTGGGTGCTGAGGTCTGCGCTCCGCAGGTGGGTGGAGAGGGTGCGGGTAACCAAACCGCGCGTCCATTCGTTAAAGTCGCCGATCAGAATCCGCAGGCCTTTGGCGTCGGGGGCGTCCAGCACTTCGGGCGAAATGAGCTTTCCCGCCTGATGCCGCCGTTCAAAATACGAAGTGCCCAGGTGTACGGCAAAAACATGCAGCATCAGATCTTCGGCAATTTGCACATCCACCCGGAGGCACCCGCGCGGCTCCCGCCTGCTTACGGTCAGGTCGACGCAGCGTGATCCCAGGACCGAACCTCGCGTGAGGACGGCGTTTCCGTACTCCCGCGCTTCGAGTTGCCGCGCACACCCGAAAACCAGGCACATGTTCAAGTGCGCCGCAATGAATTTCGCCTGCTCCGCAAACGCTTCCTGCAAGGCGATCACATCGGCCCCGATATCCTGCAAGACGTTCAGTATCCGGTACGGGCTTACCTTCAGATCCAGCCCACGGCATTTGTGAACGTTATAGGTTGCGATTCGGAAGCGGGTCATTCCTGTTTACTGAGCAGCGATTCGAAGTCATCGACCAGCCTCTGCGCCCACCTTTCCAATCGCGCCTAGCACTGATAGAGCGGTGTACACGTCCCGCCAAAGTCCTTCACGACTATGGAGGTTTGTCTACCACGGATTGCAACAGACAACTTCTTCAGGTCGTGTGATCGAGCACAATCCGCCACTGATCGCTGCGGAGCTGCCAGACAAGGCTGAAGATTCCGCCCACCGGCCCGCCTGCGTTCACAGGCCGGTCAATATGCCACTGCCCGGTAGCAATCGCGACCTGTTGATCGAGAGGCCGTATCGAAAGGTTACTGAACGAAAGCTTTCCCATGGCCGCCGGCGATGCGTACGATTTCCGGTATCGCGCCAGCAGCTGTGCCCTGCCATGCAAGATGTTCTTCCCCACAAACATACAGTCTTCGGCATAGGTCTCGACGAAGGCCGGAATATCGCCACGATTCCAAGCCTCGAGTTGCGC
>DATIMA010000220.1:0-31783 GCA_035475915.1 Bryobacteraceae bacterium
GGTTTTCCAGCAGATGAACCCGAGCACGCGCGTCTCCTCCGGCTGGCCCACGTCCATCAGGTAGGCGAGCTGCGAGGGTGGCATCGGATCGTAGGCCCCGTTGGGAGAGTGCATCTCCCGCATGAGCTGCGTGTGGATCCCGGAACTCATCGTGCGCCACCTCCGGTACTGGATCTCTTAGCCAATGGGGAAATTTGGCCGCTGGCTGTGCGTACCGAGACCGGGAAAAGCAACCGATAGCGGCCTGGCTCCCGCGGCTTCCGTGGGCAGGTCGTAATCAGCCGCAGGTCATTGAGCGCTTCGATAGCGGTCAGTACGGTGGGGCGGCTCAGCCCCGTGGATTCAGCGAGTTTGCGGTGCGAGATGGCGACGTGCTCGCCGTCGTCGGAAAACAGTTCCAGATCGGCGAGCACCTTCTTCTGTGTTCGCGTGAGTTGCAAAATGCGCGTGGGCGCATCCGACATGGCTTGATCTCCTGGCTCGAAAGCAAAACGCGCGTTTGGCGCGTTTGCGTTGAGCCGAAGAAACCGCGACAATGAAGGGGTTCGCGACGGAATTTTTTCCGCGCGGCCTCTCCGGCGTTATGAGTTGATCCGGATTTGCCCGCTGTAGACTTTGGCCAGTTTCGTGGCGGGGTCCAGGATTTTATAACCCGCCGGGAGTTCCCGGGCGGGGGGTATAGGGCACGTTGCTATATCATGTGCTTATACCCCCCTCGCCTCAGCGTATTCGCACTGATTTCATCGTAGTTGGGGCAGGTGTGGCCGGGTTGCGAGCCGCTATCGAGCTCGCTCATGCCGGGCGCGTCCTCGTGATTGCCAAAGACACGCTTCGCGAGTCGTCCTCTGAATACGCGCAGGGCGGAATCGCCGCCGCGCTCAGCGATGACGATGAAGTTGAGCTGCATGAGCATGACACCATCGTTGCCGGAGACGGCCTCTGCAATCTCGCCGCCGTTCGAACGTTAGTAGAAGAAGCCCCCGCTGTAATAGAGCAACTCATCGAGTGGGGCGCTGCCTTCGATCGTGAAGGAACGAAGCTGCTATTCGCCCGTGAAGGAGCCCACAGCCGCAACCGTGTTCTTCACGCGCACGGCGATTCCACAGGCCGCGAGATACTGCGCACGCTGCTTCATCACGCGCGCTCTTTTGACAACATTTCCTTTCAGAGCTTCGCCGCCGTAACTGATTTAATCCTGAAAGATGGGGCGGCAGCGGGCGCTTGCGCGCTTGATGAAAGGAATAACTCCACTGTTTTGGTGGAGGCTCGCGCCGTGCTGCTGGCAACCGGCGGACTGGGCCGGGTCTTCGAAAACACGACCAATCCGGATGTCGCAACCGGCGATGGGGTGGCTTGCGCTTATCGGGCCGGAGCCGCCATTTCCGATATCGAATTTGTCCAGTTTCACCCCACTGCGCTGTACGTGGAAGGCGCACCGCGCTTTCTCTTGAGCGAGGCTCTGCGTGGAGAAGGCGCCTATCTCCGAAACACGGCTGGCGAGCGTTTTATGGAACGTTACCATCCGCTGAAAGAGCTCGCGCCTCGCGACGTTGTCTCCCGCTCGATCGTAATGGAGTTACGAGCCAGCGGCGATTCAAGTGTATTTCTTGATCTGACACATCTCCGTCCCGGTCTTGTTCGCGAGCGCTTTCCGCGCATTTACGAAACCTGTCTGCGTTACGGGGTCGATCTCGAAACCATCCCTGCCCCGGTCCGGCCCGCCGCTCACTACGCGATGGGGGGCGTTCAAACGGATCTTTCCGGTGAAACAACCGTTAAGCGGCTCTATGCCGCCGGTGAAGTGGCATGCACCGGAGTCCATGGAGCGAATCGCCTGGCCAGTAATTCCCTTCTGGAAGGCGTGGTGTTCGGCGCGCGCGCTGGGCAGGCTATGTCCACTCTCGCGGGCGCTCCCAGTTCGCCTTCCCAAACGCCTTGCCCGGCGCTGTTCCCGCATATCGCCGAGCGCGAACTGCGCGCCATCGCGTGGAACTCTTGCGGCGTTCTGCGCAACGGTCCTGAATTATCGGCGGCCTATACTAAGCTTCGCTCTCGCCCGATGGAGTCTCTTGAGCTGGCCGATCGTGGCGCTTTCGAATTGCGCAACATGCATCAGGTCGCTACGCTGATTTCGTTTGCGGCGCTTGCCCGGGAAGAAAGCCGCGGCGGCCATTATCGAATTGATTTCCCGCAAAAATCGGCGGAATTTGAAAAACACTCCGCTATCGTCTGCTCGGGCCACGATGCAAAACTCAAATTTGTTTAGGCCCGCGCAAACCCCGTATTCTGCTGCCGGCTTTGCCCTTTTGTTATTCGCCGTCCCCTTATCGCAGTCTAGTCCCTGGGCCGCGCTCTGGACCGCTCCGTGCATCCTGCTCGCCTCCGTCTTGATCACCTGGGGCGCTGAATCCGCACAGTTCTTCGTCGCACAGGGCTTTGCGCTCGCCATTCTCGCGTGGATGCAAACCCTGCCCGAGTTTGCGGTGGAAGCGGTCCTTGCCTGGAAGCAGCAGACGGCTCTGCTGATCGCGAATCTCACTGGTGCGCTGCGCCTTTTGACCGGCCTCGCGTGGCCGATGATCTATCTGACAGCCGCCCTGGTCTACCGGAAGCGCAACGGCAAGCCACTCCGCAAAATTCGGCTGGAGCGCGATCAAAGCGTTGAGGTAGTTGCGTTGGTGCTGCCGCTGTTATACGCCCTGGTTATCTGGTGGAAAGATACTCTGGATGTTTACGATGCGTGCGTTCTGGTCGTGCTCTACGCCGCTTATCTGGTCCTGTTGACGAAACTTCCGCCACAAGGTCATGAACGTATCGATGATTTGGAAACAGTGCCGCGCACCATCGTGAAGTCAGCCCGGCCTTGGCGGATCTCAGCCATTACTGCCTGCTTTCTCGCCGGCGGCCTGCTGATCTATTTCACAGCAGAACCCTTTCTGGGGAGCCTGGTGGCAGTCGCGGGAGCAATCGGGATTCCGAGTTTCGTCATCATCCAGTGGTTCGCGCCCGTGATTTCCGAGTTTCCAGAACTCGCATCCACTTTCTACTTTGCGCGCCAGGAGGAGAGCGCCGCCACAGCGGTTATGAACATCACGTCCAGCAACATCAATCAATGGACCCTGCTGGTTGCCATGCTTCCCGTCGTCTTCTCAATGAGCCGCGGAAAAATCTCCGCTATCCCGCTGGACCTTCAGCAGCAGGACGAATTGCTGCTGACCATCGGTCAGAGTGCCGCAGGCCTTATTTTTCTGCTCAATATGGAATTTGCCTGGTGGGAGGCGCTGGCGATGTTCGCGCTCTTCATCGCTCAGTTCGTGCTGCCCGCTTTCTTTGGCGAGGTGAGCCGGATCTGGATCGCTTACGTCTTCTTTCTGTGGACCGTTCTCGGAATATTGGCATTCGTTTTCTACCGGCGTCGTCCCGCTGCGCTAAACTGCTTTCTCGAAACCTGGCGCGCTCACGTTATTGGATAATAACCCGGTATCTCCCGAAATCTACCCGGCCTCGCCCGCCTTTATCTCGTCCGAAGCAGATACAGGCCGCTGCTGCCGGTCGAGATACGCATCGCGGCTTTCAGTTATAACGCGGCGCGCTTCCCGCGGGCCGCTCCAGCCTTTCATCTGTGTCTTTGCGCCTTGCAATTCTTTATATATGGAGAAGAAGTACTCGATTTCGGTCCGGGTGTGCGGAAATACCTGATCAATCGTATGAATGCTGTCGAACCGGGGATTGCGGTTCGGAACCGCCAACACTTTCTGATCGTTCTCCTTGCCATCAACCATGTGGAGCAAGCCAACCGGCCGCGCCACCATCAGGCAGCCGGTGAAGCTTGGTTCATCGACCAGCACCATGATGTCGAGCGGATCCCCATCCTCCGCAAGCGTCCCTGGAATGAAGCCGTAATCGCCCGGGTAATGCATGGGCGAATACAGAGCACGGTCGAGCCGGAAGACGCCCAACGTGCCATCGTACTCATATTTGTTGCTGGAGTTTTTTGGGATCTCGATGATCGCGCGCACAAGTTCGGGGCTATCTGCGCCGGGGTCGATATCGTAAAGTTTCACGGGTTCAGGGTAGCAAAAAGAGAGAAACGCCCGTGGGAAAGGCACCCCTATAATCAGGACAATGCCAGTGGCACGAGCAGCGGCAAACCGCGTGGCTGCAATTTCTAATTTAACCGTGATTGAGAACGCACCGCTTGCTGCGTATACACGGTTCGGCATTGGCGGCCCGGCCGCACTGCTTTGCGATACTGCCAGTGAAGCTGCGTTTGTTGCAGCCCTGCACCTGGTTGAAAACCTCGCCCTGCCGCGCGTCGTGATCGGCGGCGGAACGAACCTGGTTGTTTCCGACGCAGGGTTCGATGGCGTGGTGCTGCGCTTTACGGGCAGGCGCGTCAGCCCTGACGGCAAACTGCTGCGTGTCGAGGCCGGCGCGGTTCTTCAGGACGTTGTGGACCACAGCATCGGGCTCGGCCTCGAAGGCCTGCAGACCATGACCGGCATACCTGGATTTCTAGGCGCTGCCGTCTATGGCAACGCGGGCGCATACGGCCATTCCATCCAGGAAATCATTGAAGAGGTCCGCTTTACCGATGGCGTCCGCACAAATACCTTTACAAACCAGCAGTGCCGCTTCCAATACCGCGACAGCATCTTCAAGGACCGCAAAGAATGGGTTATCTTGTCCGCCACGCTTCGTTTTGAGGAGGGCGATCCTGGCGAACTCCAGCGCACAGCGAATGAGATTCGCTCCATTCGCGACGCGAAATATCCGCCATCTATGAGATGCGCCGGCAGCATCTTCAAAAACTTGCTTCTGGCTGATTTACCGGCTGGGGTTCGTGCCGAAATTCCCGCCAAAGTTGTCCGCGAGGGAAAGGTTCCGTCCGCCTGGTTTCTGGAACAAGTGGGAGGGAAGGGAATTCGCCGAGGCGATATTCAGGTGGCGGACTACCATGCCAACCTGATCTACAACGACGGCGTCGGGACCGCTGCAGATCTGGTTGCCGTTATTCAGGAGCTGAAGCAGCGAGTGCGCAATCGCTTTGGTTTTGACCTGGAGGAAGAAGTTCAGTATGTTGGTTTCGATTACGCCGTCACTCCGGGGTAGTGGCGCTCGATGCCTCGGATCGCGCCCGCCCGCCGTGCGATCCTGAATTTTGAAGCTCACCGATACCGAAGTCCGTTATGTTGCCGGTCTTGCCAACCTGCGGCTCTCCGATGAAGAGGTGTCCCGCATGTCGCATGATCTGGGCGAGATTTTGACCCACATCGAGCAGCTCAATGAACTCGATACTTCCAATATCGAGCCCATGGCCCAGGTTTTGTATCCGGCTGACGAAACTGCAACTTTGCGCGAGGATTACCCGCGGGCTCCGCTCACCAACGCCGAAGCAACCGCCAATGCGCCCTCCAGCGGTGCGGGCTATTTCAAAGTGCCCAGGGTAATTGAGCGATGAGTTCCGCTTCTGAAATCGCTACTCTGACCATTCCCAAAGTTCGCGAAGGACTGGAGCGGAAGAAGTTCTCCGCCAAGGAACTGGCCGAAGCGGCTCTCTCAATGGCAGAGTCTGAGAATCCGAAGACGAACGCATTTCTTACCTTCTCACCCGAACGGGCCCGCGCGGCTGCGGCTCGGGTGGATGCAGCCATTGCCAAAGGCGAATACCTCGGGACGCTCGCAGGCGTACCTCTTGGCGTGAAAGACGTGATCGTGACGAAAGGGCTCCGGACAACCTGCGGCTCCCGGATTCTCGAAAAGTACATCCCGCCCTACGACGCAACTGCCGTCTACCGGCTTGAGGAAGAAGGCGCGGTCGTCATTGGCAAGCTCAATTGCGACGAGTTCGCGATGGGTTCGTCGAATGAGAACTCGGCTTTTGGTCCGGTCCGCAACCCGCGAGCGCTCGACCGCGTGCCCGGCGGCTCCAGCGGAGGCTCGGCGGCTGCGGTGGCGCAAGGAACCGCGGTTGTAACCATCGGTTCGGATACCGGCGGGTCCATCCGTCAACCGGCGAGTTTTTGCGGTGTTGTAGGGGTCACGCCAACCTACGGCCGCGTCTCGCGCTACGGCCTGGTTGCTTTCGCGAGTTCGCTCGATCACATCGGACCGTTTGGCCGTACAGTAGAGGACGCCGCCACTGTGTTGCGCGCGATGGCCGGGCGGGACGACATGGATTCCACCAGCGCGTTTGCCCCGGTTGACGACTATCACGCGCTGATGCGGCATCCGGTTCGCGGCCTAAAGGTCGGTCTTCCGAAAGAATATTTCGAGGGGCTAAACGCCGAAACAGGCACCGTAATTGATGCCGCCATCAAAAAACTGGGATCTCTCGGCTGCGAGCTTCGCGAAGTCAGCCTGCCTCACACTAAATATGCGCTGTCGTGCTATTACATCGTCGCGACCGCCGAGGCGAGTTCAAATCTCGCCCGCTACGATGGCGTACGCTACACGATTCGCGAAGACGGCGCGACGCTCTCGGATATGTACCGCGACACGCGCGGCTGCGGATTCGGCGCGGAAGTGAAGCGCCGCATCATGCTCGGCACCTACGTGCTCAGCGCGGGTTACTACGATGCCTACTACCGGAAGGCGCAGCAGGTCCGCACCCTCATTGCACGGGATTTCAGTGAGGCCTTCGAGGAAGTGGACGCGCTGGTAACGCCCGTTTCTCCTTTTCCCGCTTTCAAGATTGGCGAGAAAGTGGACGACCCGCTCAAAATGTATCTTTCGGACGTCTACACCTTGACCGGTGATTTGGCCGGCGTGCCCTGCATGTCTGTGCCCTGCGGCGAGTCTCCGGAAGGGCTGCCTATCGGGCTGCAAATCTTCACGAAGCATTTCGATGAGGCGACGATGTTCCGTATCGCGCACAACTACGAGCAGTCCATGAAGTCTTAAACGTGACTCGAATTGGACCGGCTGGGTACGCTTATACGAGCGCACAGGGCGTTTGGTGCCCGTTGTGCGCGATTCAACGATGACCCGAATTGGACCGGCTGGGTACGCTTACAAGGACTGGTGGGGCATTGTCTATCCGGTTCCGAAGCCGCGCGGCTTCCATGAATTGACCTTTCTGGCACAGTACTTCGACACGGTCGAAATCAACGTCTCGTTCTACCGGCCACTTACCGCAAAGATGGCTGGCGCCTGGGTTGAAAAAATTGAGGAGAACCGCAAGTTTCGCTTTACCGCCAAACTGTGGCGCGGTTTTACACACGACCGGAATGCGACACCTTCCGATGAGCAAGAATTCAAGGACGGACTGACGCCACTGGTTGAAGCGAACCGCCTGGGGGCTTTGCTTTTGCAATTTCCGTGGTCCTTTCGTAACACCGATGAGAATCGCGAATATGTAGCGCGCTTGTGCTCCAGCTTCCGTGACTACCCGCTGGTGCTGGAAGTTCGCCACGGAAGCTGGAGCGAACCCGGCACGCTCGATACTCTCGAGCAGCTCAATTTAGGTCTCTGCAATATCGACCAACCGCTCTTCAAACGGTCCATAAAACCGAGCGCGCTGACGACCTCCGCGGTCGGTTATATTCGCCTTCACGGACGGAATTACCAAAGCTGGTTCACGGAGAACAAGCACGTGGGCGAGCGCTATGACTACCTCTATTCAGTCGAAGAACTGGAACCGTGGCTCGACCGCATCAAAACAGTCGAGCACGCAGCGCAGGACACCTACGTCGTGACAAATAATCATTACCTTGGGAAAGCGGTTGTGAACGCGCTGGAGATCTCATCGATCCTGAAGGATGGACCAGTTTCAGCTCCTGAGAATCTGGTCGAGCAGTATCCTGAAATCCGCAGCTTCATCAAATGAAACTCCTTTGCCTTCTATCCGGGCTGCTCCTGGCCCTTCCTTCGGCCGATGCGGCTCAAGCGTCCCGGACCATTCCCACCTTCACCGGTTCCTTCGTGACCAATGGGAAGCAGTATTCATACACGATCGCCGGCCAAAGTCCGGAATCCGGCGGGACAACAACGATTCCCACAGTTGTCGTTCCTGTCTCTCTTTCGTTCGCCGCGGGCGGGCGAAACGGAGCTAAAACCGTGATGCGTCCCGAGGGTGCTGTTTCCCAGCTTCTGCACTCGCCGATTTTTGAAAAATTTCCATTCGCGACCGGCGACACCCAGTATGGCGATGCCGTTCAGCGTGCCCAGTTCTATAAGAGAGCAAAGGGCGAGTGGCACACGCTGCTTGGGGCTCCGCAGTTAGCTCAGCCCGTTCAAATTGAAATTCCAGCGGCCAACGGATACATCCTGCATTCCCGCCGGACCGGAGTAACGCTGGCCGTGGCGGACCTCGATTTCGTTCAAAAGCAGCTTTTTCAACATCTCACGGGTGCGGTCTTCGGTCCGGACAAGCTTATTATTGCCCTCACCCGGAATGTCGCCTTCTATGCGCTCGGCGACGCCACAGTGTGCTGCTCAGTGGGAACGCATGGCGTGCAGCTCGATTCCGCAGGCGCTCCGGCGCACTCCTTTGTGATCGGTTCCTATTTCGATCGGGGCGTATACCCGCGCTACCTGGACGTACAAGGCATAAGCCAGCAAGTTACCGAGTGGCTAAATGATCCTTTCCACGGGTACCGGGTGAACGAGTTCCCAGCCTGGCTCAAACCCCCATCGAATGTGGGCTGCGGGGGCAGAGGGGAAAGCAGTTCCTATCTGCTGGAGCAGCCCACGAATTATTTGCCCGGGTCCAACGCGACGGAAGTAACCGCCCATGGCGCGGTTTATCATCTGCAGAATATGGCGCTGCTGCCCTGGTTCGCTCAGAGCGCTGCTACAGATACGTTCCAGGGCGCTTATAGCTTTCCCGACACGAAGGCGTTGCCGGCTCATGCGGAGCCTTGCGCGGGCGCGCGAAATGGTAATATACAGCCAACTGCCGCGCCGGCTCCGCGAACGACTTCGCCCAACGGACACGCGCTGATCGGGTATTGGGAGGGCTATGCTTCCGTACGAGCGCCGATCCAACTCAGGGACGTATCTCCGCAGTGGGACATCATCATTGCCACGTTCGCCGCGCCGGTGAAGGGCTCAACCAGCCTGCTGCAGTTCGAGCCGCCCGCTGGCATCGGCGAAGACGCATTCAAGTCCGACGTTGCGTATCTGCAACATATCGGCAGAAAAGTCTTGATCTCGTTGGGAGGCGGCGGCCAGGTAGTTACGCTGAACACGCCCGCGGATGTTCACAACTTCACCAGCTCGGTGACATCGATTGTAGAGAAATACGGCTTCGATGGCATCGATCTCGACATTGAAACGCCTTCCATTCTGATCGAGCCCGGCGACACCGATTTTCGTCATCCGACGACTCCCTCCATCGTGAACCTGATTGCGGCGATCCACCAGTTGCGTGGCCATTTCGGCCCGAAGTTTATGCTCGCCGAAGTTCCGGAGGCCGCGCAAGCGCAGGCGGGCATGCAGGCGTATGGCGGTCAATTCGGGTGCTTCCTGCCGGTAATTTACGGCACTCGCGACATTCTCTCCTTTGTCGATGCCCAGGATTACAACACGCCTCCGCTGGAGGGCCTGGACGGCAATTATTATTTCCCCGGCAACGCGGATTACCATGTGGCGATGTCCGAAATGTTGGTGCATGGTTTTCCAATAGGGGGCAATCCCAAGGACTTCTTTCCGCCGCTTCCGCCCGAAAAGGTCGCCATCGGCCTGCCCGCCACCCCAACTTCGGCGCGCAACTACACCGAGATACCGGCTATTGAGGATGCTTTGCGCTACCTGATCGAAGCCAAACCGTTTGCCGGAGCCGAGTATCGCCTTCGCCGTTCCTCCGGGTATCCGGCATTTCTCGGAGCGATGTTCTGGGCCATTAATGAAGACCGGGGGAACAATTATCAAATGTCGAACGCAATCGGGCCGTTCCTGCACCATATTCCGCGGAAATGAAGCAACAGTTTTGCAGGGCTCTCGCGGCACGATAAATCGCGATAAATCGTGCGCCACAAGAACACAGGCCACTAGCCAGCCGCTAATCGTTCAAACCCAATCGCGTCCCGCAGTTCACGCATCGCCTTATCTTTCCAATACCGGGCATGGTTGTCCGTGCTCATGAATGTGCGCGGGTACATGCGGTCGATATAGATCGTCCCCTGGAGATGATCGATTTCATGCTGCAGGATACGGGCATACCAGCCTGAAGCCTCGATCGTTTTGGATTTTCCGTTGTGATCCAGGCACTCCACTTTTACCTGCCGGGCGCGCGGCACAACGGCTGTAAATGCAGCCAGACTCAAGCAGCCTTCGAAGAACTCGATATTGGCCGGTCCTAGGAGCGTAATCTTCGGATTCACGATTACCTGAAACGGGACCGGCTTTCTCTCGCGCTCCTTCGCAATCGCGGCCGGCATGTCCTTCATGTATTCGGGCTTGTCTTCAATGACCGCGAGCTGCAGTCCCAGTCCCACCTGAGGCGCTGCCAGTCCGACGCCTGGGGCATCATGCATGGTCTCGCGCATCCACTCGATGAGCTGCTGCGTTTCGCGGCTGCGAATTTCGTCGACGCCCATCTGCCTGGCGCGCTGCCGCAATACTGCATCTCCGACCTGCACGATTTTTAGCCGCATTTCTATCGAACAGGCTCGTTCTTCAGATCTTCAGCAAAGTCCGCAGCCGCCTGGTCTGGATGCGGCTGACCGGAATCTCCGTCTGCTTCTTGTCGTCCATCTTAAGTTGGAAGCTGGATTTGAACCAGGGAATCACTTCACGGATCTTATTGATATTGACTAGAAACGAGCGGTGTACGCGCCAGAACAGCTCCGGGTCAAGGTTCGATTGCAGTTCCTCAATGGTGCGGTAGTTCGATTGACCTTCGAAATTAGAGGTCACCACGGTGATGATGCCTTCGTCGATGGTCGCGTAAATAAGGTCCTGCGCGTCGACAATCAGGTTCCGGTTGTTGGCCCTGACTAGCAGCTTGCTCCGCTGCACCGCCGCTTTGGGCGCATCGGCCAGCTTATCCGAAGGCCGCTCCTCAAGAGCGCGCTTTGCACGATCGACGGAATCCGCCAGCCGTTCCTTCTCGACCGGCTTCAACAGATAATCGAGCGCTTGCAGCCGGAACGCCTCTACCGCATATTGATCGAAGGCTGTGGTGAGCACGAAATGGGGGAGGGGGCCGCCCTTCTCGCGGAGTTTTGCGATCACCCCAAGTCCGTCTAAGCCCGGCATTTGCACGTCAAGAAAGACTAGTTCCGGCTCCAGTTCCTGGATCAGCCGAACTGCTTCCAAGCCGTTTGAGGCAGCCTGCAAAACCTCAATTTCGGCGAAATCTTTAAGAAGGTATGAGAGCTCTTCGCGGGCAAGTTCCTCATCATCTACAATGAGCGTTGAAATACTGCTCTCAGCACCCTGCGACATCGAAAGCTAGTATAACGTAGGATTGAATGCCGGTTGACGCTGGCTTCCCGGGGTCATGCTGGCGGTGCCAAACGCGCCTCGTTCCTGTTAAGTAACGAGCGAATCTCGTTTCGAAGCTTTGTTCCCTGCTCGTCGCGCTTGAGCGGGTGAACCGCAAGGTACCCGTTATGGACAATTTCCTCGGCCGTCCACTGGATTGGTGGCAGATACTGCAGCCAGGCGGGAATTTCGCCATGGCTTGGGTCGTTAATGTCGATCAAGCTGTGGCCGACGAATTTCGCGCCCAGAGAAACAAGTGGATCGTCCATCTTGACATAGCGGCTTCCTTCGGGGGGCATCGAATGCCAGAAGCCCCTCCGACCCAGTTCCCGAAAGGTGTCCCCATGCAGGATATACAACGCGGCGAGGACGTGTTCGCCCAACCGGTAGCCCTGCACGAACGCTCTCGGAAGATATCTCAGATAGAACGGAAATCCCATGCGCCGGCGATTTGTCTTCTGATCCGTCCCAACGGGCAACAGGTCCCGGAGCATACACCTCCGGTGCGGTCCGTGGTCGCGCTTTCCTCCCTCAAGGCTGAGCCTGTACGAGCCGATGATTCCCGGACCAAACTCAGCGAACTTCTTTCGAGCGAGTTCTACCAATCCTGACCGAAGAATACACGTATCCGGGTCCAATTCGATTATCATCTCGATGTCCAACGGGCGGTTCCCCAGAGAGTCGTACGCCTGAAAGATCGATACGGCGACTCCCAGATAGCCCTGAGGGTGTGTGTTGCGCTCCAGCAGGACTCGCGGCGCGTGTTCTGCTGCAAACTGCGCAAGCGCACTAAAGGTGCCATCGGAGGTGGAATCATCCCTTATAAATGCGTAGGAGCCGGGATACAAGCGAAGACAATGAAACAGAGTGTCTGTCGCGATCTGCGCTTCGCCCGGACCCACGAGCATTAGGAAGGCAATCATTCGCAACCCAATAATGATCGAGTGCTAGGCTAGTATAACGTAAGGCTACGTCCCCCGCCGAACCGGATTCGGAAAACCGCGATGGAGAAGTACTAGGAGCGGCCGGCTCTTTTAGAACAAAAGAAGAGATGAGGTTTTCCGTTCTGCAACAAACCTTGCAGCTGCCGTCTAGTCCTTTTCCTGGACCAGGCTCGGGCTTGAATACTATCACCAGATGGCGGCCTCGTCCGTCTAACAGATAGGTGCCCATGCGTCCGGCAGCTCCTGTCCCCCGAAAGCGGTCCCGCAAGCGGGATCTCCACGAAATCGAGGACTCTCCCAAGAGGGTTCTGGTCATCGGCGGGACTTTGTTTATTGGAAAGCTGCTGGTTCAGGAACTGCTCCGGCAACACCACGAGGTCTACATCCTGCACCGAAAGCCGCGGCACGGATTTGGGAAGCGCGTTCACAACCTGGTGGCGGACCGGAACGATGCCGCCGCCGTCCGGAAAGCGGTGGGTGCTACGCGGTTCGATGTTGTTTTCGACAACGCCTACGATTGGGAGCACGGCACGACCGGCGAACAAGTGGAGGCAACGGCCCAGATCTTCGATGGTAAGGTTGGGCACTATGTGTTCATGTCGAGCGTCGCGGCTTATGGCGACGGGCTGAACCATCACGAAGGCGATGCCCTGGCTCCTGACGACCACCCGAGCGCCTATGCCCGCAATAAAGCGATGAGCGAGCGGGCCCTCTTCCGGATGCATCAGCGGACCGGCTTCCCAATCGTGACGCTCCGGCCGCCGTTCGTGTATGGCCCCGGTAGCCCGTATTATCGCGAGGCTTTTTTCTGGGACCGCATGCGGGCGGGCCGGCCCATCATTCTGCCTAGCGAGGGGCACCGGCTAATGCAGTTCATTTACGTGAAGGATCTGGTGGAACTTGCAATCCGCATCATGGAAGTGCGGAATTCCGTGGGTCATGCCTTTAACGCCGCCAATCCGCGCGCTATAACTCAACACGAACTGCTGCTGGACCTGGCGCGAGCGGCCGGAACCAAGGAGCCGGAACTAATTCCGATTCCGCGCGAATGGATTATTCGCGCCGGAGGGCAGGCAATTGGAGATAAGCTGTACTTCGGTTACTACTACGACGTTCCCGCTATTACGGAGATCATTACTAAGGCCCAGCGCATGCTTGCCTTCAAGCCAACCGACTTTGCAGTGGGGCTAAAAACCACTTACCGCTCCTACCTACAAAAGCGCGGGTTCCCGAAACCAGACTTTACTTTCGAAGACGAGCTGATCCATCGCTTCTCAGCCCTGGCAAATACGATTCGCACGGCGTAAGTGATTCAGGAAGCTGCCGGGATATCCTGATCTTAGGAACTACTAAATGAAGACTACATTGCTTTCTATCGCGCTGCTGCTGGGCGCCTATACTGTCGCGCCCGCGTTTGCCTTGCAGGTTGGGCAGGACATGAAAGATCTGGGCCACGACAGCAAAAAAGCCGCTAAGGATGGCACCGACACCGCCAAGAAGGGCGTAAAGAAGGGCTGGCATAAGACCAAAAATGGCGTGAAGAAGGGCGCTAATAAGGGCGCTTCGGAAACCGAAAAAGGCGCCAACAAGGTCAAGGAAAAGACCGATACCAGCACGCAACAATAGTGGCCGCGATAGCGCTCACCATTGCAGGGTCTGATCCCAGCGGCGGCGCAGGCATTCAGGCCGATCTCAAAACATTCCACCGGTTTCGGGTGTATGGCGAAGCCGTCATTACGCTGATTACGGTTCAGAACACTCAAACCGTCGCGCGAGTAGAGACGCTGCCTCCAGATCTGGTTTCGCAACAGATTCAGGCCGTCCTTTCCGACATCCCACCCAATGCCGCGAAAACCGGCGCGCTGGGGACCGCCAAAATTGTCCAAGCCGTTGCGGAACTCGCCCGCTCCTTCACGTTTCCGCTAGTTGTCGATCCCGTGATGTTCAGCAAGCACGGCGCGCGGCTCATCTCGCCAGAGGCGGAAGAAGTCCTGAAACGAGAACTGCTGCCGTACGCGTTTCTGGTTACACCTAACATTCCCGAAGCCGAAGCCCTGACCGGAGTGACGATTCGCGATGCGGGCTCCCTGGCGGAGGCGGCCGAACGGTTGCTGGATTTCGGCTGCAAAGGCGCTTTAGTAAAAGGCGGTCATCTGGAAGGCGAACCGGTTGACGTGCTGCGCTGGCCGGGTCCGCCGTGCTCGTTTTCGGGCACTCGCGTCGATACGCTGCACACGCACGGGACCGGATGTACGTATTCTGCAGCCATCACCGCTGGCTTGGCTCTTGGCAAATCACTACCCGATGCAATCTCGGATGCGAAGCAGTTTGTTCAGCGCGCGATCGAGCAGGCGCCGGGTTTGGGGCATGGCCGCGGCCCGCTGAATCATATGGTTTGAAAGTGTAGGCTGTAATGCCGATCTTCTTCGGATTCACATAGCCGACGAAAGTATTCGCTTCAAGGTTCGTTTCTCCCCGATGGATCAGCGTTGATAGCGGCCAGGAAATCGAAATCGCACCCCAGGTTCGCTTGGGTCACGTGCCGCAGAAAAAGCGATCCGTAGCCGCGGTCGTATTTCGGCGGCGGCGAAACGAATGCCCCGCGGCGCTGCGCCAACGCCTCGCGATCGACGCAGAGCGTGAGGCTGCGTGATTCCGCATCGAGATCTATGCTGTCTCCGGTTCGCACCAGTGCGAGTGGACCGCCGATGGCCGATTCGGGAGCAACATGCAGCACAACAGTGCCGAAGCTGGTGCCGCTCATACGCGCATCGCTGATCCGCACAACGTCATCGACTCCCTGATTGAGCAGGACGCGAGGAAGCGGAATGTGACCCCATTCCGGGAAGCCCGGGCCGCCCTTCGGGCCACAGTTCTTCATCACCAGCACGGAATCCCTGGTCACGGGCAGGTCTTCGCGCTCAATCTGCGCCAGCATCTCTTCATAGGTTTCGAAGACATACGCGGGGCCGCGGTGCTTCAAAAGCCGGGGAGATGCAGCAGTCTGTTTCAGGACAGCGCCATCGGGCGCCAGGTTGCCGCGGAGTACGATTGTTCCACCTTCGCCATGCAGCGGCGAATCAAGCGCATGAATCACTTCCCGGTTGTGGCATTCGGCGGTTTCCACGTTTTCACGAATGGTTTTGCCGCTAACTGTCATGCAATCTCCGTGCAACTTCGGCAATAGCTCGCGCATGACCGCGGGCAAGCCCCCGGCATAGAAGAAATCCTCCATCAGGTAGGCGCCCGAAGGCTTGATGTTCGCAATGTAGGGCGTGCGCCGCGAGATGGCGTCGAACTCATCAAGATGCAGATGAATGCCGAGCCGCCCCGCGATGGCCAGCAGATGCACCACTGCATTGGTGGATCCGCCGATCGCCATATCGACGATAATCGCGTTCTCCAGCGCCTCTTTCGTCATGATGCGAGAGGGACGCAGGTCTTCCTTCACCATTTCGACGATGCGGGTTCCGCTCTTCTCCGCAATGGCGAGCCGGCGAGAATCGGGGGCAGGAATATTCGCGCAGCCAGTAAGCGTCATACCGAGCGCTTCGGCCAGGCTGGTCATAGTGGACGCAGTGCCCATAACCGTGCAATGACCGGCGCTTCGGGAGATACAGCCCTCAAGTTCTTCCCATGACTCCTCGCTGAGTTTGCCGGTGCGAAAGAGGTCGAAAAGCTTGCGGCCATCGGTTCCTGAACCGAGCCGCTGGTTACGCCACTGCCCGCTCAGCATCGGGCCGCCGGGGACCATAATCGCTGGCAGATCGGCACTGGCGCACCCCATCAGTTGAGCAGGCGTGGTCTTATCGCAGCCGCACAGCAAAACCACTCCATCAATGGGATTGGCGCGGATGGACTCTTCTACATCCATCGCCATCAGGTTGCGAAAGAGCATGGTGGTTGGACGCATGTACATTTCGCCCAGCGAGATAGTCGGAAATTCGAGCGGCAGCCCTCCCGCGGCCCAAACGCCGCGCTTCACGGCTTCGGCAACGGTGCGCAGGTGAGCGTTACAGTTATTCAACTCGCTCCACGAATTGCAAATGCCGATCACCGGGCGGCCGTCAAAGATATCGCGATTAAAGCCCTCCGAACGCAGCCAGGCGCGCCGGGCGAAGCCATAGTAATCGGGTTGATGAAACCATTCCTGGCTGCGAAGTTTACGCGGCATCAAACATCCGCCCCCTGGCGGTCGGCTCTGCTTTTAGAACGAGAAATGCAGTCCGAATTGCATCTGGCGCATGGGTACTTGGATATAGGTGATCTGGCCTGCGCCGCTTGAATCGATTTGCGAAGCAGGGTTCCCCAGATTGACGTGATTGAACACGTTGAACGCGTCTGCCTGTAGTTCGAGTTTAAAGCGTTCGCTCAGCAGCACGTTCTTCGAAAGCGAGAGATCGGATTCCCAGAGCTTCGGTCCGCGCAATGAGTTGCGGCCCGCGGTTCCCTGCCGGAACGGCTGCTGCGGCTCGCTATACGCGGCGGGGTTGAACCAGAGGCTCGCGTTAGGATTGGGCACGTTGGGATTTCCAATCACGTCGGCGCGCGTCTGAGAGAAGTCCGGGTCGTTCAGCAGCGGAGCGTTCGAAACCGTCGGCGTAAACGGACTACCGGTGGCGAAGGTGTGAACGCCACTCAGCCGCCATCCACCAAATACGGCGTCTGCGACCGCATTGTTTCCGAGCGTCCAGTGGCGATTGCGGCCAACCGGGATGTCCCAGTCATGCGTGAAGGTCACGGTGTGCTCATGGTCCCAGGAGGCCGGGCCATAATCGTTTCGTCCGTCGTAGATGTTGGAAGGCGAACCACCGCTGCCTTCGGAGGCAAAATCCATCGCCTTGGACCAGGTGTAGGTCAGGAGAAAATCCAATCCACGAGAAAATTGCTTCTGAAACTTAGTTTGTAGCGCGTTGTAGTTGGAAGTGGAGCAGTTGCAGTACTGATAGAGTCCCTGTGACAAGCCATACAGGTTGTAAAAAGGGCGTCGCGGATCGACGTCGCCAGGACCGGGAACAGCTTGATTACGATTCAGCGATTCGAACAGATGGCGGCCGACATTGCCTACGTACCCAACTTCCAGCGCCATAGTGGAAGTCAATTGCTGTTGAACGGTAAAGTTCCAGAACTCGACCATCGGGATGCGGTAAGAATTCAGTGGATCCGTGAAGTAATTGATCCCAATTCCGGGCGGTAGCAGATAACGCCCGTTCGAACCGACAGGCGGGTTCACCGGCGCTGGCGGCCCATTGAGGAGATTGAACGGCGCGAAATAGATGTTCGACTGGTTCACGCTTTGCGGATTCACGATCGGCGGGTTGTAATCTGCGCCTTGACCAAAAACCGATCCGAGACCGGCCGGAGTCGCGCTGCTTCCGAACCCGGCGCGAATTACTGTTTTAGGTGCGGCCTGGTAAGCAATGCCAATGCGCGGCTCGAAAAGCTTGTTGTATGCCTGCACACCGAGATTTCTGGGCACACTGCCGATACCTGCCACAAGCACCTCGCCAGTAGCAGGGTCAAAGCTGCCGGCGCCCCCGGGCTTTGCCGCCGTTTGCGGCAAATAATCCTCCCAGCGCAGACCGTAATTAACGGTCAACTTCGGTGTCACGCGCCAGGAGTCTTGCCCGAAGAAAAACAAGCGTGTTTGTCGAAGACCGGGATAGTAGTTGTAAGCCGTGTAATAGCGGCCAAATGTGGCGGGCATTCCCAAAAGATACGCAGCGAGACCCGAACCAGTCGATGCATTTCCTCCTGCCAGCGTGTCGATACCGGAATCGCCAGTTTCCGAGGCGTTGAAATTCATCTCGCCCGAGCGATGGCTGTCGCTCGGAATGCGCTGCTGCTGAGCGCGGCGGATGTCCGCGCCAAACTTAATTGTGTGATTACCCGCGATTTTGGTCCAGTTGTTCACCCATTGAAACTGATTCTCTGTTTCTTTCAGCGGGCAATTGCACTGGTTTACACCGAGCGCATACCCGAAGTCGAATCCGCCATTTCCATTGACATAGAAGGCAGGCAGGCCTGTGGTTGAGGGCGACCCAGTATTGAGACCTGGCAGCCCGGCATCTTGTGCAGGCGTGGTGCCGGCATCGTTCGGCTGTACGCGAATGCGATAGCGATAAAAGCCGAAGCGAGCGTCGGTGACAAGGGTTGGGCTAAACGTGTGATCGAGTCCCAGTGCAAGGCTCTGGTTACGGTCAATCGAATCGCCGGAAAACGCAAATGCACTCGGCCCGCCGCCTGCATCGCCGAATGCCGCAGGCGCATAATTGTTAAAGTTTGCCAGCGTGTACCGGCCGAAGATATGGGTTTTCGTGTTCCAGTTGTAATCCACACGTCCGTCATATTGGTCGGTGTCGAATCGCTGGACGCCTTCACTGATGTAGTTGTTGAAAATGTCGCTGCCGTTATTCGGGAGAGGAAGCAACGATAGCAGTTTCTGCATAGGCACAGCGACCGGAATCATGTTGGGCTGGCCATGGAGTGTGAAGACTTTGCGTCCCGAACCATCCGCAAGGCCACTTCCTGGATCGAAGATCATCCCATCGCGCGCAGTAATCATGCCGCCTTCCGTGGTGGGAACCATTCTGGGATTTGCGCACGGACCGGAAGACACGGTGCCGTCGACGCAAATATAGCTGCCGAGGAGCGCAGTCAGATCGCCATTGCGTTCGGCCGCAGTGGGAACAGTAGTGAGAACCGAGCCTCCATTACGACGTCGCGTGCCCTGGTAATCGAAAAACCCGAACAACTTGTCCTTAACGACGGGAAAGCCGGCCGAACCGCCAAACTGGTTCCAGCGGAGTGGCGGATTGAGCTGCGTGAACGGATCGGTCGCATTTGTGATGTCATTACGCAAATACTCGAAAAGCGACCCGTGCCACTGGTTGGTTCCGGATCGCGTTGTGGCCTGTATCAGCGCACCGGCGGCGGAGCCAAACTCCGCCTCGTAGTTGCTGGTGCTGACCTTAAATTCCTGTAAAGAATCGATGTTCGGAATGATGACAGCTATGCCGAGAATGGCGCTCTCGTTCTCCGTGCCATCTAGCATGAAACCATTTGCAGTAAAGAATTGGCCATTGGCGTTCACCTGAATACCCTGTTGAGGATTTTCGGCGGCAGAATGCTGCCAGGAATTCAGATGCGTGCCGGGAATTACAAGGAGCAGGTTCGTTACATTCCGGTCGAGGACCGGGAGTTGCTGGACTTGCGTGCCCGTCAGCGTCGTCGCGATCTCCGCGCGATCAGTGGTGAGCAGCGGCGTTACGTCTGTGACCTGCACGCTGGTTTGCACGTTCGCAGGGCTTAGCTTTGCATCGACGGCGGTCGTAGCATCCACCTGGACCGTAGCGTTCGCGGTGTATGCGCCGAACCCGGCGCTCTCTACTTTCACCTGATAATGCCCCGCCAGCAAGTGGGTCTGCGAGAAATTGCCATCACCGCCGCTCTGAACGTGGTACACCGTTCCACGATCGAGGTCCGTAATTGTAATGGCCGCATTCGGCACGGCGGCACCAGTGGCATCCTGAACGGTGCCCGAAATATTACCGGATACCGCCTGCGCAAAAGCAGCGACGGTCAGAAAAAGGGTAATGATAGCGACGAAAAGAGTGCGAACAATAATTCTTAACAAGAGAACTAACCTCGGTTACTTTATGCTCTATCCAAATCGAGTCCTTAGTCAAGCTTCATTCAGGCATTGCGCCCGAATCGAATTTCACCTGAATGCGGATCTGTCCCAATGATTGCTGGTTTAATCGCGCATCAATTGCAATCGTTTGCCAGCCCTTGGCCGGAGCCGCAGGCGTGTTTGCTTCGAACATCACAGTCTGATGATCATGCGCCGGAACGGAGACTGTGGCGGGAGCGGGCCGGATGAAGGACCAATTTTGCGGAAGACCAACTGACAGATTCACATTAATAGCCGCATCGGTCGGATTTTCGAAGCGAACTGGTATGGTGAACCGGCTATTCGGTTGAGCCAGAATTTCCGGTCCGATCAGGCTGGCCAGATGTTCAAGACCGTGAGCCTGCCAGAAGCCCCGGTAAAAATGCCAGGAGCCGCCGAGTTCAACAGCGGGCGCAGCCAGCGTCGGCGCGGAGAACCCTGGCGGCCGGTGATAATCGATGCCGTTGAGATCGACACCTTCGAAGAGATCGCCGGTGGAGCTGGATTTCACATAGGACTTGCCGAAGACGAACAGCACGGGCTGCTCGAAATAATGCAGATCGTTTTTGGCAAGCGCGGCTCTAGCCATCTGGCCGGTATCGCCTTGCGTTAAGTGATACGCGCATTCTTCCGCCGCAAGGCGGGCGTAGGAAACGTGGCGCGAGGGAGAGTCGTCGGTAGCCGAATAGGAAGGACCCTTTCCCTTCAGGAATTTCGTATCGGCGGCATCGCTGAAATAATAAATCTTCTGCGGCTGCCAGGGACGAAGGCCCTCGGTCAGGTTGCTAATGTCCTCGCGGTCGCGGGGCGTCGCGAGTTGTTCCGGGAACGCGGTCTGGTTTCCCGCCAGGTCGAACGCCTCGGTTGCAATAACGCCTGCCGCCTGATGGTCACCGTGATTCTCGCCCGCTATCCAGTCGGGCAGCCAGGTCGCAATTACAGAAGGGCGGGTGAGGCGGATCAGCCGCACCATGCGGCCCAGCGAGTCACCGTGATTCCACGTTTCGAGCGAGTTCAGTACGTTCTGGCTAGGCGTATCGAGGCCGTTGAGGAACCAGACATGCATCACGCCAAAGTGGGCCAGAGCCTCACGCGCTTCAATTTCGCGAATGACGCCGAGCGCCGCAGCCTGCTCCTGGCCCTCCGCATTGCCGCCTGAGTTTCCGCGAGTTCCAAACACGACGGCAACCCGTTTCTTCTCGTCGAAAACATCCCGCGCGAGATAAGCGCCAATTTCAGTCTCATCATCCGGATGAGCCACTACGACGAGGAGATCTGCCTTGAATCGCGCGTCGGGCTTCGGATTCGGCGGAGAATCAGCAGCGGGCAGGAGCGAGCAAAAAAGCAGCGAGAGAAGAGAGTGAGATAGAAGCTTCATGTAGGTTTAAGGCAGCAGACCAACGGGACTCTTGACGTAACGAATATAAGCCTCGGCTTGGGGATAACCGCTCTGGATGCCGCGAAACAACGCTATCTGGCGCTGCAGCGGATAAAAGTGGCCGGGCGCTTGTGAAGCATGAGCATAGCAGGCCTCGCGTTTTCTTGATTCCGTCATGGAGATATCGACGTACTCGGTTGGCGCAAACATTTGGGTATCCTCGCCATCAGAAACCTCGTAGTAATAAAGGGCAGGTTTCGCGGCCATATGCAGCCAGGCGTTATAGGTAAGCATGGAGATGGCGCGATGATCGGGATGAGCATCAATGGGCCATTGCGTGAATACGACATCTGGCTTTTCGGCCTCGATTAGTTTTTGAAACCGATCATAAGTCGCCGGGTCGACGATCGCGTGTCCGTCAATCTGCCCCGCGAACAAAGGATGGGCCTTAAGAATCTCGCAGGCGCGTTGAGCTTCTGCTACCCGCGTTGCGCTGCACTCCTGCGCGCTCCTCTGCCCGCACCCGCCTTCACCCTTGTTGAGATAAAGCAAAGTGACCTCGTGCCCGAGTTCGGTATAACGAGCGACGGTGCCGCCACAGGCGTATTCGGGATCGCCAGGATGGCCTCCGGTCACTACAACCTTCAGCTTCCGCGATTTTGCGGGCTGTGCGTCCATCGCTGCGGCAAGCACCGGGGCCGCGATTGCGGAACCGATCAGTTTGCGGCGAGAAATTGTGCTCATGCCGGAACCCGCGCCCGTGATATCGTAACCATGCTCCGATGCTTCATAAGATCTCACTCGTTATAGCAATTCTGAATTTTGCGCTGTGCCCAAGCATAGCGATCGCCGCCGAGCAGCACATAGTCACGGTTGAGCGCGGCGTAGAGGCCACCATGCGGGACGGAACAGTGCTTCGAGCGGATATCTATCGCCCTAAGGAGGGGGGTCGTTTCCCGGTGCTCCTTCAACGAACGCCGTACAACAAGAGCGGCGAAGCCGGCTTCGGGTACAAGGCGGCTGCCTCCGGGTACGTCGTGATTGTGCAGGATGTTCGCGGCCGATATACGTCCGAAGGCGAATGGTACCCGTTCAAACACGAGTCGCGGGACGGCTACGACACGGTTGAGTGGGCGGCTGCTCTTCCGTATTCAAACGGCAAGGTGGGAATGTTTGGCGGATCGTATGTTGGAGCGACACAGATGCTGACTGCGATCGCCCATCCGCCGCATCTGGCCGGCATCTGCCCCGTGGTCACGGCCAGCAACTACCACAATGGCTGGACGTATCAGGGCGGCGCGTTCGAGCAGTGGTTTAACGAGTCCTGGACGTCGGGCCTGGCGCAAGACACTCTGAACCGCGCTGTCGCGAAAGATACGAATGCGATGAAAGGAATTTGGAAGTTGCCGTTGACAGCGTATCCGCTGTTCAATTCCCCAAATGGCGCTTTGAAAGTAGATTCACCGGACGAATTTGCGCCTTACTTTTTGGATTGGTTGGCTCACCCTAATTACGACGAGTATTGGAAGCGCTGGTCCATTGAAGACCACTATGGGCAGATTACGGTTCCGGTGCTGACCATCGCTGCCTGGTACGACATTTTTCAGGGCGGGTCGCTGCGAAATTACGAAGGAATCAAGACGAAAGGAGGAAGCGAGGCCGCAAGGCGCGGGCAGCACCTTTTGGTGATAATTGGCGGGCACGCAGGATCGGGGCGCAAGATTGGCGAAGTGGATTTTGGGCCGGCCGCAGCCGAGTTCGACGGAGATGATGCGACCCTTCAGTGGTACGACTATCTTTTCAAAGGCGTGCAGAACCAGTTCGCGCGAAAGCCGGTCCGGATTTTTGTAATGGGCCTCAATCAATGGCGTGATGAGGACAGCTGGCCGCTTGAGCGCGCGCGTGAAACGAAGTACTTTCTCCATTCTTCAACCGGCGCGAACTCCGTGCTAGGAGATGGCAGCCTTTCGACAACCGCGCCGGGAGCAGAACATTCGGATCATTACGTTTATGACCCCGAGAATCCCGTTCCGACGACCGGCGGCCCGTTGTGCTGCGATTCGCTGCATTTGCCGGCGGGCCCGAGAGACCAGCGTCCGGCGGAGGCGCGCCAGGACGTGTTGGTTTATTCGACCGGCCCGTTCAATCGCGATTTTGAAGTAACAGGACCGGTGAGCCTTGAGCTATATGCAAAATCGTCGGCGGTGGATACGGATTTCACGGCGAAGCTGGTGGATGTCTGGCCGAATGGATTTGCTCAGAATCTGACCGAGGGAATTGTGCGCGCGCGCTATCGCAACTCGCAGGAAACGCCGGAGATGATGAACCCCGGGCAGATCTACAAATTTTCGATCGACCTGTGGTCCACCAGCAATGTCTTCCGGAAGGGGCACCGGTTACGGCTTGAGATCGGCAGCAGCAACTTCCCCAGGTTCGACCGGAATCCTAATACCGGGGAAAGCCCGGAATCCGGCAGCCGCTTTGTTTCGGCGACCAACACGATCTATCACGATGCGGAGCACGGGTCCGTGCTGGAGATCCCCGTCGTGGCGGAACACTGATCCTGATCACAGCCGGCGGCATACCCGGTTAAGATAGGGTTTTGCTTCAAAACTAGATGTTTTCGATTGAAAGGCCCGCCGCGCAGATTCCGAAACAGAGCGAGCGCGCTGAAGAACTGAAGAGTGCTCTTAGCGAGGCGGAACAGCGGAGCGCCGCGCTGAAGCGCGACCTGGACCGAGCACAGGCCGATGCACGATCAGTCAACCGCCTGGAAACGCAGCTCCGCAAGGATCTGGAGAAGAGAGCCGCGAGTGCTGCGGCTTCGGCGGCAGCGGCCAGGACCGGCCTCGCTCAGTACAGACGCCGGGCTGAATCCGAAGAACGGCGCGGCCAGGATCTCGCCTCGAAATTGCAGCAAGCCAATCTGGCGATCGACAATCTGAAATCGGAATTGGCCAGAGCGCAAGCTGAGCGGGCCGCAGTGCTTGCTTCGATAAGCTGGCGAGCAACCGGGCCATTCCGTTCCGCATTTCAGGCCGTGCCTGCGCCGCTACGAAGAGGACTTCGCAAAGGCTCGAAACTAATCGGATGGAGTCTGACGTTTCACTTACGAGCGAAGCTGCGGCAGGAGCGCGAACTTCAGCGATCTCTGCATTTGATAGCTGAATCTGGCTTGTTCGATGCTTCCTGGTATCTGGGGCAGTATCCAGATGTGGCCGCTTCCGGCTCGGATCCGGCGCTACATTACTTACTACTCGGCGGAGCGGAAGGCCGGAATCCGGGGCCCGGGTTCGATGCCGGATGGTACAACCAGCAATATCCCGATGTCGCATCGGCTGGGCTCAATCCGCTGCTCCACTATTTGCAATCTGGTCACGCGGAAGGCAGACAGATCAGGCCCGTTCAAGCTGAGCCGGCCGCCGAGGCGCCCGAAGAACCGGAACTAGCGCGCGAAAAGGAACTCCTGGCGAACTCGCCGTTGTTCGATAGCAAATGGTATTACGAGCAGTACCCGGACATAGCCGCGGCAAACCTAAACGCGATTGAACATTATCTTGTGTCAGGCGCGGCCGAAGGACGAAATCCCGGTCCCGATTTCGACGGCAACTGGTATCTGCAAGAGTATCCGGACGTTGCCGCTAACGGGCATAATCCACTGTTGCATTATCTGGAACACGGCTTAACCGAGGAACGTGAGAAACGGCGGGTTCAGCCGGAACCCACGTTACATTGGGCTCTCGAAACCCGATATGGCGCGCTCGAGCCTTTGCGGACATTTTTGATTCCGGGAACAGCCCCACGTCTGACCATGTTGACGGACAGCATAAACGCGCGGTCCTTGTACGGCGGCGTTGGAACCGCTCTAATTCTCTCTGCACTGCTCGCCGAAAGAATCGGCGGCAGCCTGCGGCTGATAACCCGGATTGAATCCGCTGATGCTTCGAACTTCAGACATGTGCTGGCGATCAACGGCATTGAGTGGAATGGCTCCGTGGAATTCCTGTACCCAGGTGAGAAAGACGAACGCGCGGTTTCGGTATCGGATAGCGATCTGTTTTTGACCACCTCATGGTGGGGCACGCGAAGCCTGCTGGGCGCCGTGGACCCGAAGCGTATCATTTATCTGTTACAAGAAGATGAACGGATGTTTTACCCGTTCGGAGATGATCATTTAAGATGCGAAGAAACGCTATCTTATCCGGATATCCGTTTCGTCGTTAATTCGCAGTTGCTGTTCGAACATCTGACAACCGGACCCGCGGGCTTGCCCAATATTCGTCAGAACGGAGTCTTTTTCGAGCCCGCATTTCCGGAATCCCATTACTATCCTGAGGCAGTCAACCGGTCTCCTGGAAGCAAACGGAACTTCTTTTTTTATGCCCGGCCGCGGAATGAACGCAATCTCTATTGGCGCGGGTTAGAGGCGATTGGCGCGGCCATAGAGGACGGCGTCCTTTGCCCGGAAGAATGGAATCTTTATTTCGTAGGACGATCAATCAGAGAGGTTACATTGCCGCGAAATGTGAACCCGGCCGTTCTGCAGGACCTGTCGTGGCAGGAGTACGCGGCGCTTGTGCGCAAAATCGATCTTGGCTTGTGCTTGATGGATACGCCGCATCCGAGTTACCCGCCGCTGGATCTCGCCGCGTCGGGAGCAGTGGTTGTCACGAATACGCACGGTATTAAGACCTCGCTTACCCGCTATTCCGATAACATTCTCACCGTTAGCCCAAAGATAGATTGTCTTAAAGATGCAATTGGAGCGGGTGCACGGCTGGCCTGCGATGAGAGCCTGCGCTTTTCCAACTACTCGCGTAACCGGCTTCTTCGAGACTGGAGGGCGGCCTTGCAGGAAACTGTCCAACAGTTGACACCGATGCCGCAGGAGCGGGAGAGCTAAGGCATGTTCACTGGCCTGGATACGGGTTCCATCGCGTACACGGACCCGTGGGTACTCAGCTTCGAGGAGCGATTCAGAGCTTTCAGCAAAGGCGCGCGCCGCATTGCCTATTTCTACGAGACGCCCGACACAAGCACGTTCCGGTATCGCGTTTTCAATATGGTAGAAGCGCTGGAGGCCGCACCTGAAACCGGAATCTCCGCATCGTGGTTTTCGCGTGCCGATCTTCCCTACCTCGAATGCTTTATCGACAGAGCGGATGCGCTGATTCTGTGCCGGACGCGCCTTGATGCGGATATCGACCGCATGATTCTACGGGCCAGAGCCCGAGGAATCCGGGTACTCTTCGACGTGGATGACCTGGTATTCGATCCGGAATACGTTCATCTGATTCTGGATGTGCTGGGTCAGCCCATTCACTCGCAGGAAGTCTGGGATTACTGGTTTGCATATGCCGGCAGGATTGGCGCAACGCTGCGTCTTTGTGACCGGGCTATTGTCACCAACCAATTTCTGGCGGGTAAGTTACAGGAATACCTGCCGCGTATTACACCCCGTATCGTGCCAAATTTCCTGAACCGCCGGCAGCAGGCGGAATCCGAACGCATCTTCGCCTCAAAGCGCCGATCCGGATTTGCGCGCGACGGGCGAATTCATGTGGGGTACTTCAGCGGAACCCCCTCACATAATCGCGATTTCCAGATTGCCGTAAACGCGCTCTCTGCCATGCTGGAACAAGATCCCCGGGTCGTCCTCAGGATCGTAGGCTTTTTGAAACCGGACGACTTTATTAAGGGCCACCGGGATCGCATTGAGGTCTATCCGTTGCAAGATTTCCTAAATCTACAAGCTATCGTTGGAGAGGTAGAGATCAATATTGCGCCTCTTCTGGATAACAGCTTTACGAACTGCAAATCCGAATTGAAGTACTTTGAAGCAGCTATTGCCGGGACTCTGACTGTATCGTCGCCCAGTTTCACAATTCGGAGAGCAATTCGTGGTGGCGAGAATGGCTTTCTGGCGAATGCGCACGAGTGGGATGTAAAATTGCGCGAGGCCGTTCGAACGGTTCTCGATGCGCCACGGTACATTGCAATCGCCGAAAGGGCGTTTGATGAAGTGCGGCAGACCTATGCCTGGAACCGGTATGCACCCCAGATCATGTCGGCGGTTTTTGATGACTCCGCATGCGACTCTGACCACGAAATGCGCGAATTTGCCGACGTGAGGCCATCGTGGTGAATACCGGAACATCTCGACCGCCGGAGAAGGCGTTGATTCCGGAGAGCGAATTTCAACGCGAGCTCGAAAAGATTTATTCGGTCCGTTTCACGGGAATAGAGGATTATCGAAATCGGGTGTGGCGAGTGCTCGTAGCTGAATTTTTTTCCCGCTGGATTGCGCCCCAGAGCACCGTACTGGACTTAGGCTGCGGCTATGGGGAATTTATCAACAATCTGACCGCGGGGCAGAAGTTTGCCATGGATCTTAATCCCGCCGCCAGGGAACACCTGCATACGCAAGTACAGCTCATTGAGCAGGACTGTAGCCGTGCGTGGCCCCTGCAGAATGATTCGCTGGATGTTGTGTTCACCAGCAATTTTTTCGAACACCTGCCCACAAAAGCAGCTCTTCAGGGGACCTTGCTTGAGGCACAGCGATGTTTGCGTCCAGGCGGACGCCTCATCACGTTAGGCCCGAACGTAAAATATCTGAGCGGAAGTTACTGGGATTTTTTCGATCATCATTTGCCGTTAACCGAACTCTCGCTCTCGGAAGCAATGGTCATGGCGGGTCTCGAAATAGAACAGGCGATACCAAAGTTTCTTCCCTACACTATGTGCCAGGGCATTCGGCCCCCTATCTGGACCCTGCGGGCCTATCTGAAATTCCCGCTCGCCTGGAAGTTCTTCGGAAAGCAGTTCCTGGTGATTAGCAGGAAGACGCGCTGACCTTACGCAACGCGGATTTGCGAATGCTCAATGAGCATTTGCTTTGCAAGCCTCAGCCTGTCCACAGGACACCCACGTCCTTGCTTTGACAACGTGATGTAAAACTCGTTTCCAACGCTGTCGAAGAATTTATCCTCCCGCAAACGGATTTCACCAGTTTGGTAAAGGTCATTTACAATCAGCCTGAAGCTGGAGGGAACAAACCGCCAGGTGTGGACGTCGACATACCCCACGGCTCCTTGTGCCTGAGTCAGTAGCGCCTTTGGATCGTTGAACTCCAGAAAAAATCGCAAGTCGCCCGATGCGTCTATGGGCCAGCCGATCTCCCCGTTACGAACGGCGTTGTAAGCCCAATCATCGAAAATTGCGCCGGCGGCCGGCCGGGTACGCTTATCAAGATGAGCTTGCAGCACCATGCCCGTGCTGCTCAAGGGCTGAAAGACGTCAAAGCAGTGGCGCTTGTCGGGCACTGCAAGCAGCAGAATCCCGCCTTCTTTCAGCAGAAGCTCACAGTCCTTTAGGAAGCCGAGCATATCAGGAGTGTGCTCGATTACATGCGAGGCGACAATGTAATCGTAATAGTCGCGCCTGCCGATTGTCGCTAGGATTGAGCCACCCTGCACGACGTAGTCGACCTCTTCGATATTCGCCGGATCTACACCCTTGTTGCCCTTATAGTGGTCTCTAAGTCCGGCTGCATCGGTATAGTCAACGGTCTCAACTTTAGCTCCCGAAGACTTCTTCACTAGCGGTCTGAAGCTGGGTCCTATTTCCAACCCGAAGCCGTCGACGTTTATCAGTGACCTTAGAAACTCGCTACGTTCCATTTCCGGCGTTGACTAATGCTTGACGAGAATAATCTTCCAGCCAGGAGGATTCACCGGAATGGAAAATTGAGTGCCGGGCGGCACATGTTCAAAGGCGTGGGCATATTTGGGGAAATCCTGATCGGGCCAGGCAGGATAGCGCCAATGAGCAAAGGCAGAGCCGGCGAGCAGAAGGATTGCGATGATGGCAGCTGTCCGAAGCCACATGGGGCGCGCACCGCCTACCGTCCAAACCAAAACGGCGAGGACTGCCAGGCGCGGTATGTACCAATAACGGGTTGCGTAAGAAACACTCATTAGCGATTGCCAATCCCAACCGGAATCGCAATGCAGCCTCCGCAATGCCGCGGCAAGGACAAGCGCGGCAAAGCAAACGAAAAGCTTCAATTCCAGCGGAGCGTTGAGAAGCGCGTAGATTGCCAGGCTGATGCCTGCGATAAGTACAAACGTGGCGAGCGCCATAGTCTCGACCGGCTGAACCGATGGTGCAGTAAGAATGTTACCTCCATTAAGCGTGCCGAATAGAAATATTTGGCCTGCAGAAAGTTTTATGAGGAGCAGGTCAAGAATCTCTCTCGGTCTGCAGGTATTCATTGCATGCGCAAGGGTCAGAATCTGTATAGACGCGCCTGCGGCCAGAAGGCAGCTGAGCAAAACCGTCCATCTCGTTCGCCGAATGGCCCAGAAGACTACAGCAAATGGCAGCAGAAGAACGGAGAAGGGGCCCGTGACCGAAATAAGCGAGATGGAGACCACGTCGAAGACTCTCCAAGCTGTTGTTTTGGGAGCGGTCGAAACCAGGACGGCAAACGCAAGAGCGGCTAACATCCATTGCGTATCGTTGAGAGAGTCAATCTCAGAGCAATTTGGAATCGCGATACAGAGCACGCAAAGCATCGTGCGCGCTTGTAAACTCGCCACATGAGCGAGCCGGCTTGTTAGTAAAAATCCGGCCATGAGGGCATGAACGCCCGCTGCAAAAACTCCAAAAACAACGGGAGCATAGACCAATGGAACGTGCAGGGCGAGCACGACCGGCAGCTTTGAAGCTATGCAGAGATATCCGGCTTGAGGTTGAAACAGCGAATGCAAAGCCCCGTTTATGTAGGCATCCGCGAACCAAAGGCCCTCGTCCGCGATAAATTGAGCATGGAAGACCAAACTGGGTTTCCGTGAGATGACCGCCGCTGCAATGAATACCAATGCCAGCAGAAATCCCCACCAGGGCAGAGCGTCCGGCCACCGCTTTCCTAGCGGGAAGCGGCCCGGTGAAGTAACACTTAGTGAAGAGGTAACGACTTGCTCGGACATCAGACTTCAGGAGTACCTAGCAGGTGCAACTTCGGACCATTGTAGCGGAATGGTCTTCTTCTCAATGCGAGAGATGAAACCGTGCATCCGAACCGTAACCTCACCATTCTGAGTGTTGCGTTTCCGCTCTTGCCGGTTACGTCCGGTTCAGGCGGAGGCGCAGAACAGATCCTGTCTCTGGTGGAACGCGGCTTGGTGGAGGCAGGGTATCGCTCGATTGTGGTGGCGGCGAAAGGATCTGAGATTGCCGGTACACTCATCGAAACTCCCGCCGCAACTTCAGAAATCACGGAGGATATTCGAGTGGACGCGCAGCAAAAACATGCCCAGGCCATCGAACAGGCTTTGAGCGTAACGAAGGTAGATCTCATTCATTTCCACGGACTTGATTTCTGCTCTTATAAGCCCGCGGACAAAGTCCCCAAACTGGCTACGCTGCACCTGCCATGCCAGTGGTATCCGGCATCTATATTCAACAATGGCGGTGTGCAGATCAATTGCGTATCGCAAACACAGGCGAACGCTGCTCCGCGAACTGGGCTGCCGGTTATCCCAAACGGGATCGATACATCCCGGTATTGGAGCAGTACCAGTGCGCGGCAATACCTTTTGTGGCTCGGCCGCATTTGCCCGGAGAAAGGCGTCCACATTGCGCTTCGGGTGGCGCGCCGTCTGAATCTGCCCATGGTGATCGCCGGCCCCGTGCATCCATTTCGGGATCACGAGATGTATTTCGATCGGGAGATTCGCCCTTTACTGGATGCCGAGCGGCGATATTTTGGACCGGTAGACCTGAACACCAAAGTAAAGCTACTGTCCGAGGCTATGTGCCTGCTCATACCGAGCCTGGTTGCCGAAACCAGCTCGCTCGTGGCCATGGAGGCGATTGCATCCGGAACCCCTGTCGTTGCGTTTCGTTCAGGCGCTTTACCGGAGATTGTAGAACACGGCAGAACCGGTTATATCGTCGATTCTGAGGACGAAATGGCTGGAGCTATCGCAAAGATTTCCGCGCTGTCTCCTGAAGGCTCCCGATTGAGAGCTTCAGAGCGCTTCGACGCCAAGAGGATGATTAACGATTACATTCATTTGTACGCTGATGTAATCGGCGCTTTTTCATCTAAGCACCACGGGTGAGGGTAATCCGGCACTTGGGTATGCTCCGCGCTCCCCACTCAAATTTGTACGGCTCGTTTCCACGAAGAAAATTCCACGATTCGTAATGCATATCGAACGCGTGCCGGAGCGCGTAGTACAGCAGACTTCGGCCGAATCCCAGCGTCTCGTATTCAGGATCGAACGCGCTGAGGTAGGAGAAGAGCACATTCCGATATCGAAAAGAGGCAATAACGGACACAATTCTTCC
>DATIMA010000221.1:0-4086 GCA_035475915.1 Bryobacteraceae bacterium
TTCTATCGCGACATTTTGCGGACCTACTTCGCGTTTAATGATGTCCAGCGCCTTCAACGCGAGGACTTCCGTACGTTCGATACGCGTACCTGTGGGAGCGCGCAGACGTAGCTGGAATTGCCCTGTGTCTGTGGACGGAAAAATTTCCAGGTGCATCTGCGGTAGCAAAAGAAAAAGCATGACCGCCGCTCCAATCGCGTACGCGCCGGCAATACCCCATCGCCAGCGGATTGCGCGTCCCAAGAACGTGCCGTAGCGGTCGCGCCAGCGGGATCTGCTCGTAGCTCGGCTCGTTTCGTGCATCATCCAGGTTCCGAGGATCGGCACTAATGTCGTAGAGAGCAGATAGGACGAGATCATGGCAAAACCGACGGCGAGCGACAACGGGACGAATAGTTGTCGGCCGACACCCACCATAAAGAACGAAGGAACGAACACAGAGAGGACGCACAACATGGCCAGCAATCGTGGAAGTGCAGTTTTGCGGCAAGCTTCTACAACGGCTTGAGCCCGCGACATCCCGGATTCGCGAGCGGAATCGAGAAGGGAGTGAATATTCTCAATCTCGACTGTCGCCTCGTCGACCAGCACGCCGACCGCGAGCGCGAGGCCGCCAAGTGTCATGATATTGACCGTTTGCCCGGACATCCACAGCCACACGATGGCTGAGAGAAGGGCAAAAGGAATCGTGATAACCACGATGATGGAGCTGCGCCAATCCCGGAGAAACAGGAGCACCATCACGCCGGTTAGCACAGCTCCCAAACCAGCTTCTGTCAGGAGGCCTTTAATCGAATTCACCACGACCCGCGACTGATCAAATTCAAGCCGGATATCGACGTCCGGTGGGGCAGCCGCTTTCATGCGTGGGAGAGCCTCCTTTACCCGCTGAATCACTGCCAGCGTCGAGGCGTCGGAACGCTTCGTCACTGGTATATACACGGTTCTCTTCCCGTTTACGTGGGCATAGCCGACGACGATGTCCGTGCCGTTTTCCACCGTGCCGATGTCCCGCAAGTACACCGAAGTGCCGCTACCGAGGCGGATGGGCGTGTCGAGAAGGTCATCGAGCTTGCCTCCGAGAACAGCGTTCGTGGAAGCGATTCGCATGAAATCTCCTGTGCCCACCGTGCCGGCTGGCATAATCACGCTGCTTCGATTGACCGCCGCAATCGCTTCCTCCGGCGAGATGTTATAGGCGTTCAATTGTTCCGGCTTCAGATGCACGACGATCGTTCGTTGGTTGCCTCCAAACGGCGGAGGCGCGGACACTCCCTCCAACACCGCGAAAACAGGCCGCACGCGATTCAGCGCAATGTCCTGCATTTCGCCAACGCTTCTCGTTGGGCTGGAGAAGATCAGTTGTCCGACCGGAACGCTCCCGGCGTCATACCGCACGATAAAGGGTTCAACCGTTCCGGTGGGCATGAAGGCTCGCGCACGGTTCACGTACCCCACTACTTGCGCCATCGCCTGGCTCATGTCGGTGCCGGGATGAAACACGAGTTTCATCAGTGCGACTCCCTGAATGTTCTTGCTCTCGACGTGTTCGATTCCCGTGATGTAGAGGAAGTGATACTCGTCGTAGTAGGTAAGAAAGCCCTCCATCTGCTGCGGGTCCATTCCACCGTAAGGCTGCGCCACATAGATCGCCGGAGCTCCGATGTTAGGGAAGATGTCCACGGGCATGCGCCGGATCGCAAGGAACGCACAAAGTGCAACGGCCACCACGGCCACTAGAGCCGAGATCGGTCGCTTCAACGCTGCTAAGACTAGTCGCATTCAGTTCCTCTTTATTTGGCTGCTGTCAGAAATGGTGTTAAGTCGCCCTGCGCAGCAGCAACGCCCAACAGCGCCCGCCAAACTCCGAGCTGCGCTAACGAGTTATCAATCTCGGCTTGCGTGAGGAGGCGCTCTGCCTCAGCTACCTCGGCAATATTGCCCAGTCCCGTTTTGTACCGTGCCGTAGCTTGCTGCTCGGTCGCGCGAGCCGCCTGGAGTTGAATCGGTGTGTTTTGGGCGACGCGACGCGCGCCTTCCAGAACCGCTCTGGCTTTCAAGATGTTGCCGTTCAGATCTTGAAGCGTCTGGCTGTATTTGGCTTCGGCGCTTTGCTCGTTGTGAGCCTCCATTTCTTTCTTCGCGTGAATCGAGAACCAATCAAAAGCCGGAAACGTGACAGTTGCGCCAAGCGCCCAGTTTTGAATGTTCGGACCGAGACCAGTCGCTCCTCCGCCGATTCGGCCATCTGCCTGAACGCCGTTTCCACGCGCAAAAGCGGCGCCTTCGACGTAAAGCCGCGGGTAGTAGGATCGCGCGAGCACTTTCTCGCGGCTTTTTACTTCCGAGATGGCGGCCCGGCCAGCGAGTGCTGCTGGATTCTGCGTCGCGGCCATTTCCGGAAGATTTGCGGGGGCCTGAGTGAGCAAAGCGTGGGATTCGATCGCAAGCGCATCCGGGGGTACGCCCAGCAAAGCGGCAAGCGCGGCGTACGCCACATTGCGCGCTTGCTCGGCCTGAATCTGCTGCGTTCGCGCCAGCGCCAGCTCTGCTTGCGCGCGAGAAGCGTCCGCTCCGGGGCGGAGTTCATTTTTCGCGAGTGTTCCAATCACTTGCTCCAAAACCTGGGCGCGCTCCACGCCGGCCTTTGCAGCGACAACCGTCTGTTCGGCCGCAGCAATGGTTAGAAACGCATCAGCGGCGGTTCCCGCGACCTGCAATTTCGTCACATTCACTTCCGCATTCGCCCGATCTCTTGTCGCCTTGGCCGCATTGACGGAAGCGCGGCGCTGGCCGAAATCGATTGGCTCCCAGGAAATAAGCGTTCCCACGGCTGAGCCCCAAACACTCTGGCCGGAATTGGTTCCTAGTACTGGACCCGTCATGGACGGAATCACGGATTGCGGAAACAATTGCCCGAACACATTGTTGTGCGTGGCGCGGTTCACCTGACCGAGAAAATCCGCTCGGGGTAGATAGCTTGTCCGCGCCAGGTTGATTCCGGCGGCGGCAGCCGAAACTTGTTCCATGGAGCTTCGAACGGCAGGGTACTTGTCCAACGCTCGTTGGACGGCTTCGGGCATGGTCAGAGCAGTTTGCTGTTGAGCAGTGGCAACGAGCTGCGCAAAGCAAAATAAGAGAGGCATACGGATTCGTCTATTCACGGTTCTAATCAATATGTTTGTCTCGCGATCGTAGGTAACTTGCGCGATCACTGTCTACTTACCGGCTAACTCCTTGACAAGCAATGCAACCCGTTCAGCGATGGCCCGGCTTGCATTTCTATAGTTCTCGCTTGGGGATGGGATATTCCAGTCCTGAAGCTTGTGTGCGGCAAATGCTTTTAATGTGGGCAACGCACATCCGAGCGTAATCAGGCGGTCTGATCTTAAGGCGTCATCTTCGCCAAGCAGTTTCGGTTGCCAAGCGCGAATATTCAAGCCCTCGGCGGCCAGCGCGCTTTTTACATAAGGCGGTATTTCCTTGTCCGGATGAACGCCCCGAGCGATGGCCCGATACAGCAATCCATTTCTTGCCGCCAGGTCGTTAAAGTGAGCGGCAGCAATGATACTCTTCGCGCTACCGTGCTCACAGACGAAAAGTATCGTGTGGGCTCGGACACCCTGAGTTGGAGCCGGTTGGGCGAGAACGAAAACGCTTGGAAGCAGGAGCAAACTGCTAATGATTAAAAAGGACACCGCGGGCCGATTCGTGTGCATGGCAAAGTACTCCGGTCGCGTCTCGAATTAATGACGCATTGCAGAGTTTTGTTTCCCGAGTTGGTCCAGAGCTGCCTTAAAACCCGTGGCCAGTTTCTCGACCGGCCCAGTCCCCCAGTAATGCAGGAAGTAGATCGTAGGCTGTCCCGTCGTCATGTGATTGTGAATCGCCACGACATTCAGACCGTTGCTTCGAAGCGCTTTCAAGACAGGCGTAATTTCTTGCGAAAGCATGGCCACGTCCCCGGCCACTTCCGCATTCGAATCGCTGCCGAAGAAGGCCGCCCAGGTATTGAGCCCCATTCGGGCGTTGATCTTGGCCCCCATTTCGGTGAGGTGCAGATCATCGCGGCCCACGGTGATCTTG
>DATIMA010000222.1:0-35172 GCA_035475915.1 Bryobacteraceae bacterium
GAGCCGGCCGGCGAGCCCAGCCCGATGATGCCGCTTACCTACAGCAACTCTGCAACATCGCTGCCCATCGGCGTTGTTTTTGCAGACGGCGCACTTCTGGAATTTCAGACCCGCGCTCCGGAAAAGCGGCCATTTCGAATGAGCATCAGCAGGCTGGCGCTGCATGACGTAGGAGCCAACACGCCGATTACCTTTGATGTGACGCTCAACAATTCCGATCTGCCAGGAGAGATTCGTTCCATGGGAGCATGGGGCCCGTGGAATCCGAAACAGCCTGGCATTACACCGGTACATGGCGAGTACGTTTATAGCAATGCCAATCTTGCCGCTTTCCCAGTAGTCAGCGGCACTCTCAATTCGCAGGGAAAATTCAGCGGAGAGCTTAGCCGTATCTATGCCCGCGGGACTGTGCGCATAGCGGATTTTCAGGTGAAGGACACCAGCCATCGGCGTCAAGTGAGTGCAGCGTACCGGGCCGTCGTCGACGGAACCGATGGCAACGTATTTCTCAATCAAGCCTCTGCGCAATTTGACCATACGACTCTGGTCTTCAATGGATCGGTTGCGGGCGAAAAAGCTGAGCCGGGGAAAGCTGTGTCCCTGGACGTTTCTTCCGATGGCGCACGCATTGAGGATCTTATCGACTTGTTCATTGCTTCGCCGCGCCCTCCGATGACGGGCGGCATTCGGTTGCATGGCCATATCGACCTGCCACCGGGATCAGCCGCGCTGCTTGAAAGAGTAAAGATCGAAGGCGCATTCGGAGTTGATGCGAGTAAATTCACAGACCGGCAAACGGAACAGGAACTCGCGCGGCTGAGTGTCAGCGCCGTCAAAGGCGATAAGGAAGAGGACCGGGAGAATCCTCAGACGGTCCTCTCGGATGTTGCCGGACAGGTGAATGCGTCCGGCGGTGTCGCGCATCTCTCGCACGTTTCCTTTAATGTTCCGGGCGCGAAAGCGTTGCTGAGCGGGACCTTCAGCCTGATGAACTATCAGACCAATCTGCAGGGCCTGCTGATCACCAAAGGAAACGTTGCAGACGCAACCACGGGAATCAAATCGCTGTTCGTGAAAGTGTTGACGCCATTTTTCAAGAAGAAACATCGCGCCAAAGTTGTGCCTTTCAAGATAACCGGCCCTTACGGACACACGAGTATTGCCCTAAATCCGGGATCAAAGCCGCGTTAGCGCCTGGCGGGGTGGGCCGCGGGACTTGATTTGTTCTCGGTATAGTAGTCTTTCCCTCGTATGCGAATGCTGATCCTCCTCTCTGCTGTCATTGCTGTATCTCTTCCCTCCGTTGCGCAACCTGCCGCAAAGAGATCGCTTACCCCCGACGATATTTATCGTCTCCACGATGTTGCCGATCCTCAGCTTTCGCCGGATGGCAAATCGGTGGCCTACACTGTCTCAAGCATCGACAAAGAAGCGGATAAGAAGCTGAGTCATATCTGGATGACAAGCTGGGACGGTTCGCAGAACGTGGAACTTACCTTTGGGAGTGAATCCGAGAGTTCACCGCGCTGGAGTCCGGATGGCAAGTATCTATCGTTCGTATCTTCACGACCCGGAAAGACGAAAGGTTCTCAAATCTGGCTCATGGACCGGCGGGGTGGGGAAGCCCGGCAGCTTACTCATTTTAAGGACTACACCATTTCCGAGCATGAGTGGTCGCCGGATTCGAAGAGGCTTCTGCTGATTCTGCAGCAGAAACTCGAGCCGGATACCCAGGATGCAAAGCCCGGCGTGGTGGAGAAACCCAAGCCGCCCAAGCCGATTGTGATCGATCGCTATCACTTCAAAGAGGATATCGTCGGCTATCTCGGCCCGAAGCACAATCACATTTACTTGTTCGATATCGGAACGGAGAAACTCGATCAGATTACGAAAGGTGATTTCGATGAGACAAATGCAGTCTGGTCTCCGGATGGCGAGAGGATTGCATTCATCAGCAATCAGCAGAACGATCCGGATCGTAGTGAGAACACGGATGTATTCGTGGTAGACGCTCGCCCGAGTGCGACTCCGCGTAAGCTCACCACGAATCCCGGTCCGGACCGTGGCCATCTCGCCTGGAGTCCGGACGGTAAGCAGATCGCCTATCTTCAAGGGATCGACCAGAAGTACAGCGCTTACCAGATAGACCGTCTCGCCGTTGTCCCAGCGGACGGAGGCCCATCTCGCTTGCTGACCGGCAGCTTCGATCGCGGTGTTTCGTTCCCAGTATTCTCAGCCGACGGACGCTCTATTTCCTTTGTCGCTGCCGACGATCAATCGGAGTACCCGGCGAAAGTCTCTGTCGAAGGTGGCTCGATTACGCGGCTGGTTCCCGGGAAATTTGTCGCGTCGCACTTGGTATCCAAAGCCGGACATACGGCGCTGCTCGTTTCAAACGACAATGCTCCAGAAGAAGTATTCGCCTTAGACGGGGCATCCCTTCGAAAGATAACCGGGCACAATGATGCGTTTCTTGCGGAGTTGCAGTTGGGTCCGGTAGAGGACATCAGCTTCAAATCAAAAGATGGGACCGAGGTACACGGGCTGCTCACGAAACCGGCCTCTTTCGAGCCAGGCAAAAAGTATCCCACGCTGCTCCGTATTCACGGTGGCCCCAACGGGCAGGACGGGCATGAGTTCCGTTTCGATAACCAGTTGTTCGCCGCAAACGGATACCTCGTGATCAACGTGAACTACCGGGGAAGTTCAGGGCGCGGCGAACAATATCAGCGAACCATCTTCGCGGATTGGGGCGATAAGGAAGTAGCCGATCTGTTGGCTGGCGTCGATCACGTCATTGGGATGGGTATTGCCGATCCCGATCGCCTCGGCATTGGTGGGTGGAGCTACGGCGGTATCCTCACCGATTACACCATCGCCTCCGATCAGCGTTTCAAAGCAGCTATTAGCGGCGCTGGAAGCGCCGACCAGATCTCGATGTACGGTCTGGATGAGTACGTCTTTCAATATGACAATGAGCTTGGCCCTCCTTGGAAGAACCTGAATGGCTGGCTCAAAGTCTCTTATCCGTTCTTCCACGCGGACCGCATCCACACCCCGACTCTCTTTATGGGTGGCGACAAAGATTTCAACGTGCCCCTCGCGGGCGGCGAACAGATGTACCAAGCACTGAAAACTCTCCGTATCCCGACCGAACTGATCGTCTATCCGGGCGAGTTCCACGGTTTCGCCCGGCCCAGCTTCATTCGCGACCGGTATGAGCGGTACCTGGCTTGGTACGCGAAGTACCTGAAGCAGCCCACAAGTTCGCCATCGCAAATGCCCACTGAAGCAACCCGGTAGCGCGAAATTTTTGCCCTTCAGCCTTGCTCTACCAGCAAACCCAGATGCCGAAGGATACGCCGCACCTTTTTCGGTGAGACGGCAAGGCGATGCGCCACTCTCGAAACCTTTCGCCCTTCGTGCTCCCAGACCTTTCGTATCAGCATTTCTTCAAAATCGCCGACTACTTGCTGGAGTGATTTATCTCCGACTACGCCTTGCGACCATGCGCGTAAATTCGGATCCTCAACCCCAGCATGAAGTATCCGCGCCCGCAGAATCTCCACTTCCTGCCAAAGCGCATCGTGCCGGTCATTACCAAGGTACGCCTCCGCTCGATCGCAGCAGCCGCGCGCCGCTTCGGTGTTGGCGAAAAAGCCATTCACCAGGGTCATGCCGTGGCACAGGTGCGCTTGGGCCAGCAGTCTCCGGCTCTCGGTGCGCTCTCCCAAGTCCACAGCTTCCTTCGCGCAGTCATGCGCAAGCTGGGCGAAGCGGCTCGGATCGTCGCCCTCGCCAATCTGCTCTTCAAAGCGAGCGTCAGCTACCATCGCCTGCACAATCCGGGCCCGGCACATCAGTAAGTGATCTGTCTTGGTTGCGGCCAAGTCGAACGCTTCGCCGGCTCTCTCTTCGGCTTTGTCCAGATCGCCTAAATCAAGATAAATCTGCGCCAGGTTGACATCCACATTGCCGGCTCCGTGATGATTCCCGATACCCTTGTAAATTGCGTCAGCCTGCGCCAAATCGGCCTGTGCACTGCGCAAAAGCTCGTACATACGGTCCAATTGGCTGGCTTTGTCGCCGGGGCTCAATTGGCCGTTCAGGCTTTGCCCGCTGCGGTGCCGTTCGCGTTGCGCATCGATGCTCCGTCGTAACTGGAGCGAAAGGAACCGCTTGGCTTGTGCGATGTTCGTCAGCGAGCGGGCCAGATAACCCTGCAGCGATGGACGCTTCCGGAAATAATCAATCGACGCTTCGAAATACTGCATTGCGTGGTCGTAGCGGCCCTCGCGCAGCGCAATCCGGCCGTAAGCGGATTGAATGTTGCCAAGCGTGATGAAATCATCGGTTTCGCGCAAGACAGCTTCCGCCTCCTGCAGGATGGCTATGGCATCTTTCGGTGAGCCGTTCTGAAAGAGAATCCAGCTTTCCAGCGTTCTCATTACCGCTGCGATGTGACGCAAGTTCGCCTGCAGTGCCAGCGTGATGCCGCGCCGTGTGACCTTTAGCGCCTGATCGTAGTCGCCCGCCTTCCGCAAACACCGCGCTTTCCAGAGGCTCGCGACAACTTCCACTTCCGCATCGCCCAGTTCTTCATGCAGTGCCAGCACTGTCTCCAGATGGCTTAGCGCGGTCACTAGTTCTTCGCGGCGCATGGCCAGAACAGCTTCGGCCAGGCGCAGATAAAGATAATCCGCAAGAGGAAGGTTGCGGTGTTGATTCTTGGGGAAACGCTGCAGCAGTTCCGCCAGTAAGCCCTCGTCCTCGTAGCCTACATCCAGCCATTGGGCCAAGCAACCCAGTGCGTGACCCGCTTCTGCGCGGCCGGGACCAATCGCGGCAATCTCCTCCCTTCGAGCCTCCAGCAACGCAATCCCGGCGGTAATACATCTGCTTCTGAGCAGATTTCGAAGCTCTTCGAATAGATCCTGAGATTCCATGCCTATCTGTCAGTAGCCAGCGTCATTAGCGATGGTATCCATTAAACCAGTACTAATAGATGGTGCGAACAGGACCCCAGTGATGCAGCCGCAAAGCGTTGCCATCGCCGGCGAACAGTAAGAATGCCTGGACCAGACGATCGGTTTGAGTCGTCTGCCTTGAATTCTGAGCCAGTCTCCCGGCCGATTCTCTCGATTCACTCCTTCCACATTCAGATATGATCCATTCGCGCGATATCCTCGAAGCGTATGGCCGTTGCTGCAAACAACGCGACCATCAGCCGGGAGGAGCTGATCGGACGCCGCATCGCGCTGATCAGTATGAGCGTCGGCGCCGCCTTGGCGGCTGCCAAGTTGTTTGTCGGCATAGAGGTTGGGTCCACCTCAGTTCTTTCGGACGGCCTTGAGGCCTCAGGCGACGTTCTCTCCTCAGGCATTGTTTACGCGGGCCTATGGCTTGCAAGCAAACCCCCGGACTACGAGCATCCGTATGGGCATGGGCGTTATGAAACTCTGGCCGGTCTGGCCGTTGGCGCAATGCTGCTGCTTGCCGGAGCCGCTATAAGCTGGCACAGTATCACTTCCCTTGACATACGAACACATCTTCAGACCTACGCATTATACCCGCTAATTGCGGCCATTTTTATTAAAGTTGCACTGGCGGCAGTTAAGTTTCGGACGGGCCGCAAAATAGCCAGCAGCTCGCTCGAAGCGGATGCCTGGCATGACATCACAGACCTGCTCTCCACTGGTGTCGCCCTCGTTTCGGTTCTACTGACCCTTGCTAATCCGTTGCGCTTCGGTATGGCCGATCATGTCGGCGGAATTGGCATCGGCATCATTATTTTTTTCCTTTCTGTGAAGGTCGTCCGCCGCACTGTTGGCCAACTTGTCGACACGATGCCTGAACCGGTCAAGATGGCTGAAATACGTACAGCAGCTCTCGGAGTTCCGGGCGCGCTCGGAATTGAAAAATGTTTTGCCCGGCGGACCGGCCTGAAATATCACGTCGATCTACACCTGGAGGTCGATCCCGACATGACGGTCCGCGAGTCCCATGAAATCGCCAGGCGGGTAAAGTTTGCCGTCAAGGGAACCGTGCCCTGGGTGGCGGATGTTCTCGTCCATGTTGAGCCGTCACCTTTGCCGGCCCCTTACACCCGTGTTGCTCCGTTCGGACGTGCCCATGGAAAATAAGCAGATTGCGCGATTGCTCCACGAAACCGCTGACCTTATGGAGGTAGCGGGAGAGGACGGATTCCGCATTCGCAGCTATCGCAATGCGGCCGCCGTGATCGCCAGCTATCCGGAGCGAATCGTCGACATCGTCTGTAACCCGGAAAAGAAGGTTACTGATATCCCCGGTATCGGCAAAGGCATCGCTTTTGTGCTTGCCGAAATCTGTGAGCGTGGTTCGTTCGACCGTCGCGACCAGATGCTCGCAAAATATCCCGCCTCCGCTCTTGAGCTGCTCAAAATCCAAGGTTTGGGCCCGAAGAGTATCGCTCTTCTCTACGAACACCACGGAGTTAAGTCGGTCGATGATCTGGAACGCATTTGCCGCGACCATAAATTACGTGAACTGCCTCGCATGGGCGCGAAACTGGAAGAGAAGGTGCTTCGATCCATCGAAGCGTATCGGAAAAGCGCCGGGCGGTTTCTGCTCAGCTTTGGTCGCCGGACAGCGGACGAACTTATCGAAGAATTTCAAGCTCTTCCCGATATCGAACGAGTGGAAGCTGCCGGTAGCCTCCGCCGCGGTCGCGAAACAATCGGCGATCTCGATATTCTGGTGACCGGTCCCGGCGCAGCCGCGGCGCTAAACCGGATTGCAACCCACCCCGCTTCGCAAGAACTTCTGGGCCAGGGGTTGAATAAAGCTAGCGTAACGTTCGGAATGGAACGCCTGCAAGTGGACGTTCGCGCTTTGCCCCACGAGAGCTTCGGCGCAGCAATGCAATATTTTACCGGCAGCAAGGAACACAATGTCGTGCTCCGCACCAATGCCATTAAGCAGGGTCTTACGTTAAATGAGTACGGCCTGTTCGAGATTGAGACGAACCAGCGGGTCGCTGGTGAAACGGAACGCGAAATATATGAGCGATTAGGTTATGCGTGGATTCCGCCGGAGCTTCGTGAGAACTGCGGCGAACTTGAGGCCGCTAAGGACGGTAGTCTGCCCCGTCTGATTGAGCCTGGCGACTTGCGTGGTGATTTGCACATGCACACGACCGCTACAGATGGCCGCGCCACCCTCCGCGAGATGGCCGAAGCCGCTGCGGCGCTCGGCTACGAGTACATCGCTATTACCGATCACTCGAAGGCGCTCGCCATGGCGAATGGCCTGGATGAAGAGCGGGTGGTGCGCTTTGCCGCGGAAGTTCGCGAACTGAGCCGGGACGGCCTTCCACTACGGGTATTCTCCGGACTGGAATGCGACATCCTGCGAGATGGCGGCATGGATATCGCGGAGGATGCGCTCGCCGAGCTCGACCTGGTGATCGGGAGCGTGCACAGTTATTTCAATCTGGAGCCACAGGAGATGACCGACCGGCTTTTGCGGGCGCTGGAATCGCCCTCGCTCAGAACTCTTGGGCATGCGACCGGCCGTATTCTTCTGCAGCGCGAGTCATATGCATTTGATTTCGATAGGATCGCTTCCAAAGCCGCGGAACGGGGTGTTTTCCTGGAGATCAACGCCAGTCCCGAACGCCTGGATCTGCCCAGTCACCTTGTTCGCGCCGCAAAGATGAAAGGCTGCAAGTTCACTATTTCTACCGACGCGCACCGGCCTGCGCATCTGCACAACATGCGCTATGGGGTCATTACCGCCCGGCGCGGCTGGCTCGAAAGCAGTGACGTGCTGAATACCAAGCCGCTTGATGAATTTGAGGCCGTCTTACGCGGCCGCATTCGAGCCGTCTCTCCCTGACATCCACAAACCGAAAAATATTACCCCGCAGTATCCAGTTCGTGTACTCTCGCGGCGATAACGCGCAAATCGCGGAGAAATAGCGCATACTCCTCGGCAAATCGGTCGGGCATGCGAAGTACAGCCGATGGATGCACGGTTGCAACAACTTCCTTCGCCCATTCATGAGGGAAAAACTTGCCCCGCTCCGTTGTGATGCGAAAATCCCGGCCCATCAGCGATTGCGCAGCGGTGGCTCCCAGGCAGACAACCAATTCAGGCTCAATCGCGGCCAATTCGGCTTCGAGCCAGGGCCGGCAGGCGGAAATCTCGATTCCATTCGGCTTTGCATGAATGCGCCGCTTACCGCGCTCGACAAACTTGAAATGCTTTACGGCATTCGTGACATAAACTTTTTCCCGGTCGAGTCCGGCTTCGTGCATCGCTTTGCTGAGCAGCCGTCCAGACGGGCCTACGAAGGGGTGGCCCTTGCGGTCTTCCTCATCCCCGGGCTGCTCACCTACCATTACGACCTTCGCATCCTGCGGCCCTTCGCCAAAAACAACTTGGGTCGCGTGCTGGTACAGATCGCAGCCTTTGCATTGAGGCGCCGCTGCTCGCAATTGACGGAGACTATGAGTTGCAGGAACCCACTCTACCGCGGATTGTTTCTGCCTCGCTGTCACTTGCCTTAGCTGACCAATTGTGCATTCCCCGCCGTCGTTCGGGCGGAGGTTTTGAAATCCTCCAGATCACCGTTCCCATTGAAGTGCGGTTCGAAAGGTTCGGATGCCACGTTCACATTTGAAGCCAGCGACGGAACCAGGTTTTCGCTGACTGCGAGGTCAACAAGCTCCAGTGTGTTCCGGATCCGGCAATAGGTCACTTCCGATAAATCCAGCTTGCCGACCGTGCGCGCAATGTTCGACAGCGCCTCGTGATCGCTCGAAAAGTGGATCGGCGTTCGAATACAGGCCGGAGTGGAAGCGGTGAGCGAGTTGATGTAAGTAGGATTCCAGTCGACATCGTTGACCAGGCGATCATGCACCACATCCGCCATTCCAAGCCCGACTCCGCTGTGGTAAGAGAGATCGCTGATTGCACGAGCATAGATGCGTCGAATGATCGGAAGTTCGGGATAAGGATTATAGTCGCCGTTGACGCTCCGGTTGATTACTTTGGTATCCATTCCGGCGCCACTGATATTTTTGCCAATCTCGTCTACTATCAGGATGTCTATGTCCGGCGCGGGTAAATTCGCCTTCCACAATTTAACTTCCTGCAGCAGCTTCTCTTCCTGAGCCATCATCGCCTCGAGTCCCTGCGAGGAACTTACAGCCACCAGTCCAGCCGTTTCGTGATGCGCGCCTTCTTGAATCGCCAAGCCGCCGAGCACCTTTCCCGAGGCGAAAACGCTCACTCCGACACTGCGGATCATTTCTTCCAGGCCGATCCGATAGGCGAAGGTGTGATATTGCCGCGCGCCGGCGAACTTGCCCAGGCCGATTGCCATCATTTTGAACAAACCGCTCTCGAGCGCGCCCGAAAAATCCGTGTGCCATTTGACACGCGAAACCAGAAAGACGCCATCCGACTCGTAGGCGCCCTTGTCCATGAATGTCTCGATGCCTTCCGCGGTTGTGCCGAGCGGGACTACATCAAGCGAACTCACGACGGGCACGCCCATTGTCGCTTCGTGAATACCGTAGTGGGCTAGGACGTCGGCTTGCCCCTCTGCGGTAGCCGCGCCATGGCTACCCATTGCCGGAAAAATGAAAGGCCTTGCGCCATGCTCTTTCCAGAATCCGACCACTGCTTTGACGATCGTCGAAATATTTGAAATGCCGCGGCTACCAACGCCAATTGCAATCCGCGGATTTTTCGGAACTCGGGAAACGAAATCGGAGTTCGAGAGCTCAGTGCGAATGTGCTCGGGAATATTCGAGATGGAGCGGTCCGGAAAGGACTGGTGCGCGAGTACAAATCTCGGCAGAATCATGCTCCCAGAATACCGCTGGAAGCCGCCAAAGCGTACCGCTTCACTCTCCCAACGTTGAACGATTCGATCGGTGCTCTGTGGCCTCCGGCGCCGCGTAGCGCCAGATCGTGTTCCCTAGAGCTTGGCGTATTCCGCCTTGGCTCGCTTCAGAATCGGGAGATCGGGGTCGGCGTCCTTCCATAGCGTGAGAAAGTCCCCGTAGGCGCTTTTCGCCTTAGCCTTGTCTCCGGATAAAGCGTACGCTCTCCCGAGCTGCAAGTGCGCCAGAGCGCCTACCGGATCCGCGAAAACGAGGCCGCGGTGATCGAGAACCTTTTGGAACTCCGCTGCCGCCTCTCGGCCCTGCCGTGTTTCGAGGTACGCCTCACCGCGCACATAGGCGGGGTAGAGCCCGCCGAACTTGGCAAAGAATGCTGTGCCCGGCAGCGCGAAATCGTAAGGAAGTGCCTGTTGCAATCGCTCGACGGCGTCTAACGGCGCTCGATGCGCGAGTGCAAACAGCGCATGCAGAGTGGGAAGATACTCGAATTGGACCGGGGTATCCTCGGGAAACCGTTTCTCAAGATCGGCGGCGAGCCTTTGAGATTCGGCCGAATCGCCTGAGAGTGCCAGCGCATAGGCAGCGGCATATTCCACATCGCGGCCTTTTGCAAGCTGCAGCGCTGCCCGAGCGCGCTCTTTTGCAGCGGCGGTGTTGCCGAAATGCGCTTCGCACACCGCCTCAGAGGCCTTATAAAGCGCAGCATTTTCGCTTTTCCCGGCCTGCTGCGCCAGGGCGACCGCGCGCTCCCACATCGACCGCGCTTGCCCCATTTCGCCGGAGCTAGCGAGCACCAGCGCCTGATGGTGCGACATCCAGTCCTCCGCATGCTCTCCAGGAGCGCGCGCGATTTCGCGATCCATTCCCGGCCGGTCGCCCGCAACAAACGCGAGATAGTAACGGAAGACCAGAAAGTCCGGGATTTCCAGCTTGCGCGCCGCCGCACCCCGCAAGGTATCCGCGGCTTCCGCAAATCGGTCCAAAAAGAAATAGTGTATGGCCGAAACATACGAAAACGAGTTGTCCGGATTCAGCCGAGCGGATTCTTGAGCCGCTTGAATGCCTTTTTCGTATTGGCCCGTGCCCTGCGTTCCCCAGCCCGCCAAAACGGCATAGGGGAGCCAATCGCGCGGATACGCTTGCGTCCACGATTCGAGGTTCTGCAGCTCTCTGGGAAGGTTTCCCGTGACCTGACGGTCATAAAGAAAAAGGAGCCAGCGCCTTTCCCGGTCACTGACTCGATCCCGAAGCTCGTAGGCTTTGCGGGTGTAGTCCATGGCAAGATCGGTTTGGCCCATATTCCAGTACGTGATGGACAAATCACCAAAGGCCATGGCGAATTGCGGGTCGATGGCGATTGCGCGCTGAAAGTGTGGGATTCCGGCAGCTCCACCGTGTAGGTAAATAGCGCTGCGTCCGGCAGTATACGCCTTCAGAGCTTCGAGAGACGATGTAGTTGCCTGCTCCAGCGGGGTCGAGTGCTCTTGAATGGTGGTGAGCGATTCGCCCAGCCGTGTCCTGATTTGAACGGCCGTTCGGGAGAGCGCATTTAACACCTCGTCTTTCCCAGCCGCCTGCGCCTGCGCCTCCGCGAGGACAGCCCCGGTAGGGCAATCCTTGGCGCGCAACCATAAAACATACTGGCTTCCGAGGCCCGCGATCGAGCCTTCCAGAACCGCCGTGCTGCCGGTGCGCTCGCAGATCTCGCGGGCGATCTCCGGAGTAAGCCGCGTGTCCGGCGGCCGGTTCATGAGATGCACTGTTTGTTTGATGCTGTCGTCCGATAGGAGTTTAAGGAACGGGGACTGTTCCAGTTGCACGGCCAAGCCGTGGCGAAGCGTTTGATCGAACACCGCGTCGCCGGTCTTATTCTCGAATTCCCCCAGAACAATCGTGTCTTGCGCCGTGAGCTTCGGGGCGCTGTGGAAATAGAAATACGCGGAGGCAACAAGGGCCAGAACAACCGCGGCGGCCGAACCGATTTTCCAGGGGATTCTTGCCGTGGTTATTCGTTCCAGCTCCCTCTCCAACTCGGCAGCAGATTGCCAGCGGTGCCCAGGGTTCTCTTCGAGACAGCGGTTTACGATCCTTTCGAGTCTTCGCGAGCGGATGCGCTTCCGCTGAGCCCCGACTCGTCCGCCCGTCAACATTTCATAAAGGACGCAGCCGAACGAGTAGATATCCGTCCGAGCATCGGCCGGTTTGCCCTCCCTTTGCTCCGGCGCCATGTAAGCTGGCGTGCCCAACACCATGTGGCTGGCCGTAGCTGTTTCGTCCGTGCCCGATTTCGCCAGTCCGAAATCCAGAACCTTCACCCCGGACTTCGCGATCATGATGTTACCCGGTTTCAGATCGCGATGAATGATGCCTTTTCCGTGCGCCTCCGTCAGCGCGGCTGCGGTCTGGGACGCGTACAGGAGCGCCGTCTTCAAAGGAAGAGGCCCGCTTTTGAGCCGCGCCGCGATTGTGTCGCCCTCCACCAGTTCCATCACCAGGTAGTTCGGCCCGACATCATAGAGGGCACAGATGTGGGGGTGATTCACTGACGAAATCGCGCGCGCCTCGCGCTCGAAACGGACGCTAAACTGCTCCTGCGTGATCTTCACAGCGACAGCGCGGCCTAATCGCGTGTCTACCGCCCGAAAAACTTCGCCCATGCCGCCTGCGCCGAGTTTGCCTTCGATGCGATACGGACCCAGGCAAGTGCCCGCAGTCAATTCGGCGACAGTCGAATATTCCAGCAGTTCGGTGACGTTCTCCAGGGCAGGCCGATCCAAAAATGCGCCACTGTCTGGCTGTGCGAGAAGAGCCTCGATTTCGCGGCGCAATTCGGGATCTGTCTGCTCCAGCAGCGCCGCCCGCCGCTCGCCGCTTGTCTCGCGAGCCGAGTGGTACAGCTCTTCCAGTTGCTGGAAACGCTCCGGGGTCATCTGTGTCCCGCCGATGGGTTCCTTATTATAGGCCTAAATCGTTGTATGGCTTAACTCGCGCAATAACCAAGCCCTGGCGAGATCCCAATCGCGCCTGACGGTCCGCGGCGAGATGTCGAGAGCCGCGACGATTTCCTGCTCCGTCAAGCCGCCGAAATAACGCAACTCGACCACCTTGGCTTGGCGCGGAGCCACCTGCGAGAGCACTGTCAAGGCCTCGTCCAGAGCAAGGATAGACCGTTCCGGCGTCACTGACAGGATGGCTGTTTCCTCAATGTTTACTTTGACCGCCAAGCCGCCGCGTTTGTGCGACCTGCGGGCGCGAGCCGCGTCTACCATAATCCGCCTCATCATCTGCGCCGCCACTGCAAAAAACTGTGCACGCGCGTGCCAGTCGATATTGGTTGCATCTACCAGGCGGATGTAGACCTCATGAACCAAAGCCGTCGTCTGGAGCGTGTTGTCCGGGTGCTCATTCTTCATGTACCGCCGAGCCATCACGCGCAATTCCCCATACACACACTCGGCGACGCGATCCAGGGCCGCCTGATCGCCGCTGCTCCAGGCCCTCAGTAATTGCGTGATTTCGGTAGGATCGTGCGCCAACACACAGCCCGCTTCCCAGCACAAAGAAAATACCTCAGTCGTGGCCGCTTTTGCCGTCCGCTTCCGCCTGTATTAGCGGAAGGAGAACAAGTCTACCATGCTCTCCTCCAAAAAAACAGGAGGCACAAATGAAACGCATCGCAACAATGGCACTGCTGCTCAATCTCGGTCTCGCAAGCGTCTACGCGCATGAGAAGCCCGTAAAAATGACTTTTTCGGGAACTGAGGGGGCCAGTGCGATCGATCTACAATTACCGGACCCACATACCGGCGACAAACATACCGCTGAATTCAATTTCGCCGGGAAAGGTACCCTGGGCTCGTTCACCTTTCGTAATGTTGAGGCCGACGGAGATTTCCCGCAGCACTCCAGCACCTGCCCGGCCACTCAGGTTTATGTTCAAACCATCGCCGGCGCGGGCGTATTTCGCTTCGAGGATGGAAGTCTATTGAAGGTCAAGCTCACAGAGGGATTCGATTGCATCGATTTCGAGGCTCTGGAGGCCCACTGTACCAGGATTTTTCAAATCACTGGCGGAACCCGTCGTTTCAAGGATGCGTCCGGCATCCTTACGTTGACCGAGACGACGGTGCCGGTGGCCGACGCCTCCAATGACCCCGCCCAGCCCGTCTTTTTTGCCGCTACGGGCGAATTTGTGGGAACGGTTGCAGGAGTGGCGAGAGAGGAGGAGGAACGCCCAGACGACCGGCAATAGGAAAAGCATAAGTCCCGGCAGGCTCCGTCTGGAGTCGGGACATTACGGACGTGAGACATGTCCAACCGAGCGGGAAGATATCGCAGCTCAGATGCCTTCCCGCTCCGTTTCAGTGATATCGCGGGTCGAAGAAGTCGGAGAGTCTTCGCGAGGTCCTTTACTCTGCTGACGAATCGACTCCCCAGCTTTGCTCCAGCATCAGGCTGTATTCGCCGGAAGCGTATAGATCGAAGGTAAACTCTTCCGGTTCGGGCCGGTCGAACACCCAATCCTTTAACCTTTGCTCATACCATTGGTCGAGACAGGGGTGATAGCGGCGAAGGAAGTCACAAGAAAAGCTCTCAACCGGAGGCATGTCTTGAAAAATGGCATGCAACCCGAACGAGCGCCGGAATAGCGCACAGAAATCAAGTACCCCCCATGCTTCCAGCTTCGTGCGTACATGCGCCGGTATATGCTGCACCAGGAGAACCGCAAAGGTTTCCGGTCGGATGCGCCGGTCGGCAAAAGCACTTGATAACTGGGCGGTTTCCGCGCACTGTTCAGCCCAGCGGGAAATGTCCTTCCCGATGTAGTACAGCATCCGAAGTTCCGCGTACCTGCCGCGTAACAGTTGCCGATCCAGGTCTTCTGCCGGGGTTTCCCCACGAGGTAGAAAGCCCTGAAGAGCCAAACTCGCGCGCGAGCTTTCCATCAGCACTGAAGTATCCTCCGGCGTTGAAAAAGGATGCAGGATCAAGGGCGGCAGCCGGAAGGCTTGCGTACCTGAAAGGTTCATGGAAGTGTCCGCTGTCGCTAGCAAATGTTTTCCCTTGCTGAGATTTAGGGCGGTTTCGTGCAAACCACGCCCTACTTCTGTATCGGCAGCAAACGCGTCTCGAAATACCGATTTCCGAGACCCCCAAACTGCCGTCCAGTTTAATCTACCCGAAACTATACGCCCACTTACTTTTTGACTACCGTCGGGATTGTCACCTCGCAACACTTCTCCGTACTTGGCCCCGGAATTTCCTTGGGACGGTTCAATTCCATCTGAATCACGGTATCCAGGGTGGACCAGGGTACTGCCCCCGGTATCGTCCTGCCATTGACGAAAACCGTCGGAGTCTGCTGAATCTGCAGCATCCTTCCAGCGGCTAAATTCTCTTCCACCACTTGGGCAGTAGCGTGCGTATCGATGCAGGTCCCCACCTTCGCAGGATCCAGGTTTTGCCCTTTGGCAAAATCGAGCGTCTTCTCACGCACGTTACCCTGGTTCACCTCTTGCTGATGCTCGAAAAGCCAATCGTGAAACAACCAGAACGACTCCGGATTCTGATTCGCTATGCAATGTGCCGCTTCCGCTGCAGCCCGAGCCCACTTATGTATGGCATCCAGAGGGAAGTCTTCGAAAACGACGCGCACATCCGCCGGGTACTTCTTACGAAGGTTATCGCGTACGGTCTTGGCAAATTCCCGGCAATACGGACATTCAAAGTCGCTGAAGACCGTAATCGTTACCTTGGCGTTTCCAGGACCGAACGAAGGGCCATTTGACGGCAGGTGTTCCAATGTATCGGCAAACGGATTTTTACTCAATTCCCATAAATTGCCCGCGATCAAATGCTGTCCGTCCCGCGTAACGTAATAGACTCGATCCGCTTTCTGCGCCCCCATGATCAGATGTGCGACCACCCGGTAATAATCCTTGATCGCGCTCGGAGTCGGATCGTCAAGCGTGATCTTTACACCCTTCGTGAACCCTTCCGCATAGCGTACATAAATTTCCAACTGCTGCTTGTCCAGCTCGGGCGGCCCGGGTTGCGCCTGACTATTAATGACGATGGCCGAAAGAATCGCCGCGAGCACACAAAACTTCGTCATAAAAATCCCAGTTTTGCACAGCGAAAGCCGCCGGCGGTTCGGTTTCTATACTGAGGATTGCCGCCACTTCGCCGGTATCTTTCTCTCATCACCGTGGCGGTTGCCATTGCAGCGTTGTATTTCTACAAGCTGGACGGCGTTGGCGTACTGGGGCCGGATGAGCCGCGCTACGCATCTATCGGGAGAAGCATGGCGCAAACCGGCGATTTGGTCACGCCAAAACTCTGGGGTACTGCCTGGTTTGAAAAGCCGCCGCTGCTGTACTGGATGACCGCTGCGGGAACCGCGGCTGGCCTTAACCCGGAACTGGCGGGCCGTCTTCCGGTTGCCCTGCTGAGCCTCGCCTTTCTAGCGCTCTCATTCGTGTTGCTGAAACGCGAATTCGGGGCGGAAGCGGCCGCCTTCACCATCGCGCTGCTCGCGACCTCCGCCGGATGGCTTGCGTTTAGCAGCTTGTGCCTGACGGATATCCCGTTAGCCGGCTTCTTTTCGCTGGCCGTGTTCGTGGCGCTACCGCTGCTCCGCGCTCAAACGGAAACTCGCCGCGCGGTCGAGCGGTTTATCGGGATCGGAGTCTGCCTGGGCCTGGGAATGCTCGCCAAGGGCTTGGTCCCAATCGCGCTATCGCTGCCCCTGTGGTGGTTCCTCCGCCGGTTCTGGCGGAAGTGGTGGATCTCTGTTGCCGCCGCGATCGCGTTCGCTGGGCCTTGGTATGTGGCCGTATACCTGCAAAATGGATATGCGTTCATTCAGGACTTTTTCTTGAAGCAGCATTTCGAGCGGCTGTATTCGGAATCCCTGCAACACGTCCAGCCCTGGTATTACTATTTTCCCGTTCTGCTCGCGGGCCTCTTTCCATGGACGCCGCTGCTCGGGTTGCTCCTTTTTCGCCACCGTATTTGGGAGCAACGCAGCAAGTGTCTGGCTGCCATCGTACTCTTCGGCTTCGCCCTCTTCAGTAGTTCGCTGAATAAACTGCCTGGCTATATGCTTCCGTTGTTGCCGGCTCTGTTTGCTCTAATCGGAGCGCAATTTCAATCGAAATCCGTCGCCGCGATTTCCCGCTGGTGGTTGCTGTCCTGCGCTGTTTTAGCCGCCTGCATTCCGCTGGTCGCCAGACTTCTGCCGGTTTCACTCATGCAGGGCCGTTTGTCTCTGGCGGCGATTGGCGCTATTTCGCGCACCGAATTCTTCTATATTGCCGTCCCGATTGCGGCCGTGCTGCTTGCCAGACGCTCGTGGGCCGCACCCGTTCTGGTGCTCTGCGTGGTTGCGGGCGGAATGTATCTCAAGATTGTGTCTTATCCGGTCCTCGACCGGCAAGTCTCTCCCCGCGGCCTGTGGCTTCACGTGAGATCCGAATCATCCAGGCTCTGCGATGGCGGGGTCAATCGCGACTGGGCCTACGGACTTGCCTTTTATCGCGGCGGCCCGCTTCCTCCCTGCGGACCCGGTCGTTCAGATCTCATTCTCCGGTCCGAAGGACACGGACCGCCTGTGATTACGGCAGAAAAGTAGGCCATTATCTTAATCATTAGCCACAGTCAAATCTTCCGGCCTGTAAGTTTGTAGTATGCACCAGAATCGAAAACTCGGAAATAGCGATCTTGAGATTACGGCTCTCGGCGTTGGCGCATGGGCCATGGGCGGAGGAGGCTGGAAGTTTGGCTGGGGCAGCCAGGACGATGCCGATTCCGCCGCTGCCATCCGCGCCGCGCTGGATGGCGGCCTGAACTGGATCGATACCGCGGCCGTTTATGGCCTCGGACATTCAGAGGAGGTCGTCGGTCGCACACTGAAGAGCGTCAAACGGAAGCCATATCTTTTTACGAAATGCGAAAGGCGATGGGATGAGAATCGCAATATTTTCCCCTCTCTGAAAGCTGCCTCGATTCGAAAAGAGTGCGAGGACAGCCTGCGGCGTTTGCAGTTGGATGTCATCGATCTCTATCAGTTGCACTGGCCCGAACCTGACCAGGACATCGAAGAGGGCTGGACCGAGATGGCCCGCTTGAAAGATGAAGGAAAGGTCCGCTGGATCGGTGTCTCGAATTTCAGCGTGGGGCAGATGGAGCGCGCGGCGAAAATTGCGCCGATCACTTCACTGCAGCCGCCCTATTCCTTGCTCGCGCGGAAAGTCGAACAGGAGATTCTGCCGTTTGCCAAGGAGCAGGGAATCGGTGTCATCGTGTATTCGCCTATGCGGGCCGGCTTGCTTACCGGCAAAATGACAAAGGAGCGCGCCGGCGCTCTGCCACACGATGACTGGCGCAGCCGTGATACAGATTTCCAGCAACCGAAGCTGACCCGGAATCTTGAACTGGTCGAGCTGCTTCGCAACATCGGGAAGCGGCACGGTAAGGAGCCCGGGGAAGTAGCATTGGCGTGGACGCTGGCGAATCCAGCGGTAACGGGAGCAATTGTCGGACTCCGCAGAGCGGATCAGGTGAACGGCACTCTTGGCGCCCTGAATTTCCGCCTTTCACCCGGCGAACTGGCTGAAGTCGAGGCTTTCTTCGACCAGCACAGGGAAGCGGTATCCGCCTGACCGATCTGTCAAAGTTGGTTTCTACTGAACCGCGCGCGTGAGCAATCGGCGTCTAATCCAGTAAACCGGCACACCGCACAAAACGATCAGTAATCCAGGCCAAGTGGTTGCCGGCCGGAATGCAAACAGGCACATGAGCACAACTGTCGCGCCAACGATATAGACAAGCGGGATGACCGGGTAGCCCCACGCACGGTACGGCCGTTCCGCTTTCGGCTTTTTCACCCGCAGCCGTATCACGCCGGCGATCGTCAGCACGTAAAAAATCAGCGCTGCTGAAATTACATAGTCCAGCAAATTGCTATAGAGGCTGCCGTATGTTAGAGTCCGCGTATTATACGTGCGCGGCAGCACCAGGGCCGCCGACCAGATGCCCTGCAGCAGTAGGGACCAGCCTGGGACACGCGCTCGATTCAGTCTCCCGGCTGCTCTGGGAAACAGGCCGTCGTGCGCCATCGAATAGTAAACGCGTGGACCGGCCAGAATCAGCGCATTCATGCAGCCAAAGGTCGAGATCATGATCGCCGCCGCCATCAGGACCGTGCCCCAGCCGGGAAAAATGGCCTGCAGCATGGCTGTGGCCACGCGGTCCGCCGGCGCGTGCTGAATCGCCCACAGCGGCAACACTAGCAGATAAGCCACGTTCGCGAGCAGGTAGAGAACGGTAACGCAGATGGTCCCGATCGCAAGCGCGCGCGGCATTGTCCGGCCAGGATCTTTCACCTCGCCCGCGGCAAACGTAATATCATGCCAGGAATCGGCTGAAAACAGCGATCCGGATTGCGAAACGCAAATTGCGGCGAACAATCCAAACGCGGTTAAGGCGCTTAGCGATGCGGTAACCGGCGTCACATCGTGCGGTATCCAGAAGCGGTGAAAGTTCGCCCTGACTGCCGCGTGATTCCAAAAGATGAACCCCAGCACGATCAATGCCGCCAGGGTAATTACCTTGATCGACGTGAATAGGTTTTGAACAATTTTGCCGTAGCGTATGCCGCGGCTATTGGTCCAGGTGAGAAAGGCAGTAACAACAATGGCCGTGAGCTGACCGGTGGACAGCGAAATGGCATAATCGCTGGAAACGTGAATCGGTGGAATCAGATAATTCTGTTCGGAAATAGTGGGCCAAAGCACGCCTGTAAAGCGTGCGAAGGCGACAGCGACGGCTGCGATTGTGCCCGTCTGGATAACTGTAAAGAGCGTCCAGCCATACAGAAAACCCAGAATGGGAGAGAACGCTTCGCGCAGGTAGACGTACATGCCTCCTGCTCTGGGCATCATCGCGGCGAGTTCCCCATACGACAGCCCCGCCGCCACGGTCAATATCGCGGTCAGAAGCCATGCAATCAGCAGCCAGCCGGGACTGCCGATGCTGCGCGCCATATCGGCGGGGACAATGAAGATGCCCGAACCGATCATGATGCCGATCACGATCATGGCCGAATCGAATAACCCGAGTTCGCGAAGAAAGCCCGTCTCGCGGTCCACCGCGCCGGTCGTGCGGGTCGTGTCTGTTGCCATTCTGCTTAAACTCGTGGCCCGGATCACGCCGCCGGGATGCCCCAGCAAAACGGATCATGCTCATTGAGGACTAACGTCGCTTCCGAAGTCACAAATGCCGAGCCGCGGATGAACGGAATCACTTGCCCCTCGATCAATCTAATGTGGCCTTCGAAGATGCTTCCCGTGATGCTTTCCTGAATCCAGGCCTCATTCTCTTTCAGTTTTCCGTCCGCGTAAAGACAGGCCATCTTGGCGCTGGTCCCGGTACCGCAGGGCGACCGGTCATAGCTCTTTCCCGGGCATAATACGAAATTCCGGCTATTGGCGCGTGCGTTCCGCGGAGCAGAGAAGAGTTCGATGTGATCGACCTGCGCACCATTCTTCCCGGTGATTCCCTCGCGCTCCAGCGCCAGCCTCACCTTCCACGTGAAGCTCGTAAGCTCGTCCAGCTTTTTCAGCGAGAGTTCAACCGGGCTCTCATTCTTCACCTGAAAAAACCAGTTGCCACCCCAGGCAACGTCTCCCGTCACCACTCCGAATCCGTCCACTTGAATAGGAATCTCTTTGTGATGACGGTAGCTCGGAACGCTTCTTACTGTGACCTCGCCGCTCACATGCAAATCTGCGCTGACCACGCCGACGGGTGTTTCGATCCGAATCTCACCCGGAGCAATTCGTTTCAAATGTGCGAGCGTAGCGACCAGCCCGATGGTTCCGTGACCGCACATCCCGAGATATCCGACGTTGTTGAAGAAGATCACACCCGTCTGGCAGGACGGATCGGAGGGCTGGCACAGCAGTGCTCCAACGACTGCGTCGCACCCGCGCGGCTCATTGACAACCGCGGATCGAAACGGGTCGAACTGCTCGCGAAAGCGAACTAATTGCTGCTGGACAGTACCGCCGCCCAGATCCGGACCACCACCTAATACCAGTCGGGTTGGTTCTCCGCCGGTATGGGAATCGACCGCTTGGACGCGCATGCCGTAATTGCTCATCATGGCATGCCTTCCACAAGGGTTCGTTTAGGAGGCGTAAACCGAGGTGTGGTCTTCCGGAGAACTTGTTTCTATCCCTGAAGTGGCTTGAGGAAGCTCGAATACAGCATTAAACCGGAAGGTGCTTCCTTTCCCGGGGCCATCGCTTTCCACCGAAAGCTGGCCGCCCATGAGAGAGGCAAGCTGTGAGCTGATCGCAAGGCCCAAACCCGTGCCTCCATACAATCTGGTATCGGAATTGTCGGCTTGCGAGAACGCATCGAAGATCACCTGCTGCTTCTCTTTCGTAATTCCAATGCCCGTATCGCTAACTGAAAAATGAATATCGGCATGGGTTGGCGAGACGGACTCCGCGCAGACAACCACCGAAGCCGAACCCTGTTTCGTAAATTTGATGGCGTTCCCGAGCAGATTCAGCAAAATTTGCCCAAGCCGGCCGGGGTCGCCGACGACTCGGGCCGGGATGGTTCCGGCGAAGCTTACCGTGAGGTCCAGCCCCTTGGAACATGCCTGGTGATGGAGACTCGCTAGCAGACCGTTCACTGTATCAACCAGCGGAAACTCGATCTGCTCCAGCTCGAGCTTCTTCGCTTCAATCTTCGAAAAATCCAGAATGTCATTCACAATCGTCAGCAGTGAGAGCGCGGAGGACTTCACCGTCCCCAGATAATCCTTCTGCTCTTCCGTTACATCGGTTAGGAGCGTGAGATCGGCCATCCCGATAATCCCGGTCATCGGTGTCCGTATCTCGTGGCTCATATTCGCGAGAAATTGGCTCTTCGCCCGATTGGCCGTTTCCGCAGCATCCCTTGCCGTTCGGAGCTGGTCCGCAAGCTCTTGTAACTGTGTCTGCCGCCTCTTCAGCACCGCGACCCTGCGCTTATACGCACCCGTGACGATCGCCACAATCAAGAGGATCGACCCGAACAGAAAGATTTTGGTTTGATAGAAATGCGGTTCCAGTGTGATGGCGAGTGTGGCCGGCTGTCTACTCCATATCCCGTCGTTGTTGCAGGCTATCACCTCAAATCGATACGAGCCCGGAGGAAGGTTCGTGTAGTACGCGACTCGCCGCGTGCCCGCTTCCGTCCAGTCGTTGTCGAATCCTGCAAGCCTGTATCGGAACCGGACCTGCTCCGGAGCGGTCAGGCTGAGCCCCGTGAAACGGAATTCGAGTTGGCCCTTGCCCACCGGTACCGAAAGCTGGTCAGCAAGCGGGATCGCCTTTTCGTCTGTCAGAATTCCCTCGATCACGGCAGGCGGCGGGACGTTGTTCTTGAGGTGGCTTTCCGTGCTGATGAAAGCAAGCCCCTTTATGGTGGGGAATACCAGGCGTCCATCGTGCATTTTCCAGCCTGCCGGTTGAAACCCGCCATTGCATTCCGTAGTTTTCATGCCGTCTGCCGGACCGTATTTCCGGACGGTTTCAACATTCTGGCGTTCCCCGCGAGCTACCGAGAGGAGGTCTTGTTTCTCGATCGAGTAGACGCCCTTGTTACCACTCAACCAGAGCCGTCCATCGCCCCCGTCCAAAACCTCAAATACCGAATCATTCGGCAGCCCGATTTTCGATGTGTATTGTGTTGTGCGGCCGGTCCTCGTGTCCAAACGGATCAGGCCGTTCTCATTCGTGCCCAGCCACAGAATGCCATCTGATTTTCCCAGAATGGACCAGATGATGCTGTGCCCGGCTATTCCGCCAAAGTGCTTTATCTGTGTTTCCTCGAGCTTGTCCAATCCAGCATCTGTTCCAATCCAGAAACGACGCTGTTCGTCTTCAAAGAGAGACAATACTTTGCTTCCGGATAGACCTTCGCGTTTCGAATACGTGGTGATGTGGTCAGCCTTATCGATGTGTCGCAGGCCGCCGCGGCCGCCCACCCACAGGTCGCCATTGTGGTCTACGAACGAGCAAAAAACCGATTCACCTATCGCTGGAATTGCGCTGAAAGAGCTGCCACGCTGCCTGCTAAGCCCTCGAGGTGTTCCTGCCCAGATCGTTCCGCGCGAATCCTCCGCCAGAGTTAGGACGAGATTATCCGAGAGGCCGTCCGCGATTGTAAACTTAGTTACTTTGCCTCCCTGTATTCGAGTGATCCCGTTGTTCGTTCCGACCCATAATGCATGGCGGCTGTCTTCCATAACGGCCAGCGTTGTATCGGTGGAAAGCCCGTCCGCCTTCGTAAGGGTTGTTACCGGCGTGTTCTTGAACCGTTTCAAACCGGCGCCCAGCGTGCCTGCCCAGAGGCTTCCTTCCTTATCTTGAAAGAGCGCCCGCGTTTCGATTTCGGCAGGGTCGCCCACAGTAGAAGACACGTTTCCTTTATGGATGCGGCTTATGCCTCTGCTTTCGTAGCCAATCCAGATAGATTGATCGCTATCCTCAGCCAGCGCTAATACTGAATTGCTGATTAGACCGTTCCTAGCCGTGAAGTGGGTAACCGATCCGTTAGCAATTCGGTACAACCCGTCTCCATTTGTCCCCACCCAGAGCGCTTGGTCCAATCCGCGATGGAGCGCTCGGATGTCCCGATCATCCAACGGGCTATCAGATGAGATCGGTGTACACTTGCCCGATTGCGCCCATCTTCTCAGCCCTTTTCCGGTCCCGATCAGGAGCTGATGGTTCGCATCTTCCGCGAGCGCGAATACGGAACTATCCGGCAGCCCCTCCAGCCCGGCATAAGCAGTGATTCGATTGCCGGCCAGTTTGTTGAGCCCGCCTCCGTCTGTGCCGATCCACAAATTGTGCCGGCTGTCTTCAAAGAGCGTCAGGACGGAGTTGCTCGACAAACCGTCATGCGAGAAGGTTCTGAACCGCCCATGCAGAAACCGAGTGACGCCTCCTCCATGCGTTCCGATCCACAGCACCCCGTCATGATCCACCATCAGGGCAGTTATTTCATTGCTCAGGAGTGCGGGCGTATTCTCTTTGTTGTAAACCGTGAAAGCGATGCCGTCGAAACGCACCAGCCCCTCTTCGGTGCCAAGCCAGAGATACCCATCGGGCGTTTGCGCGATCGCTAGGACGGAGTTCTCTGGTAATCCCTGATTTCCGCTCCAACTATCCCGTGTGTATTGCGAAACTTGCTTCGTCGGATCGAGGTGAATCTGGGACCAGACGAGCTGCGGGGTGAAAGCCGTCAGACACAGAATGCTGGAAAAGTAGCGTTTCGCAAATCGCAGCGATTGTGTTGAGCAGGTCGGCAACTCGCTTAGGCTCCATCTGTCATATCGGCTGAGATGCGGGATGAGCAGAAGAGATGAGGAGTTTGGAGTACCACTTATTCCGGTTCTTCACATGGGATCTAGGTAGACATCCGAGAACGCAATGAATTGCCAACACGCAATTACAGGCACCTACAGCCCTTAACTCTGCATTCGCTGCCGGACTAGGCCGTTGCGTCCGTTTTCGGTGTACGGAAGATCCGAACGCAAAATGAGCGAAATTCCTGCAGTGAGTACCGCCGTTCTTAGTACACTCACCTATTGAGCACTAAGCGAATCGCAGGTAGACTGGGATCAAATCTCAACAGGAGGATGTCATGAAAATTAAGAGCAACGTTAAGGCTGGCGTAAGCAACTGGGGTGCGTAGTAGAACTTAGCCCACAGTTCAAGAATTCCCGAGCCGCTTCCCCCGCCAGGGTAAGCGGCTCGTAGTCTTTTAGGCCCAATTATACCCGCTGTTTGCCACCGGCACGGCGCGAATTCGCTTCCCATCGCCGCGAAAATCGCCATGCAACAATAAGCCCGAGCGGGGAGACCGGCAACACTGGAACCCTATGGTCGCCTCTGGTGCGGCATTTCCTCCTTCATCCACGTATTCCATCCGCCGCGCAGTGCACGGGCGTTCTTCCAGCCTGCCTTCCGAAGTTCTCGCGCCACACGGGCGCTTGTGGCTTCGTTTGGTCAAGCACACAGAACCGCGAGAACTGCCGTCTTGGGAAGATCTAGCTCCGTAGCCATCCTGACAGCCTGGTCCGGCGGTAATCGAACGGCGTCCGGAATCGTCTCGCCGCTTTCGTTGTAGGTTCTGTCTGTTCGCGCATCCACAATCACTACCTGGCCCGGATTCGTTTGCAGTTTCTTTATTTCAGTGACGGAGATATATTCCGGATCACTTGGGTCGAGCACCGCTGGTTGCACTAGGCCGCAATCAGTCCCGGCTAGAGAACATTGCTGCTGATCACCAGCGGCCCGTGCGAGTTCAAAGCGTCCATCCTCAACGGGAGCAGGCGGCGTTTCAACGTTAAGAGCTGGCTTGATTTGGCGCGCTCTGATGAGCAGGCTCGGCGAGAGTCCGTGCAGCAGAACGGAAAACAGGACTACAAGGCAGCAAATCGTCAGGAGGTAATCGGATCCGGATATTCCTGCAAACACCGGAAGCAACACGAGCAGGAGCGAGCTTAATGCCCGCGGCCCAAACCAGGCAATGAGAAAGCGATTTCTCCAGGAAAGCCGCGCAGGCGTCAGCGCCGGGATGAAGGCCATCGGGCGCGCCACAAATACCGCAGCAACGAACAGCAGTGTCCACGCGCTGGCGATCCCCAGGCCCTTCCATATCACCGACATCCCGAACAGGACAAACGTGAACATCAGGGCCATTTCGGCAGTCGTCTCTCCGTATTCAAGAAAGCAATCGCAGAGTTCGACATCGAGCGCTGAGATGATAAGGCCCGCCGCGAACGCTGCCAAAAACCCACTGCCGTGTATCGATTCCGCCGCAGCATAGGCCGCAAACGCAACCCCCAACGAGTAGATGGATTCATAGTCCCGCCGCACCCCAATGCGCTTTCTGACCAGGTCCAGCATGCCCACCGCGGCGAGGCCCACGATGATTCCTGCTGCCGGACTGAGAACGAGGATGTCCATGCTAAGGCGCGCCCATTCGCCCGGCGTCGGCGAATGACTCTGGCTAACCAGCATCATTCCGACTAGCACCAGTGGAAGAAGCACAGCATCGTTCATGCCTCCCTCCAGTCTCAGCGCCTGGCGCACAGCCGGATCGATACCCGGCTTATGGAGTAATGCTCGCAGCATGACTGGATCCGTTGAGGCAAGCGCTGCACCCAGGATCAAGGCGGCCCCAATACCCAGGCCCAGCAGCCGCCACGCAAACACGGCAATCAACAGCGCGGAAAATAGCGTTCCAGGCCCCAGCACCAGAAATGACAGCAGCCGCTGTTTACGGACCTCTGACAGATTGAGAGAAACTGCATCCGTGAACAACACAAGCACCAGGCTGAGTGTTCCTACCACGCGCAGGATCGGTGACCCGATATCCACATTGACGAGATTCAGCCCGGCCGGTCCAATCGCCGCGCCTAGGCCGAGGAAAACCGCGACCTGTGGAAGCCCGCTCTTCTCAATTAGTCCCGAGAGGAGCGCCGATATAACAATTACGGCGCCGATGAGAGCGAGCGTCGACAGGAACAGTTCCGGACTGAATGGCGTCATGAGGCCGACCTTCCTGAGAAAGTCTTATCTTCTCAGCGTTGGGCGTCGGAGTGTGTCAACGCAATCTCGCCGGCTTCAACGTCCATCCTTGCAGACGACCCAATTCGAGCAACTCCGCCGGAGCAAAGCCTTTTGGATGAATGGGCCAGTCGAATGCCCGCGCAGCATCGTTTGCGAAATACTGTTCGAACTCCAATTGCCCTCGTGCAACCCGAACAGGACCCGGAGAGAGCACGTGCCCGGCTAGAGTCGCCGCGAAATCTGCGAGAGACAGAGTCTGTGAGCCTACAAATATCTCACTCGGAAGCCGGTGATTGGCTGTAATGAAAGATTTAACATCTTGAATACTCGTCTCAAACAGCGGTTCGGGAATTTGTGGCTGATTGTAATTCGTCACGCCTCGAAAAGTCGGCCCATCGACATACCGCGCCGGTAACCCAAGCAGTTGAAGCAATACATCCGCCGCCGATAGATCGCCCGAGTCCACCGAAAGAAAGGTTATGCCTTTCTGAAAATGGCGGGCGAGGGTCGCAAGATCGACAACTGGCGGCATCGGCGACGCGTAAATACGCAACAGATCGTTTGCCGTCACGAATTGCACGTTCGGAGTTTTCTTCGCATGCTCGACATATTCGTTCAGGATTCGATAGCAGCGTTCCGCGTCAGCGGAGTTTCTGCGGCGCGGCATAACCCACTGGCTCCGCTCTCGCGTCGCACCGTTCGCAAAGTTTACGGCGTCCCAGAATTCTGTGTGAACAAACTCGGTAGGGTGATAGTAAGTGCTAATCAAACCACCTCCGCTCGTTGCAAAGTGCTGGACTGCGGCATCGAAATCACGCGCCGTCTCCGCAAACGGAGTGTGACCGTCCAGGTCTGCTCGGATCTGATACGGGCCCATGTTGAAGACATACAGCAAGCCGCCATACCAGACAGGCTGATCTTTCATCCCGACCTGGGTGCCCGCATCCAGATACACGTGAATTCCCATGCGTCGCAAAGCGAGATTGGATTGAGGCGCCCACGACGACCCAGGCTGTCCATAGCAAACCGGAGTTATTCCGAAGATCCGGCCGACATCCCGAAATCCGCCCTCCTGCCGGCGCTGGAACTCATCAGCTCCTTCCAGCCATCCAAGGTGTTGAAGATCGAGCGCCGGAACGGGCTGAATACTGTGCCAGTCGGAGTGATAGCCGATCGCGTGCCACCTGAGCGCTTCGATCACGTCGCGGCGATGCCGGGCCTCTAGCACGCGGGCCTTTTCGCCAACCACCTTGAACGTGCCCCGGACACCCAACCGTGTCAAATCGTTTGCGATCCGCAGCGCGGCATCGTCGGCCATGGGATCGACATAATCTTCGGTATCAAACCACAGCACAACATAGGTTGTGGCCTGAGCCGCACAAAACCCGACGCAAACAAACAACAGAAGAACTAGCCGGAGCATGGTTTCCACTGTATCCCGGCCCCTCTACCGGGACCGAACGAAGCGCCTCAGCCTCCACAGATAGACAACCAGATTAATGGCGCATACCGCGACGCCAAGATACACAAGCAGGTACTCGCTCACGTGCGGATAGACGATAGCATCCAGGTAATGAAGCAGGAAAGGCCCGCGATAGGGGCTAATGCCGGCCGCGCTTTCGAAGAATTGTTCCAGCAGCGTTAGCGGACAAGGCCAGGGCGTCAGCTCAACCAGAATGCCCCATACGATGGATGCAATATGCAGCCCGGTAAGAAACGGATGCCCTCGCGTCCAGACGGCGCCCAAAATAACCCAGACGATCCAGACCAGGTGAACAGCGAGCACGATTTCCGCAAGAGCTTGCAAGTTCCATAGTCGGATGGTCCTACCTGGATGCGCGCCAGGCAACCCCGTTTGCATAGAATGCGAGTAGCCGGCGGACTCGTTTCGCGCTCTAATCTCCGCGGGGACAAGTGAGAATCACGCACGTATGCAAACGCCAGCATTCGAGCTGGGTAGTGGTTTGAGGCGCACGCTGATCTGGGCAATCTGGACGGCGATTGCCTTCCTCTTTGTCTGGTACGCCTGGAGATTGCTGCTGCTGGCCTTTGCCGGTTTGCTGCTGGCCGTGATACTGCATGCGTTTGCCGACGGCTTCCAACGAATCACCCATCTTGGACCTAAAGCCGCTTTTACGCTAACGGTTGTCAGCCTGGTAATCCTCATTGCGCTCGCGGTTTGGCTTATCGCCCCGGCCGCAATTTCGGAGGGCAGCCAGGTCGTTGCAGTCATTCCGAAGTCGCTCGCCCAGGCGAAGCAGCATCTTAACCAGACCACCTGGGGCTCCTTCATCGTGCGGGTGGGTCAGCGGGCCATGAGTTCTGGGGCGGAGGGCTCTCGTATCACGGCAATCGCGTCCGGCTTCGTGGACGCACTCGGCGCTGCCGTAGTCGTCGTTGTCGTCGGTTTTTACGCCGCTCTGAACCCCGGCGAATATAGCGGCGGACTGCTGCGGTTGGTTCCTGAGAAACATCGCCAGCGAGCCCACGAGGTTGCCCGCGAGGCCATGTACACCCTGCGCTGGTGGCTGCTGGGTCAGCTAGTTCCAATGAGTGTTCTCGGTATAGCCACCATGATCGGCCTCTGGATTCTGGGCATTCCTTTAGCGTTCGTGCTTGGGCTGTTTACCGCGTTCATGATCTTCATCCCCTATCTCGGCGCTTTAGCTTCCGCTATTCCGGCCATCTTGGTCGCGCTTCAGATGGGGCCAATGAAGGCGGCCTATGTCGCCATCCTCTACGTCTGCATCCATAGCGCCGAAGGATACGTCCTCACGCCGCTTGTACAAAAACGTGCAGTACGGCTGCCGCCGATTATGACCATCCTCGCTCAGTTGCTGATGTGGATCATCACCGGGTTGCTCGGCGTCGCGCTCGCAACTCCTCTGGCTGCTGTCGGGTTGGTCGTCGTGAAAATGCTCTATCTGCACGAGGACGTGGAGCACTGATCGCTGCCGAACTCGTAAGAATTCCTGGGACCGTTTTGGATGTGAAAATGACGCGCGGAACTGAAATCCCGGCGCGCTGAATTGCATCCCACAACCGATTGGGCATTCTTGCCGCGGGACCAACCCCGCTTTCGCTCTGCCTGGTCGGAAGGAAAACATGAACGAGATTGTCAACGAGATTCGCAAAGACCTCGAAATGGGTGACACTGAACAGAGAATTCGATACGCAGTGGGCTCCGCGGCGGCTGGTGCTGCTATCTTCGCGCCACTCAGCTACAAATGGAAAGGAGTTCTCACCGCGGTCGCAGCCGACGCGATCCTAACCGCAATATATGGCATTTCGCCTTGGAGAAAGCTGATCCGGGCCTGAATGGTTGCCTCTATTCATGCAGGCTGACTTTTTGAAAGGACAGCCTGCGTCCTAAGTATCCATCCAGCAGCCTCTTGCGTCCAAAGAACGTGGATGCTTCAGACGTTGCGGGAATTGCGGTCTCGAAGTTCACAAACCGGCTTTTCATCGCGGTCATTGTAATTACCAACACTATCGGGAACATTCTTCTCGGTACCGGTATGGAACGGATGCCCGATTTTCAGGGTCTTTCCGTGATGGCCTACACAGCGGATCTGCTGACAAACTGGTATGTCGTGTCTGGCACCATCCTGCTGATCATCTGGATGGTCGCGCAGTTGTCCATGTTTACTTGGGCCGACCTGACCTACGTGCTTCCCGTAACAGCCAGCGCCTACATCTTGACCGCGCTTCTCAGCAAGTACTTTCTGGGCGAGCGAATATCGATCGCCCGCTGGATCGGAATCGTAATCATCTCATTTGGAGTCTTGCTTGTATCCGAGACGCCGGAAGATACCAAACATGAGAGCAGGATTGACCAGTGAGGTGGCTCTGGCTGACTATCAGCGTTGTTTTTGGCACCTTTGGCGATCTGCTCACCGCCAAAGGAATGTCTGAGCACGGGATAGAGGATTTCGGCGTCGGCGGCTTGCGCGGCGTGCTATACCACATTGGTACCCACCCCCTCGTGTTGCTTGGCATCCTGTTCGATGCGCTTTCGTTCTTTGCGCTGATGGCCCTATTATCCGTATCGGAGATCAGCTTCGCCGTTCCGGCTTCTGCGTCAAGCTATATCGTGAAAACGGCGCTCGCTGGTTGGTATCTTGGCGAGCACGTGACCCCGCGTCGCTGGTGGGGAGCAATCTGCGTCACCGCCGGAATCGTGCTCATCTCGTTATGACCGGACCGCTCTAGGAACCGTTTGGTGCTTTCTGAGCCGCGCGCGCCAGCAGCGGTTTTTAAACTATTGCGGCCCGCTGGTGCCCGCCGAACCTCCCTGCAAACCCACGATGACCAGGCCCGCCACAACCAGGCAGGTCGCCGCTGCTTTAAATATCAGTGCGCGGGTACCGAAATCTTCGCAGAACCAGGTGGGCTTCAACCGCGTGATCCCGTATGCTCCGATGAAGATAATCACGTAGCGCACCCCGGAAATGGCTTCGACCAGGGCCGGCGTGGCGCGGCTGATCGCGTAAACCACAAGAAACGAGCCCAACCCGGCAAGGAACCGATTGACCATGTACCAGAATTTGCTTCTGGGCGGCGCATTCTCGGAATGTTGAAAAATCTGCCCGCGCCAGGCTGGAGGAACCAGCAGCGTCATCGCGCCTATAAATGTGCCAAACGTGAAGAACACATACCCGGTTACGAAATTGGTTTCGTTGAAAACAATTTTCTGCAGCACGTTTGTCATTCCAAAGCACGCCGACGCGATGATCACCTTCGGGAGCATTTTGCTGAGCGGCCGCTTTTCCGCGAAGAACATGACAAATCCTCCGATCGTCATCACCGTAAATCCCAGCAGCAACCCGCCAATCGGAGCCTTCAGCAGCGGAATCGACAACAGCGCTGTCGCAACCGGACTGAAACCTCCCATCGCAGCGAGCTCCTCCGATGCTTCGCCAGCCTTCAAAGCCGCGTAGTAGAAATACGACGCAATCAGATCCAGAAGGCCTGCGGCAAAACCCATTAGCGCGAGACTGATACTGGGTACTTTGAAGCCGAACGGGATCAGAACAAGCCCAAACACACTGATGGCGCCGAGCCAAAATACGTAAGAAGTCAGGTTCTTGGTCTGGGGCCGCTTCAACAGCACCTTATCCCAAACCAGCGAGATGCCGATCAGCCCGTGGGCAATGATCGCGATAAACACTCCATTTAAGACGAGTCCCTGAAGGGCGTCCATGTAGTCGAGTTGCGGCTCCTAACGTCTGGACGCACGTTAACCCGATTTTTGCGCCTTATGAAATTCCGATATCTTTTCCGCTAGGGTCCAAAGCCCTCACTGTCGGGTTTCTGTAACATGATTTTTCGGAACCGCGCGCGTCAGCGAGCGGCTTTTGGCCCTTTCCGCACACCGCTACAGCTCCACTTTTTCGGGCGTCGACAGCGCGTCCGATGGGATCGCCCTCAATTTCCAGACACACCAGACCGTAATTCCGATGCCGTAAAGTGACAAAACAAATGCGAGCACTTCGCGAATAGGAGAGCTTAACAGCGGGCCGGAAATGGTAAACAGGCAGGCAAGTATTTCGGCGGCGAAAGACAGTTGAAGGAACACAAGCCAGACGAAAGTGTTTCTGGGCAGTTCGATGTGTTGCATCCGCATCGCCCTGCGCATCGACCACAAGAGAGCGAGGCTCGCCGTAGAAGATGCTGCCCAGATGACCAAAGCCAGAGTGGGGCCCACCGCCGCGCCGCCATTCTCATCTTCGACGCTGGCGAAGCCGGTAATCACAAAGCCGAAAATCGCTGCGAGTATCAGGCTGGAAATCAGGCGGAAAATCGCCAGCCTGCGAAGCTTCGCTACCTGGGCTTTGATCTCTTCGAAAACGTCCCAGGCGGCAGCCGGGAACACGAACCCATACAGAAAACGGGAATAGATAAAGACGCTCGCGAACTCTTTGGAATCAGAGCCCAGCCAGAGCATAACGCCGTCCAGGAAAACGGCAAGCGTTGCAGCCAGCGTGATGAACGTGTACGTGCGGTGCAGCTTCAGTGTAAGAATACGCAACAGCAGCGCGGCGTCAATCGCCGTGGCCACAAATTCCAGCCAGTGGTTTGCCTCAGTCAACATGCGCTTCCTCTATTTGAGCGCATGCCCGAGAAGTGCGGTGTTAAACCGCGCCTCCCCGTTACTGAATAACCGGAATCGGCTGAATTGTAGTTAGATCGATCGGTTGACCAACTGTCGCCTTTTCAGCAGCGAGAGCTTGGTTGGTTGCCTGAATGATCATTGAGGCGATCTGGGAATACGGCTCCGCCCCGGGAATGGTCTCGGCAACTGAGGCCGCAATCTCCAGTTCCGTCAGAATATCTAAGATCGTTATGTTTCTGCCCAGCCGTGCGCGGATGCGCGAAGCTTTACGCCGAACCGCGGCGGTGGCTTGAGAATCGGCGTGTGCGCCCTCGATAAGTACGTTCTCAAGATTGACGAGACCCAATGTGAGTTCGCTAATGGCTGTTGTGACTGTGACCTGCTGCTGAGGCTGCATACGGAACGCCGCAAAAGCGTCGAACGCCGCTTCGTAGCTGTTCGCGGCTTCGTTGAATACTGGAATGTATTTCGGAAACGCGCTTGAGATTTGACCGCGCAACGAGGTTAGCGCCCCGTGCGCAAGCGTCAGCGAATCATAGGAAGAGCCATCGAATGTATTCAACTGATTCGGATGGTCGGGCTGTGTCTTACAGGCCGTACTGAAAACCATCGAGAGGCCGGCAAGGCCGAAAACAAGGAATTTCATCTGAGAAAGCATGGGAGTTCTGTGCGAATCCTACGCTTCCCGCCAACCACGTTGCGTGCTCCAGCCAACGTAAAGTTTTGAAAAAATAAGGTGATATTGGATTCCGCCGAATTGTGATCGTGGTCGTGCGCCTCTTTGGGCGGAGAGGAATCCTGACGAACCGCTATCAAGCGGCAAGGCGTCTAAAAAAACGGAGGCTTACAAATGTTGAAACGAGTGGGGCTGCTGATTGCCGCACTCACGGCGATGCTGATTTTCGTCGGCCCGGCGCAAGCACAAGCTGGAGTCCTCGGGTTTGGAATCAACGTTGCGCCCGCCTATCCATACGCTTACGGATATCCATACGCCTATGGTTATCCCTACGCTTGCGATCCGTACCTGTACCCATATTGCAGTTATCCGTACGCGTACTATGCTCCCTACGCTTATGCGTACCCGTATTTCGGATATTATTGGGGCCGGTATTACGGGCGAAGAGGCCGCTATTATCCCCGCTACCGTGCGCGTTACTACGGCCGCGGCTACGGATACCGGGGCGGTTACGCTTATCGGGGACATTATGGTTACAGGAGCGGCTACCGCGGCGGATACAGTGTCCGGGGTGGATATGGTTCTCGCGGCAGCTATGCTCCGCGTGCCGGTTTTCGAGGCGGACACTACGGCGGCGGAGTTCGCGGACACAGCGGCGCCCATGGTGGTCATGGCGGCGGTCGAAGATAGTAGACGTTAAAAGCTAAACCGCGCCTGCAAATTAATCACACGTCCGGAGAGCCCGGCTTGCGGCACCCCGAATTGTGGATTGCTGCTCACCCCATCGGAACTGATGATGTTGCCCGGATACGGATTGCCCGAATTCGCCAGACCCTGCAGATTTGTTTTGTTGAAGATGTTGAAGAAGTCCGCTCGAAACTCGAATCGGGCATTCTCTCCAAAGATCGGAAGCTTCGGAAGGCCAAACGACTTCTGCAGCGTCATGTCCGTATCGAAATAGCCCGGTCCGCGTAACACATTTCGCCCGACTGAAGGCGCCGGAGGAATCCCACTCGCCGGAAAAGTCGGTACGGTGAAGTACGCGAGCGCTCCGTTCGGGAAGTTCGCTCCGGCCTTCTCGAAGGTGGAATTGCTGTAATCCGTTCCGGCGTTGCCAAGGTATCCGGCCGGCCGCAGATTGCAGTAGCCGCTATTTGCATAAACTACGTTGCAACCTGTATTGGAGTAAAGCGGCGTCCATGGAAAACCGGAATTCGCGTTCAGAATGCCTGTGATCTGCCACCCGCCCAGAATTTTTTCCGCCCAGCCGTTCCCTTTGAAAATGCGCGGGTTCCAGATGCCATAGACCTTAAGGTTGTGCCGCACATCGAAATCGGCATCTCCCCTCAGGTATTGCAGCCCAAACGGATACTGGCCTATGTAGTAATCATTTGACCCGTCGTCGATCGTGTGGCTCCAGCGATACTGCACATCGAATTGAAACGAGTGCGAAAAGCGATGTTCGACTTCCGCCAGCAGAGCATCGTAGTTTGCATTCGCATCGTTCAGATAAAAAGTAAGCGATTGGATCCGCGGATTCAGCGGCATAAAATACCAGTTGAAATTCGTTTGCCTCGTATAGTGATGAGTCGTACTGCCCTGATATCCGAGCTTCCCTACCCAATCACTCGCAAAATTATATTCCGTGCCGAGTGAGTATCGATACGTGATGGGAGTTGGCAGATTCTCCGGAAAGCCGGTCAACTGGACCGGGCCGCCGCTGGTTGGAATGCCAGTCGCCGGGTTGAAAGTCTGTATAGCGGCCGGATTAATGGGCCATCCGCTGAACTGGTTTACGTTGCCCGGAACGCGATACAGAATGTCCGTTCCCTGGAGAAACAG
>DATIMA010000223.1:0-18749 GCA_035475915.1 Bryobacteraceae bacterium
GTCGCCTGCGTGCTCGAACTGGTTCCGGCCTGTACCAGCGTGCCCAGATTTGCGTATCTCTGCGTCACTACGCCCGAAAACGGCGCGGTGATTTTTGAATAGTCGTACAACGCCTGGTCGTGCGCCAGCTTTGACTGTGAAAAAGTCAGTTGGCTCTTGGCCACTTGCAGACGGGATTTAGCAGCTTCTATCTGCGCTTCCGCGGCCAGATCTTTCCCTTGCGCATCATCCACTTCCTGCTGCGCCACCAATCCCGGCTTACTGGTCGCAACATTGTTCAACCGTTCAAATTGAAGATGCAGCACGTTGTGCTGTGCCTCAATCCTGTTCAGTTCGTGCCCTGCATCGGTGACCTGGTCCGCCATGCTCGCAATCGAAGCCCGGTCCTCCTGTAACAGGGCCTGCAGCTCAGGGATTTCGAGCGTCGCAATCAACTGGCCCTGCCTGACATGGCTTCCATAATCCACGTATAGTTTCGAAACGAAGCCCGCCTCTTTCGCGAAGACGTCAATCTCCTGAAAGGGGACCAGTTCGGATGACGTGGTGAGATATCGCGCCATCGGCCTGCGTGTCACGCTGGTCACCGCAACTGTGGGAACCGCGCTCTCGGTATTTCCACTTGCCCGCGCAACATCATTTTTTCCACATGACGCAAGCGCTACTGCCATCGCGCCCACCGCAATTGACAGAGCGGCCAGTTTCAATTGGTGCGCTCTACTGTTTTCGTGCATCGTCGTTAGTTTTCCCGATACATACTGAATCTTTTCAATAAGCTGATCGAGCGAGCAGTTCGGCGATTGGCAAAGCTCAATCAGTTCCCGTTCGGTATCGATGATTCTGGCTGCTTCGCCCGGCACATCCGCGGCAATCTCAATCGGCACCGATACAACCCCGTGGCAGTCGCCGTGCAGTAAATCTCCGGGGTTGATCTTCAGGCCGCCAATCTCGATTGGAATTCCGAAGTCCACCACGTGCGCATAGGAGTGCGAAACGGAGATGCTGCCCGCAAAGGATTGAAGTCCGGCTCTTTCTACTCCCGGCAGATCCCGTACTGCTCCGTTGGTGACATATGCGGCACAGCCAAGAGCAGTGAAAAGATTCGCGTGTATCTCGCCCAATAGCGCTCCCAGCCCGGGCGTTTCATCGACATCCTGAACCGCCACGAATTTCGGAGCAGGTACCGATTGCACATAGGTCCACCAATCATGCCGGTCGTAATAGCAGCGGCCCGCAATCGGTGTTGCGGAAGTGCGGATCCGCGCGGTGATGGCGTGTCCGGCCCGCGGCGTCATCCCCGGAAACAGGCACCGTACGGAGCCGCGAATGAATCCCTCATTCCGCGTCCTTACCTGAAAATGTTCAATTGCATTCGAGACGGTGCAGCTATCGAATTTCTCAAGTTCTGCAAGCACGTGCGGCTGCGCCGTTCTTATCGCATGCATATCTGCAGCCCCACTGTAAACAATCGCTGGCCCCCGATCCATACCCTGCCAAGGGGATTCTACGAGCGTCGGAAGGGTAGAAGCGAGAATACTCGACGATCAGCACAGGAATACTGCCCGCAGGCGATACCGCCGTTTACCGGAACCAGGTACGCTTCGGATTATCGACCGGCATGGGCCAGATCCGCATTGTGCTTGCCAACCATCATCCGATTGTCCGGACCACGCTCCGCAGTCTGCTTGAGAAGGAGCCGGCGTTTGAAATCGTCGGCGAGGCGGCAAACGGGCGTGAGGCCGTTGTTCTCAGCGACTATCGCCGGCCCGATGTTGTCCTGCTCGACATCCACCTGCCAATCGTTAACGGCATCTCGGCGGCCGTTGAAATTTCCACCAAGAGCCCCCGCCCCGGCATCATCATGGTCACCGAACTTGCCGACGAAGAGTACGTAATGGAAGCTTTCAAAGCGGGCGCGCGCGGCTATGTGCGCGCCGATACGGCCCAGGCCGATCTTGCGTCGGCGGTTCGCACCGTCGCTCAAGGCAACTCCTATGTGAGCCCTTCCATCACGTCACAGTTGAGCCAGATTTCACAAGCGCAGCTCCTGTCGCATTGAATTGCGCCGTTTGGGCGAGTTGCGTCGAGTCTTTAATGTGGATTGTGGAAATCGACCCGGTGTAGACAGATCCTGATTTCACCGTATGGCGTTAAGTCGTTGATCTTGAAACCGAGCCATGAGCGTAAGCGACGGGCGTAGTCGATCTTTTCACACTCCCCGACGGAGCATTCGTTCAACGAACCATTCCTCGATCTTTTCACAGCTCCTAATCCTCTTGGCCCACCTAGCTTTCCTCTTGTTTTCTTACAGCTATACGTATATACTCCTACACAGCAGGTAGTTTACAAGGCTACCATTTCACTGATTGCTGTGTGGGGTCGATAACATGGAAAGTAAGTCTGTTAGTGGACGCTCGAGCGTCGTATCTAGGTTCTCTTACTGGCTGGTAGTTTTTCTCATAATGATCGGCGGTGGAACCTACAGCGCGAGCGGACAGGCGCTGCAAGGTATCGCTGGGACTGTAACTGACGCGACAGGAGCTGTAATTCCAAATGCAACTGTCACTGAAACAAATATCGCGACAAATGTTTCGAAGACCGCAGTCACCAGCTCCGCCGGAACTTACCAGTTTACCGATTTGATTCCTGGTACTTATACGGTGAAAGTGGAATCGCCTGGATTTCAGGCTTCCGTTCATAGTGGCGTCGGAGTGAGCGTCGCCAGAGTTTCCAACGTCGATGCAGTACTTCAGCCGGGCAAGACGGAACAGACCGTTAATGTGACGGAGAGCGCGATCGCGCTCGATACCACCCAACCGGCGCTTGGTACGACGATTGAGAACAAGGTTGTGCAGGAACTCCCGGATCAGGTTGGGCAGGGCGGTGACAACCGAGGCCGCCAAATCGACCAGTTTGTGTTCCTTGCCCCAGGCGTTACCGGCGGCACGTTCAGTAAACGCATCAATGGCGGCGTCGATTTTGAGAGCGAGGTTGTCTTCAACGGCATCCCCATGGCGCAATCCGAAACGCAGGGCTTCCAAACCATCTGGAATCCGCCCTACGAGCTGGTGAATCAATTCAACGTGCTGCGGTCATCTTTCTCCGCCCAGTATGGCCTGGCCCAAGGCGTCGTCACCTACAACACAGCCTCGGGAACCAATACGTTTCACGGCGACGGCTTCGAGATTATCCGCAACAACTTCTTCGATGCTCGCGGCGCGTACAATCCGACAGTGCCGATTGACCATGAAAACAACTACGGCTTCAGCATCGGCGGCCCAGTGATCATTCCCAAACTCTACAACGGAAGGAACCGGACCTTTTTCCATCTGAGCATGGAATGGTACCGCCAGAACCAGACGGATACCAGCTTTATATCGCTTCCGACCGCAGCCGAAAAGGCAGGCGATTTTAGCGCCCTCGGAACCACCATCTTTAACCCTGCAAATAGTGGCTGCACGGCCAATGGCAATACGCCGGGAACACCGTTCCGGGGCAATGTGATCCCGCAGGTCTGCTTCAGCCCGGTTTCGGCTGGCCTGCTGCAATACATGCCAAATCCGGCGTTGCCGAACTTATTCTCTAATAATCAGCAATCACTGCGCGGCGTGATTCCCACCAGATCGAATCCGTGGGGTTTTACCATCGACCACAGCATCAGCGACAGACAGTCCATCCACTGGACCCAGTGGCGCAGCAAGTGGACCTCATATGGGACTGAAACGGGTGCGAAATTTCCGACCGACAACCCGTTGACAAGTAACACCTATAATCCGGACCTCGGCACGGTATTCATCCTCAACTATGCTTTGACAATCAATCCGCACCTGGTGATGACCACCGGTGCAAGCTGGCTGGGCGAGTTGAATGATCAGATCAGCCAGCGCACATCGGCGCCGAACTTCGCTCCCGCCCCCGGCCTGACACAGTTATCTCAGATCACCTTCAGCGGGCCTCTCAACCCCAGCGATTTCGGATCGCCATGGGTTGAGTCCATCAACCGCAAGCTGGGTTGGGTAGTTGAAAACAACTGGCTGTGGGTGCATGGCAGACACACGTTCAACATCGGCGGCGAGTTCCGCAGGACGTACCAGGATGACAATGAATGTCAGCACTGCGCCGGAACATTTGGTTTTAGCAACAATCAAACCGCCGATCCGAACAATCTCAGCACCACCGGAAACGCCTTTGCCAGTTTCCTGCTTGGAACCGTAGATAACGCCAACCGGATCGGCTCCCAGGAGTTGAGGCTCCGGAACAAGGATTTCTCCACTTACATTCAGGATGATTTCAAATGGACACCGCGCCTGACCATCAATATGGGCCTGCGCTGGGATCTGATGTTTCCGTTCACTGAAGCCGATAACAATATCGTGTATTTCGATTCCCACATTCCGAACCCGGCCGCGGGAGGACTGCTTGGCGCGGCTACGAAGTTCGGGAACTGCGATGGCTGCGCGGGAATTACTCGTGCCACCTTACATCGGGCTCATTTTAGCCCACGAACTGGGTTCTCTTACGAGTTGAACAATAAGACCGTTCTGCAAGGCGGTTTCTCGATGAATTTCCTGGATGGCGGCGCTTACGAATATGGCACCAGCAAAGTGGCTGTAAACTACGGCAATCTTCTGCTCGGCTCGTTTACCCGCAATTCGACCGGCTCGACTAGCGCGGGCTTTGGATCATGGGATTCAAACATTCTCCCATATCCTTCTGCGGTTCCCTTCAGCCCGGGACTTGGCGTTGGAACGCAAATCAACGGCTTCGATCCGATCAACGATGGCATCGCTCCGTACGACTTGGTCTGGAACGTGGGAATTCAGCGGGAACTGCCGTATCAAATGTTCCTCTCGGCCTCTTATACCGGCAACCGGGCGAACTTCCTGCCGTCGCAGTTGAATCCGCCTAATCAACTCTCTCCCCAATATCTGAATCGGTTCGGGAGTTTGCTGGGGCAGGATTTCGCCACTGCCGGCCCGGTCGCGGGAATTCCTCTCCCCTACGCGAACTTTCTCACCGACTTTCCGACCGCCAACTTGCTGCAGGCTCTGCGCCCGTACCCGCAATTCGCCGGAGTATTCAACAACTTCGATAACACCGGCTCATCGCTCTACAATGCGATGCAGATCCAGCTCGAGAAGCGCTACACCAACGGCCTCAGCTTCCTGGTTTCTTATAATCTGTCCCGCATGATGTCGAACACCAACTCCGGGTTTACCTCGTTTGCGAACAACTCCTTGAACAAGGACAACCAGAAAGCGGAATGGTCGGTCGATAACAACGACCAGACGCACATGATCAGCATTGCCGGTACCTACGAATTGCCATTTGGAAAAGGCAGGCCATATCTGAACCGGGGCGGTGTCGTGAACGCAATTTTGGGCGGCTGGCAGATCAGCCCGATACTGACTTACGCGACAGGGACGCCCTTGTTCAGCGGCACCGGTGGTCCCGTGTACGTTGGAGGAGATCCGCTCGGTAATGGTTGCGCCCCCTGCAATCGTGCGGACGTGGTTTCTACCTCGAATATGCAGTTCTCCTACGCGAACGTTTACAAGGGACTGCCGGTGATCAATAAGGCGGATTTCAGCGATCCCGGCCCGTGGGTGTTGGGCAACGCGCCGCGCGTTCTGAAGCAGTTGCGAAATCCGTTCGGCTACAACGAAAACGTTGCTTTGGCCAAATACTTCGATCTGGGCGAACGCGTCAAGCTCAAGCTGGAGATTGAGTATTTCAATGTACTGAATCGAGTGGTGTTCGGCGGGCCCAATTTGAACTTCAACGATTCGAACTTCGGGCTGGTGATCAACAGCCAAAGCAATACCCAGCGGCAGGGCCAGGGACATTTAGAGATCCGGTTCTAGCGCGAGTTTCTACTTTACTGATAGCGAAGTCGTGGGGCAGGCTGCCATGCCTGCAGGCCGATTGCTGATCGGCCTTGCCGTCTGGTAGCGCACGATGTATCGCCCCGGCGGGCAGTTCAGTGCCGCTCTTTCGAATCGGTAGCAGTTTTGGCGTCCCCAAGGGGATTCGAACCCCTGTTATCGCCGTGAAAGGGCGGTGTCCTAGGCCGGGCTAGACGATGGGGACGCTGCGGGTACGATCTCTCTCAATTTAGCAGAGGTGCTCTAAACGGAGCAGTGGGCGTCAGCGATGGGTGTGTTCCTAGAGCGTGTGCAAATATGCCAGGATATTCGCCTTGTCGTCAGCCGATAGCATGTCAGAATACGCCGGCATGCCGTTGCCGCCGTTGTTGATCTGGTTGAGCACATTCTCGTCGTTCATGGGCTTGCCATTCGTCATCGCCTTGCGCTTAAAAAGCCCTTTCAGCGATGGCCCCATCTTCTTCTCGTCGGTATCGACGTTGTGGCAAACGGCGCATTGCTCAAAAAGTTCCTTCCCCTTCGCCGGATCGCCCGTTTTCGCGGCTTTATTTTGAGCGGCAGCCGCATTAACCGCCATGGATGCGCAAAGAAGGAACGAACCTGCAAGTGTGAATGTTCGACGTGTCATGTACTCTCTCCCGCTAGACGACAGCGGACAGTGTGATGTTTCCAGTCTACAACCCCAAAGACATGAACTATGAGCAAACAGTGGACTATGAACAGAGATTAACGCCGCGCCCAGTTTACTTTGGCTGCACCTCGGCGCCGCTCACCCTTACTACGTCATAATGTTGGACATCCGGTATGTTTTCGCGAGCCGTTATTTGCTGCTTCATCCTTTCCTGTTCTGGAATGGCCGCCACACCCCAGGGCGGCATCCCAAATATGACGATCGCGCCAAAAGCCGGCAAGGTCGATCTTTTTCCGGAAAGTGCGTTGAAACCCGGATTGAAAGGCGTGGCATGGACCGTATTCCAAGGCAGCAAGCCCGAACCGGTTCCGGTAGAGATCATCGGAATCTGGCAGAACGCCTGGGGTCCCAGACAGGACATCATTATCGGAAAGTTGTCCGGCAAGGCGGAGCGGACGAATGTCGCGGGCGGAATGAGCGGCAGCCCGGTTTACATTGACGGTAAGCTGCTAGGCGCAATTTCTCTTCGGCTGAGCGTGTTCTCACCGGACGCTATTTGCGGCATTACACCCATCCAGCTCATGCTCGATGTGAAGTCCTTCGACCAGGGCCGTCCCGCGGATGCCCACACTCCCGACAAGATTCAGCAGGCGAGCGCGTCGCTCCCCGTTCCCAGCCGTCTGCTGGCTCGCGTGATGGCTGCCGGCTCATCTGGAAATCTACCGGAGACTCCCATGATGACGCCGATTGCAACGCCCATCAGTATGTCGGGTTTCAGCGACGACGCGGTGAAGGAATTCAGCCCCATTTTCACCCAGCTTGGGTTAACGGTTGCGCAGGGAGGCTCGGGCGGAGCCATCGATTCCGCGAAGCCGGCGAAGGATTGGCGCAGTTCCATGCAGCCCGGCGACAGCATTGCCGCGGTGCTGGTCGCGGGCGACATGACCATGACGGGCGGCGGCACAGTCACTTACAACGACGGCCAGCGAGTTCTGGCATTCGGTCATCCCCTGTTCAATCTGGGCCCGGTTGATATGCCGATTGCAAAGGATGAGATCATCACCACGCTTGCCTCTTCGTACCAGCCCACCAAAATGGGAAACGCGACCGAGGTGGTCGGCGCGCTGCGCCAGGACCGTCATAGCGCCATTGAAGGCGAGCTCGGAGCCACCGCGCAGATGATTCCGGTGAAGATGCAGGTCCGTTCCTATAACCGGAATAATACGGTGCGCAATTCGCGCGATTTCCATTTCAGTGTTTTTGTGGATCAGAAATGGACCCCATACCTGATGATGGCCACGCTGTTCAACTCGCTTTCGCAGTTGAACGATTTTTCGGAAGAAGCAACGTTTCGCCTTCATGGCGAACTTCAGGTCCAGGGGCAGCATCCCATTGAACTGACCACCATGCAGGCTCCCGCAGGCACGCCCGTCCCCACCCCGATGCTGCTGGCCGGATGGTGGGGAGACAAATTCAACCGGCTGTTCGTCAATTCCGACAAATTGCCGAAGCTGGACGCCGTTAACGTCCGCGTGGATTTGCTGCCGGAGCGCCGGACCGCCCAAATCGAATCGGCCTGGATAGCGGACAACAAAGTTAGGCCCGGCACCGAAGTTCCGGTTAAGGTTTTCCTTCAGCCGTATCACGGCGAACGCATGGAACGGACCGTCAATCTCAAGATTCCCGCGGGGCTCTCGCGCGGCCAGCACCAGATTCTGTTTAGCGATGCCGAAACCTTGAGCCGCTTCCAAAACATAGCAAGTTCGCTCAACCGGATCGAAGATATCCCGCAGACTGTGGCGATGCTGAACGAGGAGCGTAGCAACAACCGGCTCTACGTTTCCCTGATCGATTCGCAGCCCACCGTCTATTCCGACGAGAAGATTCTGCCGAGCCTTCCGGCTTCGGTTCTGAATGTAATGCAGAGCGGACGAGCAACGAATCATGAATTCGTAAGCTCTCCGGAAAGCGCCCATGAGGAGACCTCCGTGCCGTTCGATGTGGTCGTGACCGGCAGCTACTCGCTCAAGATTTTCGTGAACTGAAGGGCACCCGCACAGATACAATGCAAACTTACTCGGTCTTGCGCCGGGCTGCGGCTATTTTTTGTCTTTTTGCCGCGCCATCTCTCTCCCTTGCCGTTGAGACCCATGTCTGGGAACAAGCGGACCAGGCTGATTTCGAAAGGGGTACGCCCAAACACCTGTCCATTCGCAGTGACGGCCACGTAATTCTGGGCCCCGAGTTTAAGGAATTGGACAGCACCAGCGTGCCATACCTCTGGGCCATTGCCCAAGATTCGAAAGGAACTCTGTTCTATGCAGGCGGCGCGCCGACCGGGGCAACGGCAAAGGTGTTTGCGCTACCGCCGAATGGCAAGCCAAAGGTATTCGCTGAGCTAACCGGCCTGGAAGTACACGCGCTCGCAGTGGATGCCGAAGACAGGCTCTACGCGGCTGTGCTGCCCGACGCGAAGATTTACCGTATCGACAAGAGCGGTAAACCGCAACTTTTCTTCGATCCGAAGTGCAAGTACATCTGGGCCATGGCCTTCGACCACTCGGGAAACCTGTTCGTAGCGACCGGCGATACCGGCATCATCTATAAAGTTCGGCCCGATGGCAGTGGATCGAAGTTCTTTGACACCAACGAGACGCATGCACGCTCGATGATTATTGACAGCTCCGGGAACTTAATTGTCGGCACCGAGCCGGGCGGTCTGATTCTTCGGATCACTCCTGAAGGGAAAGGTTTTGTCCTTTACCAGGCAAGCAAGCGCGAGATCACGGCAGTGGCCGAGCACGACGGAGTTATCTATGCGGCCGCCATCGGGAGCAAGCCGGTCAGCACGTCTGTAACGGGCGCAGCGCCGGTGCTGCCTTCCGCCACACCGCCGGCGGTTAAAGCGAGCGGTGTTGTTCGCACGGGCACGCCGCCGCCCACTCTACCTCCTGCCGTTGGTTCGCTGAAGGCGTCCATTACAGGCGGGTCCGATCTCTATCGCATCCAGAAAGATGGCTTCGCCGAGAGCATCTGGAATTCCTCGACCGATCTTGTATACGCAATTGCGTTCGACCCATCCGGGAAGCCGCTGCTCGGCACAGGCAATAAGGGCATCATTTTTCGCATCGACTCCGACCAACTCTTCACAGAACTGTTGAACGCCCCGCCCACGCAAGTCACCGCATTCTTGCAGGGCAGAAATGGAGCGGTGTATGCGGCGACAGGCAACGTTGGGAATCTGTACTCCATCGGCCCCGGGCTTCAAAGCAACGGCACCCTGGAGAGTGAAGTATTGGACGCGGACGCCTTCACCTATTGGGGCAAAGCGCATATCAGATCCACTCTGAACGGCGGGAGCATCGCACTCGAAACCCGAAGCGGAAATCTGAACAACCCCGAGAACGACTGGAGCGCCTGGAGCAAGGCGACACTCAGCGAAACCGGCGGAAAGGTCGAGTCGCCGGCGGCACGGTTCCTGCAATATCGCCTGACCTTTACCCGATCGGATACCGGCGCATCACCCGATTTGAGCGCGGTCGATATTGCCTATCTTGCGAAGAACGTTGCACCGAAAGTCCAGCAAATAGATCTTGCTCCTTTCAACTACCGGCAGGCGCCCAGCACCTCCATGCTTGAGAGGACGGTCACACAATCGGGTTCTCCAGCGACGCTCACCCTGCCGGCGGTAGGACAGAAGAAGATGATTACGCCGCCCACGTTCGAATCGGCAGGAAGCGCAACTCTTCAGTACAGCAAGGGCTTTGTAACCGCGCGCTGGAGCGCGAGTGATGCAAACGGCGACCCGATGATCTACAAGGTGGAAATCAAGGGTGATCACGATGCACGCTGGCAGGTTTTGAAAGACAAGCTCGAAGACCGCTTCTACGCTTTCGACTCCGCGGCGCTTCCCGACGGCCGCTACACCATTCGCATCACGGCGAGCGATGCGCCGGGCAACATACCGGCCGACGCGCTGACCGGCTCACTCGAAAGCGATCCGTTCACCATCGACAACACGCCGCCCGAGATTACAGATTTGGCTGCCATGCCCGACGGTAGCCATCTCGCGGTCACATTTACGGCTCATGACGCCCTCAGCTGGATTGATAAAGCGCAGTATTCCGTCAACGGGGCCGATTGGGTTTTAATACAGCCTGTTGGAAAAGTAACAGACTCGCAGATTTTGAACTATAAGTTCAGTGTACCGGCCGGACAGACCGTTGCGATCCGCGTGTTCGACGAAGACGACAACGTCGTAGTGAAGCAAGCGCCGCAACGCTGACTTTACTCTTCCGGCAGGATTTCTACCAGCGAAATCTCCAGTTTGGGCGTTTCGCACCGCAGGATTCCGTCCTCAACAGGCGCCGTTCCGTGCTCCGGCGCGGCGATACACGCTTCCCGTGAATACGGATCGATAATCCAAATGGTAGGAACACCGAAAGCCAACGCGTCATTAAGCCGCGATTGAATTCGGCCCCAGCGATCTTCGGGAGAAAGGATCTCAATCCAGAGAGCGGGTGGCCGCTGAATTACTTCGTCGTTATCATTTCGTGCGACAAGACAGATGTCGGGAATGCGGACGCGCGAACGGGAAATTTGAACCCGCTGTTCCGGAAGCACTTTGTATCCATGCCTCCGTTGACTCGAAAATAGTTGGGCAAGCAGCAGGCCCTGAGCCATGCTGTGCCTTTGTTTTCCTACGTGTCGCTCCTCAACTGCGCCATCGACATAGTCGCAATCCGGCTCGTATGCCGTATTCATGTATTCGGCAAGAGAAACGTGGACGGCAGTGGTCGCCATACCGATATCCTAGCGTCTTTTCGTCCGGATCACGATGGGTGTGCCTTCAAACCCGAACTGATCGCGGAGGCGATTGATTAGATTTCTTTCTATCGAAAAGTGCATGGAGCCGGCCTTATCGGTAAACACGACGAACGTCGGAGGACGTATGGATGCTTGCGTGATGTAGTAGATCCGGATATCGCTTTCGAATTTTAACGTTTCCGCGAACCGGTTCAATTCGCCCGTGGTCACGCGTTTGGAAGCAGCATCGAAAGAGCGGCGGATGGTGCTCATAATGCGCCGTATCCCTTCGCCGTTCTTGGCGGACGCAAAAATGATGGGTGCATAATCGAGGAACTTGAGTTCATCGCGCACCGTTTCGGTAAAAGCACGCTTGCCTTTATCGTCCACCGCATCCCACTTGTTGACGACGAGAATGACTGCGCGCCCTTCCTGGTGGGCGTAGCCGCCGATTGTGGCATCGGAGCCGACCACGCCTTCCGTCGCGTCAAGCATCAATAACACAACGTTCGCCATGCGAATGTTGCGCCGGGCCATAATGACGCTCAGCTTCTCCGTCATTTCTTCGGTCTTGCCTTTGCGGCGGATGCCTGCGGTATCAACGAAACGATAGACTGTGTTCCCTTCCTCGATCGATTCGTCAACCGCATCCCGGGTTGTCCCCGCGACCGGCGACACGATCGCGCGCTCTGCGCCAACCAGCGCGTTCAGCATGGTCGACTTGCCCACGTTCGGCCTGCCGATAATCGCAACTTTTATCCGGCGCTTACCGCCTTCTGTCTCTTCTTCTGGCTCAAGCTCTGCCTTTGGAAACGGCGTCGTCACGTACTCCAGAAGCTCGTCCAAACCCAGACGGTGTTCTGCGGAAACTGGAAACGGATCGCCGAGTCCCAGCGAATAGAACTCGGGAACCAGGCTCTCGCGCGCCTTCGTGTCGATTTTATTGACAACCAGAGTCAGAGGCTTGTTGAGCGGGCGCAGTAGCTTTGCCAGTTCGCGATCGGCGGCTGTAATCTCGGTCCTGCCGTCGATCACGTAAAGAATATGCGAAGCAAGATCCAGTGCGACGTGCGCCTGTTTCAGAATCTGAGTTGGAATCAGCGCGGCATCGTGAGGCATAATGCCGCCCGTATCAATCACCCCGAAACGCTTTCCGCGGTACTCCGCTTCGCCGTAGATGCGATCTCGCGTGATGCCAGGCTCATCTCCCACGATCGAGCGGCGGTTGCCCAGGATCGCATTGAAAAGAGTTGATTTTCCGACGTTTGGACGTCCTACGATTACAACTGCCGGAAGTAGTTCGTCTGCCGCCATTTTGTTTACAGGTTCGCATATGAGCGGAACAGAGCCGGTTTAATGCCGGTGCCGAAGCGAGCGCGGCCGGGTGAAAGGCAGGAACTCTTGCATGAAGTTATAGGCGGCATCTGCGCCGAGTCCGATGAACGCCCGCGTGATCCCGTCCGTTACGGAACCGGTACTGGCCGGCTGCCAGACGTTAGTGAACTGGCCGCCGGCAAACTGGCTGACCACGCGCCCATAGGCAAACGACGAATCTCCAGCGTCGGTTTTGCAGATGAATACCTGCTTCGCGGCATTCCAGGCGCGCTGCTTCTTTCCCTTATCTCTCGAAGGGAAATAGCGCGGATCTTCGTGCAGCGCAGATTCCAGGACGAAAGCAAATGTCTGCCGCGAAAGATTGCCCGCGACTCCCGACCCATATCTGGTCGCGTAGCCTTTCACTCCCTGCCCCCATTCGTGCGGTGCATCCCGCGCTTGACCGATCGCCGCGCCAATCAGCGATCCGCCCAGCCCGCGAAGGCCGAGGCTTTGGAGCACACGGTAATCGAACTTATCGCCAACCGTGAGGGGCGGAGCGGAAATCGTGTTCGGAAGATCGCTGCCGGGCGGGTTCTGATTCGAAGGCGCGAGTTGACCTGGTTGAGGCGGCGCTGTCTGCTTGGCATCCGCGGCAATCAGCGCCGGCGTGAACAGCAGCACGAATGATGTGATCACAATCTGCATCTAGCCGATAGTATGCACGGATGCTTTTTTACAATTCCGGATCTTGAAACAGGCGGATGCCGGCGATTCCTTCCGCTCCCGCGTGCATGCATTCGGCTGCGTTCTCCCAAGTAACTCCACCCAGAGCGTAGACCGGCTTGCCGAGCTGGCAGGCGAGTTTCAGGGCGTCGAGTCCCAGGGCAGGCCCTTTCCCTGGAGTTTCGAACACAGGCCCGAATGTCACAAAATCCGCGTCCGTCGCGCGAATCTCGGTAATCGCGTGGCAAGAGCGGACGACTACCAAGCCCGGAAGAGTCTGCTGCGGCGCGTTGGCGGGAAGGTGCACGCCATCGGCCCCCGTGGCAACCGCAACATCGGCGCGTGAGTTCAGCAGGATCTTGGCTGGCAAAGGCGTGCGGATCTCATTAGCGCGCACCTCGAGAACCGCAAGCGTGAATTCAAACAATTCCCGAGCGCTGACGTCCTTTTCGCGGATCTGAATGAAATCGACACCGAGGTGCATCTGGTCGCGAATTACTTCAAGCAACGGGCGAAACCCGCCGACTGATTTACGGTCAGTGATGTAATAGCGCTTCATCAGATCTCCTATTTTCCGACGAAATAGATGACGGACCGGGGAATTTCAAGCGTGAGACGGTCGCTGCCCTGGATGGCCCGGTATTCCGATTCACTGGCAGTTGCTGCTACACCGTGCTCAAATTGCAAACGAACGCCGCGCGAAGACGGAATTTGCCCGGTCAAGCGCAAGCTAAGCCGGTTCGCGGCCGGCTGGCTATCGTTCGGAACAATGCGGAACTCGGAAATGGGCACGCACAGATAACCATGATCGCCAATCAGCCGCCCCGGCAGATAAGGGCCGTCCAGTTTGAACTCGAATACAGTAAGGCGGCTTGTATCGCGCCCGGGGTCTAGCGCCTCTATTTCAGCAGGCAGGATGTTGTAAATTCCGAGCGCACGGGCTATATCGGTGCTGGCGGGCCGTTTGAAAACAACATCGCGAGGACCCGTTTGCGTAAAGCGGCCGTTTTCAATCAGGCAGATGGAATCGGCAAGCTCAAAACACTCTTCGAGATCGTGCGTGACCAGCAGGATGGGGATCAGCAACTGGTCGCGGGTGCGCCGCAGCACGTCATAAAATCCTTCGCGCAAACGGGGATCGAGGCCGCGAGCCGGCTCATCGAGCAGCAGTAGCCGCGGTTCATTTACTAAGGTACGAGCCAGCGCGGCTCGCTGCTTCTGGCCTCCCGAAAGCTGCATCGGCTTCCGAGCCGCCAGATCGGTTAGCTCAAACGCTTCCAGGAGATCGTTGATTCGCCGGCGGCGGTTGAGCCTGCCGTTTGCCGGCGCTCGCGATGCGGCCGCAAACCTTAGATTTTCCCGGATGGTCATGTGAGGAAAAAGCGCATGGTCCTGGAAGATGTATCCGCATCGACGCTCTCGGGGCGGAAGGTGAACGTGAGCCGCGGCATCAAAGAACAAATGGTCGTTCACCAGAATGCGGCCCTCGTCGGGACGCGCAAAACCGCCGAGGCAATTGAGTATGAGTGTCTTTCCGGCGCCGCTTGGGCCGAAGATAGCCGTGATGCCTGCCTCGGCGCGCAGATGCACGTTCAGCTCAAATGAGGTTGCATCGGCTACCGCCGGAAGCCTCTTGATGAGCCGGGCATCGACACTCATTCAGGCGTTTTCCATCGCATAGATCGTTATGCGGCAGTTGCCGGACGCGTCTTTCGGGATAGATAACCGGCGGGCCAAAGTAATGCGAGCGCGAGAGCGGACACCACCACGACCAGCACGCGGGCCAGCGTCCCATCGCCGGATTCGACAGCGTCGTAGATGGCAACAGAAAGAGTCTGGGTGCGGCCGGGTATGTTGCCGGCCAGCATGATCGTTACGCCAAAGTCGCCCAGCCCGCGAGCGAAGCTTAAGGCGGCGAGCGAACTCAATCCGCGCCAGGCAAGCGGAAGAGTCACAAGCCAGAACGTGCGCCATTCGGAAGCGCCCAGGCTTTGGGCAGCCCATTCGAAACGGTAGTCCACAGTTTCAAGAACAGCGGTTGCCGCCTTGATGTAGATGGGCGCCGAGTGAAGGAATGCCGCGACCACCGCCGCCTGCCAGGTGAACACCAACGGTTGGCCAAACACTGCTTCGTAAACATGCCCGAACGGCGATGCGCGGCCCGCGATAACCAGCAGATAATAGCCGAGCACCGTGGGCGGCAAAACAAGCGGCAAAGTGATCAGCGAATCCAGAAGATGTTTTCCACGAAAGCATTTATGGGACAGAAGATAAGACACCAATGTGCCAAGCGTAAGCACGCCTGTGGTAGCAATGGCTGCGACCCGCAAGCTGAGCCAAAGGGGAAACCAGTCAATCGCAATCAGCGCGAGCATAGCCTGAGCGGAAAGACGATTATAACGAGCGAACCTAAACCAGGCTGCCGCCCGCCGATGCAGTTCGAAGTGACATTCTCACCTAGGCCAGTCTGAAGCCAACTCGATTTGACTAAACTCATCCGGCAGGCAGTCGAGCCGCACATCGCACCACCAGAGATGGACCGCTCTGACCGTCCTGGCGCTCATGGATGCTTCGCCGCCAGCCCAGATGCCGCTGCCTCGGAGTGGGTCCGCAAAAGAGCGTTCGCCATGAAGCTGCCTACGAGCGCGGCGATCTCAGCTGCTTTTGTGTCGAGCGCGAAGTGTCCTGCGTCGAGGATATGTATCTCAGCATTTGCTACGTCCTTGCGGTAGCGTTCCGGCTCGCCGAGGTCAAACGAGAGGTCGTGCTTGCCCCAGAGCACCAGGAGCTTGGGTTGCGTCTTTTGTAGCCAAGCCTGCCATTTCGGATAAGACTCGACATTCGTGCGGTAATCATAGAAAAGATCGCTTTGAATCTGCGCCTGTCCTGGTGCGTTCAGAAAAGAGTATTCATCCGCCCACAGATCCGGGTCGTAGAGCTCAACCTTAGGGTCGTCTCCAACGTGGCGCGTCTTTGTTGTTTCGAGCGAAAGAAGGTTTTTTCGTAACGCCTCCTCATGTGCCCGCCGGTCCGCCCAGAAGGCTCGGCGAGTTGCCCAGTTCGCTCCCAGACCTTCGTTGTGCGCCACCGCATTCTGGACAATGAGAGCCTCTATGCGCTCCGGATGCGCTAGCGCCATGCGAAATCCGACCGGCCCACCGTAATCTTGCATGTAAGGCGTGTAGCGGGAGAAGCCCAACTTCACGGTGAAGCCGTCCATCACGGAAGCGATGTGGTCGAAGGTGTAATCGAATTGCTTCGGATCGGGCCAGTCACTATGTCCGTAGCCTGGGTAGTCGGGCGCAACCAGGTGATATATATCCGCCAGTCTCGTCAGCAGCGGTTGAAACATACGCGACGAAGACGGAAGACCATGCAGTAAAAGGATGGTGGGAGCATCTTTCGGCCCCGCTTCTCTGTAAAAAATTGAGAGTCCATCGACCTTCACTGTGCGATAAAACACTTGCTGATCCATTGTTTTGCTCTCCTTTTGGATATCGATTCCCAAGCTCTGCCCGGCCTGCTAGTCAGCGATTTCGAAAATGATCTCGAGCTCAATCGGCATGCCAAGAGGAAGGCTGGCAACTCCGATTACGAGCCGGACCGGTCTTTTTTCGACGCCAAAAACATCTTGAAACAGGTCCGAAACAGCATCGGCAACGCTTACGTGGTCGAGGAAGCCGCCCGAGGTTGCCATAAATACTCCGAGCCTGACGACCCGGCTGATTCTGTCAAGCGAACCGAGGTGTTGCCTCGCCGCGGCTAGGGCGCTCAACCCTGCAGCATAAACAGCATCTCGCCCAGCATTCACGTCGAGTTCGTCGCCAAGCCGGCCAACATACTTTGGCTTGTGGTCGGCAACTGGAAGCATTCCGCTCAGGAAGAGCAAATTGCCTGTCTGTAGTGTTTCGACGTAAGTGCCAAACGGGGTTGGCGCAGCCGGGAGTTGAATGCCGAGTTCTTCCAAGCGGCGTTCGGCTCCGTGCAGTTGTGAAATATTGGCGGTTGCCATAGCGCTGACCGGCTCCTGTTGCGATTAAGCCAGAAGGATGGACGCGAATCTATTAGACGAAGGTATCGGTTGCCGCCCGTGCCTTTGTCCGGGAACCGGATGGCAGTCCAAGTCTCGCGGCCATATGCACCAGGTCGGGAAGCGAATCGGCCTTCATCTTCCGCATCAAGCTGCCTCGGTGCGCTTTTACCGTGATCTCGCTGATACCGAGTTCCGCGCCCACCTGCTTGTTCAATAATCCGGATACGACCAATCTCATCACTTCACGCTCGCGGGGCGTGACTGATGCATAAGCCTCGCGAAGGACGTGCAATTCCCGCTCGCGAACGAGCGCGCTCTCGCTGCGTTTCAGGGCAAGCCGGATCGCATTCAGCAGGGCGTCCTCGCTGAACGGTTTTGTCAGGAATTCAACAGCTCCGGCCTTCATCGCCCTAACCGTCATGGGCACGTTGCCGTGGCCGGTGACGAAAATGATCGGCATATCGGATCGCTCTACTCCGATACGCTCCTGCAGTTCCAGACCATTGAGACCTGGAAGAGAAACGTCCAGTACTAGGCAGCTTGGAACAACCGCTCGTGGACGGCCAAGGAACTGCTGAGCGGACGCGAAGGTCTCCGGCTGCCAGCCCCCCGAGAGGATCAGCAATTCCAGCGATTCGCGCACGGATATGTCGTCATCAACAACGAACACGATTGCTGTAGCGGGAGACATGGAACGGCGCTCAATTCAATGAGTATTGCGCGGGTCATTTTATTGTATTTCGTCACCGACGGCGTAAACCACCGAATGCTTCAGTTCACTCGCAGTGCCGCATTTAGGGCTTCGAGCAAAGCGGTGTCGCTGAAGGGCTTAAACAGGCATTCCACCGCACCCTGCTCGAGTAATCGTGGCCGTATGTTCTCGTCTCTGCGAGCTGTTATGAACACGATCGGGATCGCTTGATGGCGAATTTTTAGTTCCCGTTGGAGATCGGGCCCGCTCATGCCGGGCATCGCGACGTCGAGGATCAGACATTGGGTCTTGCCAACGCAATCGGAATTCAGGAACTCTTGTGCCGACGAGAAGATGCGGGCATCAAAGCCAAATTCCTTCAGCAAATCCGGTAACGACTCGCGCACGGACTCGTCGTCATCAACGACGGACACAAGCGAACGTTGGATCGTCATAAACTTCTCACAACTTGGTGAGAATCCATCGCAGTCGCCGTCCGGATCGCAACGGGATCGCCGGCTCCCCCACTTGCGGGTCTGCAAGGAATAGAAAATGAAAACGTAGCACCCGGGCCATCGTTCAGCGTTGCCCACAGGCGGCCGTTATGACGTTCAATGATGGACCGGCTCACGGAAAGCCCGATCCCCATACCCTCTTTCTTCGTCG
>DATIMA010000224.1:0-6627 GCA_035475915.1 Bryobacteraceae bacterium
GAGAAATCGCGTCCCAAGGCCGGCGCTATTCCGAGCGTGTGGAAAAAGCCTGAGGTGATCTCGACGGCGCTCACCTTTTCCGCCGCGCCCACGCCAGTCAGGTTGGCTTCGTCATAATGGTAGGCCGCCAGCGATTCGAACGCGTGGCTCTGCGCGCGTACATCCCAAAAGTTGCCTTCCGAAAAAGACGCCCGGTCGATCCCGCGGTTCTGCCGCGTTTCCCACAATTGCACCAGCCGGCCGGAATCGCGAAACGGCAGCGGTCTCATGAGCGACGCCTGGAAGATGCTGAACACCACGGTGCTTGCCCCCATCCCGAGCGCCAGCATGAGCGTGCCCAAAACCGTCAAGCCCGGATTGCGACGCAGCCCGCGCAGTGCTTGCCGCAGTTCTCCTCCGATGGCCTCCAGCGTAACTCCGAGGCGAATGTCGCGAACTCCCTCCTTGATCTGTTCCACGCCGCCAAGTTCGAGCAGAGCTTCGCGCCTCGCGCCATCCTTATTGACGCCGGATTCCGTCTTCTCGTCTTCCAGCATTTCCCGGTACGAACGAAGTTCACTGTCGAGATCCTGTTCGACGCTTTCTCTCTTCGCAAGATTGCGCCATAGCGTCTTCATCCGGTGAAAGAAGGGCATAACTGCTCCTAAAGTTCGACTACGGCATCTCGAGCACGCTCGCCATCGCCGCCGAAATGCGCGCCCACTGGCTGGTCTCCTGCTTAAGCTGGCGGCGGCCCATGTTCGTCAGCTGGTAAAACTTTGCTCGCCGGTGATTCTCCGACTCGCCCCAAGATGAACTCAGCCACCCGGCCTCTTCCATCCGGTGAAGAGCGGGAAACAATGAGCCAGGCTTCACCTGAAACGTGCCGCTTGTGATTTGCGCAACACGGCGCGAAATTCCCAGCCCGTGCATCCGCTCCAAAGCGAGAGCCTTCAAAATCAGAACGTCGAGCGTGCCTTGCAGCAGAGCGGTCGAACTGGGCGCGGCAGATTCCATGCAGACATTCTATACGAACCGTCGATTGCACATTCATTGGGATTCATCTCTGCTCAGTGCAGGGCCATTTTTGGTGGGGCAGGCCCCGGGCCGATCGCTAATCGGCCTTGCGCTGAAATATGGATAATCCTCGGGCCTGTGGCAGTGGTTTGGGCTCAGCCCCGATGGCGTTTAATCTCTTCGAAAAAATTGAGGATCAGAATGTAGTTAGGATGCGGCCGAACTCCGGGCGCTTCACTGGCCGGCAGCACAGCGGCTACACGATTGCCTGTCGGAGAGAACGAGTAAACAAGGCTCTCTCCGTTGGCAGGAACTTCCACATTTCCTCCAAATGGTGTGACCTCGCCCGGCAAGAAGACATTGTCACTTACGGTGTAGGATGCGGCCCAGAGCCGTTCGTTCTGCAGGGAATGGAAAATGATTTGCCTTCCTTCAGGCGACCACTGGGGGAGGAAACCTTCTTCCGATGATACCTGCCAGGTTGCGTTACTGCCTTGCAAGGAACGGACATAGATTGTAAAGGCGCCGGTTTGGGTAGAAGAGTACGCCAACCATTTGCCATCAGGCGAAAAGGCAGGGTTGATTTCATCGGCGACGGTATTGATGAAGGGTTTCGGCTCGCCTGCACGTAAGCTTTCGCCCTTCCCATTCAGAGGAACCATCCAGATATCGCGTTCAGTGTCCTTACCCTCGCGGACCAGAGCCAATTGGCGGCTATCAGGAGCAATTGCTTCGGGCATACCATCGTCCAGGTCGTTGAGTTTCAGTTTCAAGATAAGTTTCGGTTTGCTGCTACCGTTGGCGGCGACAACGAAGATGCCATCCGATCCGCGGAAGAGCAGGTAATTCCCTCCGGGCATCCATAACGGGTACGTTGCGGTCGTGCTTTCAAGAGTAAGTTGGCTTGCGACGTGACGCACCAAATCGTAAATCCAGATTTGCCATCCTTTCTCGCCGTGGATTGTGTATGCCAGCCGTTTACCATCCGGAGAAACGCGGGGCGTTGCATACGATGCGGGTGTATCGAGAATTGCTTCTGCCTTGCCCGTCTTATCAAGCCACTGTAGAGTTCTGCCTCTAGACCTACTCCGTTTGCAGATGAGCGTGCCGGTGCGACTGATATCGAAGGATTCAATGCCCTCGAGCAGCGGGAATGCGGGCCCTCTTACTTCGAGATGTGTTAGATCAAACGGCAGAGCCTGGAGGATGGCGTGTTCGTCAACGTAAAGTATGTAGTCTGGCGATACATACTTCGCTTCATTCCCAACGATCCCCGGAATTGCTCTCGCTTTTCCGCCTTCAATTGGCAAAACTGATAACTGCCCGTAGGACAGAAGAATTGTCTTTCCCCCAGGCAGGAAGGAAGGTTCCAGAGTTGAACCTTCAAAAATGAGCTCGGGTGCGCGTCCGGATGAAGGGATTCGGGATAGACCGGTAAACGTCAAAGCGGAAACGATGTCCCCATTTTCGGTCCAGGTTGACCATGCGGGGCCTACCACCCCTTCCGCAACCACGACGGGTACACCGCCGTCCACGGGCACCTTCTTCAGCTTATGTGTGCCTTCATAACCAATCCATTTGCTGTCTGGGGAAAAGAATGGGGCGGTATAACTGTTGCGGCCGAGCCCGTCGTCTAGAACAGTTGCTTTCGGCCGATCGAGTCGACGAATAAACAATGTTGAGTTGCGATTCGCATCCATTCCAATGAAGGCAATGCGGCTTCCGTCCGGCGAGATTGCGAAGCGGTTGCCGGGATCCAGATCAGTTCCTAGGTCAACATCGAAGCGAATCACCGGGGGCTCAACGGAATGAGTAGAGCGCCACATGAACCCGTACAAGACACTAAGCGCGACAACCATGGCGAATGCCGCCCATTTCCACCAACGGTGCGGGGAACGACTTGCGATGGAGTGGGCCGGCTCGTCTTGCTCTTCGAGTAAAAGGCTAGCGTCCCTGATGTCGCGAAGACGACGACTGGCATCTCGTTGGAGGCAGCTCCGCAGCAGTCGCCGGAGCTTCCACGGCACTTGCTCCCAGTCAGGCTCCTTCGTAAATACAGCGGCCAGAGTCTCCGCGGAAGAATCGCCTTCAAACAAAGGCTTTCCGGTGGACATCTCCCAAAGCACGACGCCGAACGCCCAGATGTCGGTCCGGCTATCAAGGGGCTGGCCAGCTGCCTGTTCCGGGCTCATGTAGCCGGCTGTTCCCATGATCACACCGGACTGAGTCGCAGTTATGGTCGCGGCAGTAGCGCCCTGAGAGCCGTTTTGAAGAACAGGTGCTGGCCGTGCCACAGCGGCAAGTCCAAAATCAAGGACCTTAACGAGGCCCGCAGGTGTGATCATAACGTTCGCCGGCTTGAGGTCGCGGTGAGCAATGCCTCGATCATGTGCCGCGCCGAGCGCTTCCGCAATTTGCGCGGCGTAATTCAGGGCGACCGGGAGTGCCAGCCTTTGCCTTCGGAGCAACGAACTGAGTGTTTCTCCCGGAACAAGCTCCATTACAAAGGCCGGCGTGTTGCCGGAGTCCTCTAAACCGTAAATTTGCGCGACGTTGGGGTGATTCAGTGATGCTAAGACCCTTGCTTCGCCCGCGAATCTAGTAACAAGCGCGTGATCCGCCGCTAGGTCCGCCCGAAGCACTTTAACCGCCACTTCACGATCGAGCCTTGTGTCTTTTGCTCGATACACCTCCCCCATACCGCCTGCGCCCAAGTGTGAGCATATCTCGTAGATGCCGAGTTTTGTCCCGACGGAGAGCATTGTATGGCGAGTCTTTACAGTCTACTTGAACGGAATCGCATTGCGGCACGCCGAAATCGACAGTTTTGTGGGACGTTAACCATCAATCGGGAATCATTCCAAGGGTTGAGATAACTCGGCGGCATTGGTTACGACGAGATTCATCGTGCTCGCCGATCACGGTCACAAGTGTTAAGTTTCTCATTCCATAAGGCTTAACTACAAATCGCTTGCAGGCCCCTGTTATGCTGGTCTTTGGATGAGTCCGCGCCTCTTAGCGAGGTGAAGATTCAACATGAACCCGCGCCACTGCCGCCGTGCAGTTGGCGCTTTTTCTTTTTCAGGAGTCTTATAAATGTCTACAGAAGCGCAAATCGCCGCTAATCAAAAGAACTCGCGGCACAGTACCGGTCCCAAGTCCGCCGAAGGCAAAGGCACTGTCTCAATGAACGCCTGCCGTCATGGTCTCTCGGGAGGCTTTCTGTTTCTGCCCGGTGAAATGCCGGCGGATTTCGAGAAGCTGCAGGACGGCCTTCGCACCGAACACAATCCCGAAACTCCGACCGAAACCCTGCTGGTCGAGAGCATGGCCCAGCATTACTGGCTCCAGCAGCGCGCTATCCGGCTGCAAGGCCGGTGCTTCAATGAGGCGGGCGCTTGTGATGCCGAAAGAGAGCTTGCCCTCTATCTTCGCTACCAAACCACCCACGAGCGCGCTTTTCACAAATCGCTGAATACTCTGCTAAAGCTTAGAGCCGAAAAGCGTAAAGCCGAAATTGGCTTTGTTTCGCAACAAGAGAAACAGAACCGCGCGCGTCAGCAAGCGGAGGCGCACGCCCGCAAGCAGGAACTGCATAAATGGAACGTTCTGCTGGCTCAGGCCAAGGTAGATAACCAGGAATTGCAAAACATGAACCTCGAAACTCCCGAAAACCGCATTTCAGGTCGCATCGAGCGCATCATCGCCGCCGAAAAAGCCGCTTAGTGGCGCACGCTTTAGCGTGCAGCGGCGAACTTTAGTTCACCGGTCAGCGTTTATAGCCGAATTTCTGCAGCAGTTCCACTCGTGCTCTCGCATGCGATTCGGTTTCAACACCCTTCGGCCGGCTGCCGTCAATCACTCCAAGAATGCCGCGCCCCTGGTCCGTCTCGGCAACAATTACTTCCACAGGATTGGCGCTGGCGCAATAGATGTTCACCACTTCGGGAACCGCTTTGATGCGGTCCAGAATGTTAATCGGGAAGCCGTTTCGCAGCGCGATAACGAAGACATGACCAGCCGCAATCGTCGTGGCGTTCTGAATGGCATTCTGCTTGAGTGATTCGTCGTTACCGTCAAAGCGGATCAGGCACTCGCCCGAGGCTTCGTTGAACGCAACTCCAAACTGCAGATGAGGTGAGGTATTCACGATCGCCTCATAGATGTCTTCCACGGTTTTGATGAAATGGCTCTGCCCGACAATAATGTTGCCGCTTTCAGGAATCGTAAGGCTTACTGCTTTTAGCTCCATGCAGGCCACTATATCGGGATCGCTTCTCCCGGTTCCTATAATGCGGTTGTGCAGAAGCCCTTTAGCGATGCGAGCCTGCTGGAGCATATCCGCAACCTGCCGCATGCGCGGGCGACATACAAGCAGCTTGTTCGCGAACTGCGGCTGCAGGGCGAAAACCGTGATTCGCTCGAAGACGCGCTCGACCGCCTGGCAGACAAGGGCCTGATTGTAGAATTGCGCTCCGGGCACTATGTTGGCGTCGGCAGTAACCCGGAGTATGCGGCAGGCCGCGTCTCCGTACATCGCGATGGCTTTGGGTTTTTGATTCCCGATCAGGTGAACGAAAACATCCGGGGAGATATCTTTCTCCCTCCCAATGAAGCTGCCAAAACCATGCATGGCGACCGTGCGCTGGTCCATATCCGGCGAATTGCGAGCGAGGGTAGGGCAGAGGGCGAAATTGTCCGTATCTTGCGCCGGGCGCACATCACTGTTGTCGGAGAGTTCCGCATTAAGCGGCGCGGCAACTTCGTCGTGCCTTCCGATGATCGGATCCAGCAATGGATCGAAATTCCGGAAGGCATGGAATTACCGGAGCGGCGCACGGCAGTGGATCGGGTCGGGGCCCAAGACCGTGAGGTCGCTTCGGTCGAAGACCTCGATGGAATGGTGGTGACCGTCGAGATTCTGGATTTCCCCGAAAACGGCGGAAGCGCCGTCGGACGCGTTATCGAAGTGCTCGGCTATCCGGACGATTTTGGCGTCGATGTCGAAATCATCATTCGAAAGCACCACCTGCCGCATGAGTTTCCGGAAGACGCGATCGAGCAGGCGCGGAAAATTCCGCATGAAATACCCGCCGGCGAACTCGATTCCCGCCGCGATTTTCGAAATTTCGATATCGTCACCATTGACGGGGAGGCGGCGCGCGATTTCGACGACGCGGTCTGGGTAGAACGCCTGCCGAATGGTCATTTCGCGCTGCAGGTACACATTGCGGATGTAAGTCATTACGTCAGAACGGGAACCCCGATTGACCAGGAAGCCTTGCGGCGTGGCACCAGCGTTTACTTCCCGGATCGGGCTGTCCCCATGCTGCCGGTGGAGCTTTCTACCGATATCTGCTCGCTGCGGCCTCAGGAGGATCGCCTGGTGTTATCGGCTCTGCTCGAAATCGACCGCCAGGGCGATGTGGTCGCGCAGGACTTCACCCGCGGCGTGATCCGAAGTGCTGAGCGCATGACATACACGAACGTGTTCCGCGTACTCGAAGGTGACGCGCCGATGCGCGAGCGGTACCGGAATCTGATTGACCGCTTTGAGCTGATGCGCGAGCTTGCTCTCATTCTCAATCGCAAACGAACCAAGCGCGGCTCGATCGACTTCGATATGCCGGA
>DATIMA010000225.1:0-3110 GCA_035475915.1 Bryobacteraceae bacterium
CGCGGCGCCTTTGAAGGCGAGGACTACCGGCGCATGAAGGAAGCCGTACTGGACGAGTTGCAGCGCCATTTCCGGCCGGAATTTCTGAACCGGGTAGACGAGATTATCGTGTTCCACGCGCTGACGGAAGAGCAGCTTAAAGAGATTGTCGATATCCAGCTAAACGGCTTGCGGGCACGCCTGGCGGAGCGGCATATCACGTTCGAACTCTCGGATGCGGCCCGCACCTGGCTGGTGCGTAGCGGGTATGATCCAAACTACGGCGCGAGACCGCTGAAGCGCGCCATCCAACGCGGTATCGAAACTCCGCTTGCCAAACGGATATTGGGAGGCGAGGTCCGGGACGGAGGAAACGTTTGGATCGATGTGGGTCCGGACGGAGCCGGTCTGGTATTTCGTACGGGAGTTCACGAAGCAGAGGCGGAACAAGCGGCATCCTCCAGATGAACGCCATCTGTAAATCGAAATCGTATTTGAAACGTCAAACCAAAGGAAAGCGGCCGGTGGGTCGATTCACGCGCCGCGAGTAGAAAGGATTCTTAGCACATGCCCAATGTGATCCAATTTCGCCGCTCGACAGCTATTCTGACGCTGGTCGCGGCTTCCATCGGTGGGGGCCTGATCGCGGCCTTCGCCGTCGCGAGCCATGCAGGCAGGCCGGAAACCGTGGTGGCTCATGCAGATGTGAACAGCAGCAGCCAGCGATTGACTCAGCTTTCAAACTCATTTGCGGATGTAATTGAAAAGGCATCTCCAGCGGTTGTAACGATAAGCTCGACGAGAGTAATAAAAGCATCGGAGCAGCAGCAAAACAATCCGTTTATGTCGGATCCATTCTTCCGGCAATTCTTCGGAGGCCCGAATGCCCGGCCGCGCGACCAGCGAGAAGAGGGCCTGGGATCCGGTATTATCGTCAGTCCGTCGGGTTTTATCCTGACCAACAATCACGTGGTGGAGAAGGCGACGAGCCTTAAGATTGGCCTCTCCGACGGCCGCGATTTCACTGGCAAGGTTGTGGGAACGGACCCTCAGACTGATGTTGCCGTGGTGAAGATCGACGCCCAAAACCTGCCCACTCTTCCGTTTGCCAACTCCGACGCAGCACGCGTTGGGGATCTGTGCTTTGCCATTGGCAACCCATTCCGCCAGTATCATACCGTCACGATGGGAATCGTCAGCGCGAAAGGCCGGCATCTGGAAAGTGGCACTTACATTCAAAACTTCATTCAAACCGATGCCGCGATCAATCCTGGCAACTCCGGAGGAGCTTTGATCAACGCCACTGGTCAATTGATCGGTATGAACACGATGATTCTGACCGGAGGTTCCAGCTTCGGCGGTGAAGGCGGCAACATCGGAATCGGCTTTGCGGTTCCCTCGAATCTGGCGAAATCCGTAATGGAGCAGATCGAGAAAACCGGCAAGGTATCGCGCGGCTACATTGGCGTTTCACTGCAAACTCTGACTCCAGAGCTTGCGCAGCACTTCGGGGTAAAGAGCGCGAAGGGCGCCCTGGTCGCCGACGTGACGCCAAACAGCCCAGGCGCGAAGGCCGGCTTGAAGCAGGGCGACGTGATTACGGCCATCGATGGAAAGAAGGTGGAAAGTTCCGACGACCTCACGATGGACGTGATTTCCCATGTACCGGGCAGCACAGTGACGCTGGATGTGACTCGGAACGATCAGCCGACTACTGTGAAAGTTACTCTCGGTACGCGGCCCGGCGGGGTGGATTGGAACAAACCCGGGAATAGCGGCAATGAACCTGGGCGCGACAACGGCTCTGGAAACGCGGCGATGCGCGGCATCACCGTAGAGAACCTCACTCCGGATTTGGCCCAGCAGATCGGGGTGCCCGCGGCAACGCACGGCGTGGTCGTGGACAGCGTCGATGCCGCCAGTCCGGCAGCGGATGCGGTCGGCCGCGGGATGGTCATCACCGCTGTCGATCGCAAACCGGTCAACAATGTCGAGGATTTCAAGCGGCTGATGTCGCAGGCCGAGGGAAAATCCGTTCTGCTGACCGTCGCGAGCAGCAACGGCACTGGCTTCACGGTTGTTCAACCGAAGTAAGTAGCTAATTTAACCCGGGGCGGCTTTCCCGCTCCGGGTTTTTTGTCAGTAAAGAAAGTTGAGTATAGAACGCGCAACTGATCGTAGCTTATCGCTCGTCACGTGCATCGAACCTTTAGAGAACCCACAATGGCAAACAACGAATTTCAGATACTGCCAGCTTTGCCGCTAAAAAACACGATCCTGTTTCCAGGATTGTTGCTTCCGCTTTCCGTCGGGCGGGAAAGCTCGTTGCGCACCGTTCAGGCGGCGCTCAATACGGAAGAAAAGGAGATCATCCTGGTTGCCCAGCGCGATCCGCAGGTGGAGAGCCCGGAACAGGATGATCTATATACGATTGGCACGAAAGCCGTAATCCGCAAATCTTCGCGCACCGGTGAAGGGATGATGGAAATCCTGGTGCTTGGAGTGGAGCGCGTGGTCATCGTAAAACTCGAGACCGGCGAGCACATGGAAGCGAAATACCGGGTTTTTCCATTACCGGAAGACAGCGGATCGGAAGTGGAAGCATTATCGGGCGCGTTGCTGGAACTGGCCGCGAAAGCGATCGCGCTGGCTCAGCCGCAATCTGCAAACGAGTTGACGCGCATGCTGGCGGGCAGCGAAGATCCGCTGAAATTGGCTTTTCTGCTGGCGAGCATTTTCAGCCTGGACGCCGCCAAGGAACAGCAACTGCTGGAAGCAGAGACCCGGGTGGATGCGCTGCGGCTGATTCACTCCTATTTGTCGCACGAGATGCAGGTGCTGGAACTGCGCCAGAAGATCTCTTCGACAGCTCGCGATGAGATGTCGAAAGAACAGCGCGAATATCTGCTCCGGCAGCAACTGCGGGCGATTCAGCAGGAGCTGGGCGAAAAGGATGCCGACAAAGCAGAAATCGACATGCTTCGGGAGCGCTTTGAAAAGGCAAACCTTCCGGAGGAAGCCAAGAAGGAGTTTCAGCGCGAACTAGCCAGGCTGGAACGGCTGCCGGCCGGCGCGCCCGATTATCATGTGACGCGCACCTATCTGGAATTCGTGCTGGATCTGCCCTGGAA
>DATIMA010000226.1:0-6203 GCA_035475915.1 Bryobacteraceae bacterium
AGGATGCGCGGCGCGCCGGGGCGTAGGTCGCCAGTACGGTGATCAGAAGCAGCGGGACTGCGATCATTGCGAAAAGCAGCGGACTCGTGCTGCCGAAGGAAGCAATCCAGACAGCAGACGTGATGGCACGGCAAGCGAAAACACTGATCACCAGACCGGCGGCAACCCCGAAAGAACCCAATATGAGCCCCTGCTTCAGAATCATTCGAATCACCTTCTGCCGGTCCGCCCCAATCGCCATGCGGATGCCAATCTCGCGGGTCCGGCGGCTGACGGAATAGGCGACCAGGCCATACAGTCCGATCATTGCAAGGATAAGGCCCATCAATCCCAGGCCTGCGACGCTCTCGGTGATCATGTTGGGGGTCTTGACCGCACGCTGGGTGTAAAAATCTTTCATCGTGCGCTCATCGAATGCGGGCATATTCGCATCCAGCCCGCGCACTACTTTCCGTAACACCGGAGCCAGAATGGAGGCATCCTGCGCCTGTGTTCCGGCAATAATGGTGAGCGCCGAACGCGGGTTCTGCGTATAGGGCAAATATATATATAGTCGATCGGAGGCTCGGCAATCCAGAAATATTTCGCGGTCTGCGCAATGCCGACAATTTTGAACGAGAGGGCCGGAGGCATTCTTTAAGTGGAACCGCTTGCCGAGGGCGTCTCCTCTAGGCCAGTAGTGATTGGCAAAGTGCTGATTGACCACGGCGACCAGGGGAGTGTTGGCCTGATCGGATTCGCGGAAGGACCGGCCTTGCAGGATGCGAATCGCCATCGTCTCGAAGTAGCCGTCGCTTACCAAGGTGTCGAAGACGGTAACCGATTGTTCGCCTCGGGGTAACTGATACCCTTCCGGAATCAGGCCGACGGCATCCCCGCCAAACATCGGAACGCTGGAAGCGAGGGCGGCCGATGTGACGCCAGGCGCGGCGCGCGTCCGGTCCAACAACTGTTTGTAAAATTGCCGGCTCTGATCCGGCGAATAGTGAATGAGCTGCGTATCGATACTGGTCAGGAACAGATGATCTGTTCGAAACCCGGGCCCGTGCTGTAGTTGGGCGCGGAACCCTTGCAGAAGAAGCGCCGACACAATAAGCAGCACAAGGGAAAGCGCCACCTGGCTTACGACGATCAGATTGCGGCCCCACAGGCGGCGGTGTCCGGCGGAATCGGCGTCAGCAGCTTTCAGTGCGGAAACCAGGTCCGGCCGAGTCGTGTGAAGTGCCGGCGCCAGCCCGAACAGAAGCGTACAGGCGATTGACACAAGAAGCGTAAAGAACAACACTCGATGATCTAAGCCGACGGTAAACACGATGGGCAGATCGGAAGGAATGGGAATGCGGCTAAAGAACTTCGCGCCTCCATAGGCGATGGCGATTCCCGCCGCGCCACCGAGCATGGCTAAGAGGAAATTTTCGAGCAGAAGCTGGCGGACCAGGCGGCCGCGGTCTGCGCCGATCGCCAGCCGTATTGCAATTTCACGGGAGCGCGCGCGAGCACGGCTAAGCAGGAGACCGGCGACATTAGCGCAGGCGACCAGCAAAACGCAGGCGGAGAGCAGCAGCAACATGGCGATCAGCGCGGTATTGGGCGGATTTTGCTGAACGCGAAGCTGCAACTCCGATTCAACGGTAATGCGCTGGTTGCGGTTCGTTTGCGGATACATGCGCTGCAGTTGCGCAGTAATGGCGGAGATGTCGGCTTGCGCCTGCGCGACACTCACGCCCGGTTTCAGCCGCCCCTTCACAATCAGCCAGCGGATGTCGCGGCGGCGAAGGTTATTCTCCTGGCCGGTGAACATGCTTTGCGACCCCATGCGAGGCGCCATGGCTATGGGGACGAAGAGAGCAGGCCGAAGGACGGAATCAATACCGGTGAAGCGCTCGGGCGCTACACCGATTACGGAGAATTCAATTCCATTCAGCCGGATTCTGGACCCTAGCACCGACCGGCTTGCGCCAAACTGGCTGACCCAGAAATCATGGCCGAGAACTACGACCGGATCACGCCCTTCGGCCTGGTCTTCGGCATCGCGAAAGCCGCGTCCCAGCGTGGGTTCAACACCGAGAACACGGAAAAAATTACCCGACACAAACAGGCCGAACTTCATCCGCGGAAGCGTAGCCTGTTCGGAGCTGAAACCGAACGTGCCGTAGGCCGCCGCGACCAGGCCTGAAAAACTGCGATTGCGATCGCGGAAATCGAGGTAATCGGGGTAGGAGATTGCAGAATTTATGCCGAACGCCGCGGAGGAAGTGGTGGTTACGGCCACAACCCGGCTCGGCTCCATAACCGGCAATGGGCGCAAGAGCAGGGCGTCCGCGAAGCTGAACATGGCGGAGGTTGCGCCAATGCCGATGGCGAGAGAACAGATCGCGACTATGGTGAAGCTGGGGTTCTTGCGCAGCATTCGCGCAGCGCGGCGAACGGCTTTCAACATGGCACCTCCGGCCCGGCCAAGCGTCGACTTGAAAGTCGACGTGGCAGGCTAAAAAGCCCGCTCCACGTAGGATACCGGATTATCTTGCTAGGCTACGCTGGATTCGGGCACGGCCTCAATGGGGTGCTTATATTTGCACTCGGCGTTCGGGCATTGGGCAACAGGTCCGGCCTTCAGAAACTTTTCTATCAGGTAACTGCTGCCGCACTCCGGGCATTTTTCGGGGATTGGTTTGCCCCAGGCCACAAAGTCACACTCGGGATAGCGATTACAGCCATAAAACGTTTTGCCGCGTTTGGAGCGCCGCTCCACAATCTCGCCTTGCGAACAGTTCGGGCACGGGACGCCGATGGTCTTCTGCTTAACGTACTTGCATTTCGGATAGTTGCTGCAGGCTACGAACTCGCCAAACCGGCCAAACTTCTGAACCAGATTGCTGCCGCACTGCGGGCACTTCTCTTCCAGCGCAACATCTTTCCGCTGCTCGCCGCCGATCTGCTTGGTGGTCTTGCAATCCGGGTAACCGGAACACGCATAGAACTGACCAAAGCGGCCTTTCTTCAAGACCATCGGACGGCCACAGTTCTCGCAGTATTCCGTCTCGTCCTGCTCGCCCAAGCTTGCGTTATCGCCATCCGGCAGATCGACCGTGACCTCGCGGGTGTTGGTGCATTCCGGATAGCCTGTGCAGGCGAGAAATCTGCCGTGCTTACCCCATTTGATGACCATCGGCTTGCCGCATTTTTCGCAGATCTTGTCGGTCGGCTCCTCCATGCGCTTGATGTCGGTCATGTGGCGCTCGGCATGTTCCAGGTCTTTCTGGAAGCGGCCATAGAAGTCGGCCATGGCCACGCGCCATTCGAGCTTGCCTTCCTCTATTTCGTCAAGCTCCTGTTCCATGCGCGCGGTGTACTTCACATCGAACAAGTCATTGAAGCTTTCGAGCAGCAGATCGGTGACGACCATACCGAGCTCGGTGGGCAGGAACTTGCCGCCCTCCTTCTTGACGTATTCGCGCTCCTGGATGGTAGAAAGAATGGAAGCGTAGGTGGACGGCCGCCCAACTCCATCGGACTCGAGCTTCTTGACCAGCGTGGCTTCGTTGTATCGAGGCGGCGGTTCGGTGAAGTGCTGCTCCGGATGAAGCTCTTTGAACCGCAAGAGCTCGCCTTGCGTTACCGCCGGCAGCTTGTGCTTGAGATCTTCGTCTTCTTCGTCCCGCTGGTCCTTGCCTTCTTCGTAGACCTTCAGGAAACCGTCGAATTTGAGGACGCTGCCGGTAGCGCGGAACAGATACGGAACTTTGCTCTTTCCGGTAGCTTCGATGTCGATGGTGGTCTGGTCGAAAAGAGCGGGCATCATTTGAGAAGCCACAAATCGCATCCAGATCAGCCGGTAGAGCTTCAGCTCATCTTCGGCCAAGTATTTTTCGAGCGATTCCGGGGTGTGCAGCACAGAAGTCGGCCGGATGGCTTCGTGGGCATCCTGGGCATCCTTCTTCGTCTTATATATGTTGGCCGCGCCGGGTACGTACGGCTGCCCGTAGCGTTCCGCGATAAAACCGCGCACTTCAGTCAACGCATCTTCGGAAACGCGAGTGGAATCCGTGCGCATGTAGGTGATGAGACCGGTGGAGCCCTCTTTGCCAATCTCTTTCCCTTCGTAGAGCCCCTGCGCCAGCATCATTGTGCGCTTTACGCTGAAGCGCAGCTTGCGAGATGACTCTTGCTGGAGAGTCGAAGTGATGAACGGAGGGACCGGGTTGCGCCGCTTCTCGCGCTCGTTCACCGACCGGACAGTATAGGATGAATCGTCCAGGTCATCCACGATCGCCTTCGCGGTGGCCTCATTTGATATTTCAGGCGTTTCATTCGCGCGCTTGTTCAGGCGAGCGGTCAGGACAGGCGGTTTCTTGGCGTTCAAAGAAACGTCGATCGTCCAGTATTCCTGCTTCTGGAACGCGCGAATCTCCCGCTCCCGATCGACGATCAGGCGGAGAGCAACGGTCTGGACACGTCCCGCGGAAAGGCCGCGGCGGACTTTGTCCCAAAGCAGCGGTGAGATCTTGTATCCCACCAGCCGGTCGAGCACGCGCCGTGCTTGCTGCGCATCTACGAGGTTGGCGTTGACGGCCATCGGCTTGTCAAAGGCACGCTTGACAGCATTTGCCGTGATCTCGTTGAACATCACCCGGAAAATGGCCGGCTTACCGGCCTTCTTCGGTTCCAGTTCTTCCTTCAAATGCCAGCAGATCGCTTCCCCTTCACGGTCCGGGTCAGCAGCAAGGTAAATAGAATCAACGCCTTTCGCGGCCTGCTTCAACTCGGCGATCAGCTTCTTTTTGCCTTCGATGATTTCGTACTTAGGAGTAAAGTCGCGCTCTACATCGACCGCGAGGTCCTTCTTCGGGAGGTCCTTCACGTGACCCAGGGAAGCCTTTACAATGAACTGCTTACCCAGATATTTTCCGATAGTTTTCGCCTTCGCCGGAGATTCAACGATGACGAGAGATTTTGTCATAACCGCTTTTCTTCTTTGTCCAATTATTCGATTCGAGTGCTCGGACCGGGGAGTCTCGGAAGGAACGCTACTCTTTTACCACACCTTGACGAACTTTTTCCCGGGGAGCTGGCGGACGAGCCCAGTCATCTCCAGATCAAACAGTGCGCTGATCAACTCAGATGACGAAATACCCTCAAAAGTTTCAAGCAGTGTGTCAAGTTGTTGAGGAGTATCGACTTGCAGGCAATTCAAAAGCTTTTGCGCCAGTTGCTTAACAGGCTCCTGGGCGGCCTCGGAAGCGCCTCCTTGTAGGCCAGTTTCGGGAAGAATCTGCTGCTGGGCTTTCGTGACCAGGTCGCGCCGGACCGCAACGGGGAGTTCGTTTGTGATGTCGCTCCATTCCTGAACGAGCTTCGCTCCTCCTTCTTTGATGAGAAGATTGGGCCCCCAGCTCATTTTTGAGGTGATATTTCCGGGAACGGCGAATACGTCCCGGCCCTGATCCATGGCTAGTTTGGCGGTAATCGCCGATCCGCTATGCTGCGCTCCCTCGACGATCAGAACACCGAGGGCGAGGCCGCTGACGATCCGGTTTCGAATGGGAAAATTCTGGGGAAAGGCCGGAGCGCCCATAGGAAATTCGGAGAGCAGAAGACCTCGTTTGGCTATATCTTCGTATAACTTACGATTGTTCGACGGGTACAGAACATCCACCCCGCAGCCAAAGACGGCGATGGTATCGCCCTCGGCTTTGAGTGCGGCCTGGTGGGCGGCGGTATCGATTCCAGCGGCTAATCCGCTGATAATCGTGAGGCCCGCTCTGGCCAGATCCGTGCTGAGGCGCTCACTGGCCGCGAGTCCGTACGGCGTGGGTCTCCGGGTTCCGACGACTGCAACCGAGTGCGACGGCAGCAACTCCGCCCTGCCCAGCGTAAACAGCAGTAGGGGAGGATCAAAGATTTCGCGCAGGCGCTGCGGGTAGCAGGGGTCGTGAATGGTAATGAGCTGGGCGCCGGCATCCAGGACGTGCTGCTGCTGATCGACCGCATCGTCGAACGAGCAACCGCTCGCGACGTTACGAGCCTGGGCAGGGCTGAGCCCGCAACCTTCTAACTCGGATGCCGAAGATCGGAATATCGCCTGAGGCGACTTCAGTTTCTGAAGAAGCTTAAGAGTGCCAGTGGTCCCCAATCCGGGGACCATTCGCAAAGCAAGCCAGTGAAGAGTCTCCTCCTGCGTCAAAGCAGCGGTCGGCACGTGG
>DATIMA010000227.1:0-13449 GCA_035475915.1 Bryobacteraceae bacterium
CGTTCATCCATCCGTCTGCGCCAGATGTGCTCGCTGGGGCATGCCTCGCTGCATCTGCCTCGTGAAGCGCAACCGCACACCCTCGCCGCCTCAGAGCGAACGGCCTCTATAACTTACCTCGTTGGGTTTTCGAAGGACCCAGCTGGGGCCGCCTCACGTGACGGAATATAGGAACATGATTTTTATTGGAAGTACGCTAAGACAGTGGGACAGGCATTCAGTTGCGACCGGGCGGTATCCTTCCCGCTTGCTCGCGCCACATAAATCCGTGAGCCGTGGAGCTGGCGTTGTCGCGTCCATTTCCCACGACCGGCCCATACGCGCCATTTGTCCCGGGTGCTGAAACCGGGCCAGCGACCGTCAGCGACCTCTTCCCGGAATCGGGGCTCCCATGGAACTTTCATCGTCAACAGGACGAAATACGTCGACGCGGCACCCTGCGCCGCCTCCTTTTCTGGTCTTTACGTAGGCTGGAAACTCCCCAGAAGGAGGCCGGAAGGCAAATCCGCTTCGATCCGGTACTTCCCTGATGGCAACGTAGCGAAAGCATAGGCGCCGTGCTCATCGGTGATGGCGGAAAAACGCGCGCCGTGGTGTCCGACTGCCCTAACCACAACGTTCGCGAGCGGTTTGCTCTTGATTCGATCTTCCATCCTCCCGTACTCTGAACCAATCCCGATGGTCCCAAACAGGTCGTCCGCGCGCTCATCCCTGGCGATGGCCCGCAATTCCCTCAACGTGCCGCCAGCCATAGCCGCGGGCACTCCCCAGGCTTTCAGGCGGCCGTCGATGGTCCGGGCATAAACAAGGTAGTTGGCTCCAACAAGGAAAGGTTCGCTGCAATCACCCCCGCCGTGGCCAGTGTAGACAACTAACTGTTTCGCGTCTTTGCTCGCGCCCCGGAAAATCTCCACCGGCGCAAAATGGAATTCATAGTCCGTCAACTGTACATAGCCGTTACCGAGCGGCGTCTCCCCACCGAGTTGAGCGACCGCTTTCCCCAGGAATATCACCTCGCCATCGCTCCACGACTGATCGCAGCGAGGGATGACAAGAACCGTGCTGCACGCGTCCATCATCCCGGGACCTGCGCTCGCGACGAACAGCAAAATGGCTGCGGCCAGCCGTTGACGCTCGGACATACGCCCCCTCCGCCAAACTGCAACGATGTTATCAACCACCGAATACGGTCTTGCCACTTCAGCAGCGGCTAATTCCATGCGCAACCCATGACGGTCCGTAGCGTGGCATCGAATCAACCGTGTCGAAGCAGGTGATGGTTTCAATCTGGTGACGGCAGCCAATGTCCTGTGGAATAGCCTTCACTGTCTTCGCCAGCTCGCTTTCTGCAACCGGCGGCGACGCTTCGGCGCGTTTTTCGGCCACCTCCTCTGACGCATCACGCGCATCTCGTTCCGTGGGACTGCGACACGGCAAGAGACCACAAGAGCGGAGCGCCAATTCTAAGGGACCGTGGTGTATTCATCGTTGCCCAACTAACTGCTCGCAAGAGCCCGGACCGCACTGTCCCCCCAAAAGCCTTATCCGGCATTGACTCCAGGCTGTGACTGGCCATCAGTGAGCAGACGCCAGCACATTCTCCCGGCCCGCTTTGTGCGCATTTGGATAGGCGTAAGCACCCAACCGCAGCACGGGCAGGCTGGCCACTGCCAGAGCGGCCGCGAAGCACAGGAGCATCAGTTTGTAAGAGCCTGTCCTGTCGTACGACACGCCCATGGCAAGGGGACCGAGTCCTGCTCCCACCATGAAGATCGAGAAGAAGTAACCATAGATCTGGCCGAACGACCGCATCCCCAAATACCGCGACAGCAGAAAGGCGATCAGATCCACTTCGGCGCCGATACCCATCCCGACGAGTATCGTCCCGATGGCAGCCCCTTCCGGCCGCGCCATCGATAACAGGACGGCGATCCCGACCAGCGGAGCGAGAAAGAACACCGCCGCGACATAAGGCGCGTGGATACGATCCAGCAGGAAGCCGGCGAGCAGGCGGCCGGCGATCAAGGCAATGCCCGCGATGCTCATCATGCCGGTGGCCGTTTGCGGAGAGATGCCGCGATCTCCGAGGAGCGGGACCAGATGAGAGATCACGCCCCCGGTTGTTCCGGCCACGATGAAGAAGCTCAGGGCTAGCGACCAGAAGCGGACGGATCGCAGCGCCTCAAGACCGGTGAGGCCCGGCAGGGGCACGTTCGGGATTTTCCGGGCAACGAACTCCGGCGCCCCGACCGGCCTGCCCACGGACAATGCGACAGCCGGGAAAGCAAGAAGGAAGATCAGCGCTCCGAGGCCGGCGTACGCCCCTCGCCAGCCCACTGCCCCGATCAACGCTTGTGTAAACTGCGGAACAAGGGCAGCGCCCAAGCCGACTCCCGCCATAGCGATCCCGAGCGCCAGCCCGCGCTGACGATCAAACCTTGCCGAGATCGCCTTGGCGTAGACCAAAGGAGTCTGCGCGGTGGCTCCCAGCCCCATCAACGCGTACAGGACAGTGAAGGTCGCTGGTGAAGCAGGCACTAACGCGACCGATGCTGTAGCCAGAGAAAACATCAGGATCGCGGACAATGCGACCGTGCGAATCCCGAATCGATCGACCAGCCAGCCCAAAAGCGGCATTGCGATTCCGGTCGTCCAGAGTCCGACAACCATGGCGGAAGACACCATCCCGCGAGACCACCCAAATTCGCGCGTAATGGGCGGTAACAGTGTCCCAATCGTGAACTGCATTACCGGGCCGTTCCCTACCAGCAGACCTGCCGCGGACGCGACGACAATCCACCACCGGCTGTTCATCCCTAGGCCCATACGGTACGCGCCTCTTTTTGCGCTTCCCTTTCGCTTATGCTTCCGTTCAGCTCACCGAGTCCCGAGGCCGAGCAGCCTTTCCGCGGTGCCGTAGCAAACGGCACTACGCTCCTGTTCGCCAAGCGAAACGTTTTCGATGAAGGTTGCAGCTTCATCGGCGGATTCATACGGGTAATCGACGGAAAACATGACGCGGCCTGCGCCGAGCGCGCCCATCGCGCACGCCAGGGGTTCGGCCGAAAACATTCCCGAAGTCGTCACAAACATGTGCTCGCGGATGTATTCTGACGGGCGCTTCTTCAATTTCATCCCATAAGTCCGCGCCATGGTGTCAAAGCGCGACAGCAGGTAGGGCAGGGGCTCTCCCAGGTGCCCCGTATCAGCCTCACTCCCGGAAAGCGATCGAAGATGCCTCCGAAAAGGACACGCAGCGCATGAGAACCCGTCTCTACCCCCCCATTCCCACGTGGCCCGCTTGAGCGCATCGCATCCGGCGATAGCGGGATAGCTCGATAGGGGGTCCGCCGGATGGAGGTAGATCGGCGCCCCGATTTCCTCCGCGCGCTCCCAGAACGGATAAAACTTCGGGTCATCCAGATACTCGCCATTGGTGTGGCCGTTGATCAGGGCGCCGCAAAAACCGAGGTCGCGGACGCACCGGGCGAGTTCATCCCCTGCGGCGGCCGGGTCCTGCAGCGCCAGATGGGCGAACCCTGAGTAGCGGCCGGGCCGGTTCCCGATCTCGCGGGCCAGCGCATCATTGACTTCGCTTGCCCTGCGGCGCGCCACCGCCCCATCGAACTCCCGTTGCACGCCGGGGCAGGTGAGGCTGAGTACGGACCGCTCGATCCCAGCGCGATCCATAGCATCGAGACGCGAGTCGCCGAAATCGACGAGTCGCGCATACACCCGGCCGATGATCGCCTGATCGATGTGCACCACCGTCGGAGCCCAGTACTCCTCCATCGCGGGAGTCAGGAAGTGCTCCTCAAGGGCGATCTTGTTCATCGTTGACATAGCGCAAGCATCTCTGTTGCAACTGGATCCAGAAAGATCCCGCAAAGTACGACCGGTTCGAATTAGTTTAGCCCAACAGCGCAATCGAGTGCTAATCGAAACACGCGCAAACCGTACATCTCCCGCCGTAAGGCCCCCGAAAAACCGAAGCTCCACTTATTCGACCCTTACGGGTGTCGATCTTTTCCAGAGCAGCAAGCGCCTCATCCAACGCCAGTACATTCGCGTTCTCCTCTGCCGGATGATCGACGCCGCTGAGTGAAACCAGAACGGCTTGCCGCCTCGCCTTTGCCTGCGTCTGGCAATCGCCTGATTCACCAGCATCTGCCTGATTAGACGGCGGCCGCCAATTTCTCAAGCGCGCGTTCGTCGCCGCACACCAATCCTTAGTAACTGAATGAGGTCATTTGACGGCTAATCCGTATGCGGCCGAAGTGCTCACGCTGAGGCTTGCCATGGAGTTCTTCTCAACGGAAGTTCTGGATCAACATCGGATCATTCACCTCCTGATTCTGCTCGACGACTTCGACCAGGAGCTTGCTTTACATCTCGCGGTCCTGCTCGAAGAATACCGAGGGCAGGGCATGTCTCAACAGTCGCGGGCAGTGCGAAACATCATTCATGAGATCAATTCATTGCAACCGATCGACGCATCCGAGCCGCCTGCGCTGGCAAGCGGTTCTTTCGAATTTTTCACGGGACACTAGCTCGCTCCTGTATACTGCCCAATTGTTGTGTAAGAAGCCACAAGGAGCCATTCGTTGAGCACGCCTGAAGCGCCACCCGTAACACCCGAGCGGATCATGCAGTTTACGTGGGGCTATGCGCCGCCGCTGATTATTGAAGCTGCGCTCCGCCACGGGATCTTCGATCTGCTGGACAAGGGTCCCAAGACCGCAGAGGAGACCGTTTCGCTCTGCGGCGGGTCGGAGCGTGGAGTGCGGATCATTATGAACGCACTCACCGGACTGCAACTACTGACCAAAGATCCGGCGGGCAAGTATGCGCTAGCACCGGAAAGCGCGGCGTTTCTGGTGAGTACAAAGCCCGGGTTTCAAGGCGGCATAATCCTGCACGTTAGCGCGCAACTTATTCCCAAATGGATCCAGTTGAATGAGGTTGTCCGGACGGGCAAGCCCCAGACCGCGGTGAACAGCGAATCCAGCGGTGCTGCATTTTTCCAACAATTTGTCGAAGACATTTTTCCGATGAGCGATCCCGCTGCTCAGGCGCTGGCGGCAGCCCTTGGGGTCGCCAAAGCCGATAAGCCGGTGAAAGTTTTGGATCTGGCGGCCGGCTCAGGCGTGTGGGGAATTGGTCTGGCGCGTAACTCGCCGCAAGTAAGCGTCACGGCGGTGGACTGGCCGGAAGTCCTTTCGGTAACCAAGCGGGTAGCGGAACGTTTTGGCCTGACGAAGCAGTTCCGTTTCGTAGCGGGAGATTTGGCGACCGCTGATTTTGGCAGCGGCTACGATATTGCCACCCTGGGACACATTCTTCACAGTGAAGGCGCCGAGCGCAGCCGTGATCTTCTTCGAAAAGTTTTTCAGGCGCTGGCGCCGGGGGGCACGATCGCGATCGCGGAATTTCTGGTGAATGAGGATCGCACCGGTCCCCCGATGGGATTGATTTTTGCAGTAAACATGTTGATCAACACCGATGTTGGCGACACCTTTTCATTTGGGGAAATCAGCCAGTGGCTGCGCGCGGCCGGGTTCGAGAATCCGCGAACGCTGGATTCGCCGGGACCTTCACCGCTGATTTTGGCGAACAAACCGAAGTAGCAGAGAACTATCTATTCACCCGCGTGGGGACGGGATCAAGAATGCTCTCCCGGTCCTGATGCGCACGCAGCCTGCGAACCGTGAATCGAATCCCTTCAGCGTGGAAAGCGCTCTCCAGCACGTCCTGCACTTCGGCCAAGTTTCGCTCGGCCAGAGCGACGACGGAAGGTCCCGCGCCGCTCAGGCACACGCCCAGGAGGTCGGGGTGCTCTAAAGCGAGGGCCTGTTCTAACCCAGGCACAAGGTGCTGCCGGAAAGGCTGATGGATACGGTCCTGAAGGGCTTCGCGGAGCAGCGAGAAATTTCCGGTCTGAAGTGCTTCGAGCAACAGAGCCACGCGCTGCAGATTGAAGACCGCATCTTCGCGCGCGACCGATGCCGGCAGCGCCTCTCTGGAGGCTGCGGTGGCCAACGTCAACTGAGGCGTCAGTACGATGAACGCAAGCGATTCGGGCCATCGCAACTTAACCGCGAAAGCGGAGCGGTCGGGCATCTGGCAACTGATGGTTAAGCCTCCCAGCAGTGCGGCGGCCACGTTATCAGGATGTCCTTCCAGGGCGCAGGCGGCATTCAGCAGCCCCGGCAGAGGCAGAGGCCCGGCGATGGCCTCATATAAGCGGAGGCCGGCAACGGTTGCGGCCGCGCTGCTACCCAGCCCGCCTTTCGCCGGGATTTCGCTTCGAACCTCGACGCGCAGCGAGGGAAACGATCCGCTGCGCTGCAAGGCAAGAAAGCGGAACGATCGCTCGATGTAGTTTTCGCCGTCGATATGGCAATTGATGAACTGAAAGTGCAGCTCGTTCGAGCCGGGCAACACACGAACCGACAGAGTTAAGTAGAGCTGCACCGCTACGGCGAGGGTGTCGAAACCGGGCCCCAGATTGGCAATGGAACCGGGTACTCGAATCTCAAATTCAGAGTGGACGGCGAGACTCATACAACGTCTTAGTGGGAGCAGGTTGTAACAGGCTCTCGCCCTTGCGCCTGCTGGTGTGTCTTGATGATGTAATCGGTGTCTTTCAAAGCGTGGCCGGTCAGAACGGCCGCAATGGTCGCGTCTCGATCTAACGCTCCGGCGTTGACCAGCTTGCGAATGCCCGCCAAAGTAGTGGCGGAGGCCGGTTCGCAGCCAATGCCATCGCGCCCGATGGCGGCTTTGGCCTCTCCAATCTCGTCATCGGTGACATCCATGACGAGGCCGCGGGTGAATTCGATCGCACGCAGGGCCTTCTTCCAGGAACGCGGATTCCCGATGCGAATCGCGGTAGCGACTGTCTCCGGCCGGTCCACAGCGCGAAGCTGCTTTGAGCCGGCAGCCCACATGCGGGCCAGCGGATTCGCGCCCGCGGCCTGAACGATTATCATTCGCGGAACCTTTTCGATGAACCCATACTTTTTGAGTTCCGTGAATGCCTTCCCGAAAGCGGAGGAGTTGCCGAGATTGCCGCCCGGAACTACGAGATAATCGGGCGGCCGCCATCCGAACTGCTCCAGCAGCTCAAAAATAGCTGTCTTCTGCCCCTCAATGCGAAACGGATTGATCGAGTTTAGAAAGTAGAGAGTGGGATCGGCGGTGCCCAGAAGCGTTTCGAGCGCATCATCGAAACTACCTTCAATCTGCACGATTTCAGCACCGAAATCGAGCGCCTGCGCAAGCTTGTTTGCGGAAGCTTGTCCCGCGGGCAAATAGACGCGGCCCACCACGCCCGCCCTGGCTGCGTAAGCCGCCAGAGAAGCCGCCGTATTTCCAGTGGAGGCGCACGCAACCGTCTGAACACCCAGGAATTTGGCTTCGGTCATGCCGGCGGTCATCCCCAAATCCTTGAAGGAGCCCGTTGGATTCCAGCCCAGGTGTTTGAACCAGATGTTCTTCACTCCGGCCCACCGCGCCGCCCTTTGTCCGCGTACCAGCGGCACATTGCCTTCGGACAGCGTCACAATTCCCTCGCCGTAACAATCGGGCAGGAACTCACGAAAGCGCCATACACCGCTTGCATTGCACGGTTCGTAAGAGGCTCGCCTCGCCAGCCATTGGCGTTTCAGGTCCGCTGGATCCGCCTTCGCCGGTTCGATTGCCACTTCCAGCAACTCATCGCACTTTGGACATGCCAATGCGCGGTCATGTAGGTCCAGAGTGGTCCCGCACTCCTCAACATTGCACCGCAGATGCGCCATTACCGAATCCATTCAAGGTAGCATCCGGCCTGCCGCGTGGACCTCGCCCTGTGAACGCTATCATCGTGGCTGGGTGCGCAGAAACTATGCCAACGCTTGAAGAACGCAAACGACGAGGCCAGGATCTGCTCAAGAAGTACCGCGCTGTCAGCGGCCCAGATCCGTACGCCTGCGCCACCGATGCAATTTCGGATATTCTTTTTTCAGTCGCACAGAATGAAGAGGAAGCGACGCAACTGCTGCAATCCGCCGAGATGGAGTTTCGAAACGCAATTGAAGGCGAGAGCTTTGTTAACGAAGGATAGGACGGGCCGCCCTTAAGGACGGGCCGCCCTTATAGAATAAGCGTTCATGCGCAAATTCATCTTTGTGGTCGCGATGGCGGGCATTGCAGTAACTGGATCAGGTCAGGAAATAACGCCGGCGACACACATCAAGCACCTGGTAGTGATCTTTCCGGAGAACATTTCTTTCGATCACTATTTCGGCACCTATCCGTGCGCAGAGAATCCGCCGAACGAGCCGCGGTTCGTGGCTCGGCCGGACACGCCGCTGGTGAATGGGCTGAGCGCGGTCCTTCTCACGCATAACGCGAACGCTTCCAATCCGGCTAACGGCCCGGGTGCTGTTAATCCGTTCCGGTTGGATCGCAGCCAGGCAGCGACAGCCGATCAGAATCACGCCTACACGGCGGAGCAAATGGCTTTTCATGCCGGACTGATGGACTTGTTCCCGAAGTCGGTTGGAAAGGGCAATCCGCCTAAGATGGATTCGCCCTCTCCGCTGAACACAACCGGGCTCACGATGGGCTATTTCGACGGGAACACCGTAACCGCGCTATGGAACTATGCGCAGCGTTTCGCGATGAGCGACAACTCGTATGGCTCGACGTTCGGGCCATCGACGCCCGGCGCAATCAATCTTGTTTCCGGCCAAACGAACGGAGTCGTTGATATCCGAAACGCAAAAGGAGGCGTAACCGATGGCGGCAACGGCTCGTTTACACTCATCAGCGATCCCGATCCGGTAGGCGATGCTTGTTCCGTTTCTACAGGAATGCTGGTCTCCATGGCCGGGGATAACATCGGCAATCTGCTGAATAACGGACACGTTACATGGGGTTGGTTCAGCGGCGGCTTCGACTTAGGCATCACGAACTCCAACGGCACTACGAACTGCGCGCGTTCTTCAAAGTCGCCGGTATCCGGTAAGGTCGTGCGTGATTACATCCCGCATCATGAGCCTTTTCAGTACTATCCTTCAACGGCTAACCCGACCCATGTTCGTCCAACATCCGTGAAGGCGATTGGGCACGCGGGCGATGCGGCCAATCATCAGTACGATATCCACGATTTTTTTGACGCAGTAAAAGCGGGTAATTTTCCGGCCGTGAGTTTTCTCAAAGCTCCTGGATATCAGGATGGCCATGCCGGGAATTCCAATCCACTGGATGAACAGGCGTTTGAGGTTGAAGTGATCAACTTTCTTCAGCGCGTGCCGGAATGGAAGGACACGGCGGTTGTGATCGCCTACGACGATTCCGACGGCTGGTATGACCACCAAATGAGCCCAATTGTAAACCAGTCAACTGGAAGCACCGACGCGCTCACGGGTCCGGGAAGTTGCGGCGACGGGAGCAGTGCGCTGCCCGGACTGGATGCTTCGAACGCACACGCGCAAGGCCGCTGCGGCTTCGGCCCGCGTCTGCCCATGCTGATTATTTCTCCCTGGGCGAAAGTCAATTTCGTGGATCATTCCTTGACCAACCAGGCCTCAGTCATCACCTTCATCGAAGACAACTGGCTGCAGGGGAAGCGGCTGGGAAGAGGTTCCTTCGATAGCATTTCGAACTCGCTGACCGGCATGTTCGATTTTCGAAGCGCGCCGCGGATGGGGAAATTGATACTCGACGAGAAGACGGGGGAAGTGAAATCGGCCCATTGACGCGACGGGAGTTTCTTGAGCGGAGCCTGGCAAGTTCCCTACTGGCGAAGCAGGCCGGCGCTTCCGTCCCCGCGGTTCTTGACGTCAAGCGGCTGCCGAAATTCGTTGATCGCCTGACGGTGCCACCGCTTGCGCGAAGCAGCGGAACGATACAAAACTCGCTTTCTTCAGGAATTGCTGCGCCGGTGTATCGGATTCCGATGCGCGAAATGGAGAGGCGAATTCATCCCAGCCTGCCGCCTACCCGGACGTGGGGTTTCGGTGCCACGTCTCCCGGCCCGACGATTGAAGCCAAGCGTGGTCAGCCAATTTTTGTTGAGTGGATGAACGAGTTACCGACCGAGCATTTCCTCCCGATCGACCGCTCGATTCACGGAGCCGGGCCGGGGACGCCCGAAGTGCGCACGATTATTCACCTTCATGGTGGACGTGTTCCGCCGGAGAGCGACGGATATCCGGAGAACTGGTATACGCCTGGAAAGTCGCTGCTCAGCTTTTATCCAAACCGCCAGCCGGCGGCTACGCTGTGGTACCACGACCACGCGATGGCAATTACGCGGCTGAATATGTTTGCGGGGCTCTTGGGCCTCTATATTCTGCGCGATGAAATTGAGGACGCGTTGAACCTTCCGAAGCGCAAATATGAAATTCCTCTGATCCTTTACGATCGGAGCTTTCGGGAAGATGGCCAGCTCTATTACCCTGTTTCAGGAATCCCGGGGCGGCCGTGGGTACCCGAATTTTTCGGGGATGCCATTCTCGCCAACGGAACCCTTTTCCCTTTCTTTGATACCGAGCCGAGAAAGTACCGGTTTCGGTTATTGAACGCTTCGAACAGCCGCTTTCTGTATTTATCGCTGTCGAGCCGCCAGTCGTTTTGGCAGATCGGCTCCGATCAGGGCCTGTTGCAGACGCCGGTTGAATTGAAAATGCTGACTCTTGCACCGGGCGAGCGCGCCGATGTGATCATCGATTTCAAGGCGCAAAGCGGTCAAAGCGTTTTGCTGAAGAGCGACACGTATACGATTCTTCAGTTTCGCGTTTCGAACGTGCCCTGTGTTGATGGAAGCGCCAAACCGGAGCGCTTGCAGACTATTCCACGCATTTTGACGGCAGATGCCGTCAGGACCAGGCTGCTTACGCTTGAAGGCGGCGGCGATCCGGATGACCCGACCACGAAGACCCAGCCCATGCTGTTGAACGGCGCGCACTGGAGCGACCCGGTGACAGAAAACCCGGCGCTCGATACGGTTGAGATCTGGAGCTTGATCAACGTAACGGAAGACGCTCACCCCATTCACTTACATATGGTGCGGTTCCAAATCCTCGATCGGCGGCCGTTCGATGTGTTCACGTATCTGAACGAGCGGGTGCTCCGCTATACGGCTGACGCCATTGCTCCGGACGCCAATGAAACCGGCTGGAAAGATACTGTGCGGGCGGACCCGGGAATGGTCACCCGGATCATTATTCGCTTCGAAGGTTTCGCCGGCCGCTATGTGTGGCATTGCCATGTGCTGGAGCACGAAGACTACGAAATGATGCGGCCGTATGAGGTAGTTGCCTTTCAGGGACCCTAACCCCGCAACCGCCGATGAAACTCAGAAGATCAATTCCGCAACCGTTCCGTCGAGCTTTGGGTCCGCCGAGGGTTGATAAACAACCGTCAGATCCTGAGGCGGCAGCAGACCACAGCTCCAGTTCAACTCTTTGACGTTCCGGACCATGATGCTTTGTAGGTCTTTCATCGCGAATACCATCTCACGGTTCCCGGCCTGAATACGCAGCCGGAACGTGCCGTGTCCGCATTCGAACGCCTTGGTTTTTCCCTGCACGCGCGGCAGGCCCTCATCTCTCTGCAGAGTAGTTGGGACGCGCTGTTCCAGGCTGGTGGCGGTTTCTGCCGGCTGGGTCTCGTTCGTGTCGTTCTTCCCCCCGGCATGCGCGTCCGCAGCTATCGCCGAAGGGCGGTTCGACTGATCCACAAAATTCAGAAGGTTATCGATCTGCAAACGCTCGGCAGTTGTCTTTGCATATTCGAGCGCTCTTTTCGCAGAACTCCTCGCGCCATCGGCATCGTGAAGGTTTGCGCGGCAAAAAGCCGAGATGGCGAAAAAATTGTAGGCCTGCTCTGGTTTAACCGAATGAACGCGCGCGATAGTTGAAAGAGCTGCCCCGTATTGGCGCTCGCTGGTCTCCAGGTTGGCAAGGAAGATCTCAGCGTCGGCGTCGTCCGGGTTCACCGCAATAACCTGCTGCAGCAGACTCGTGATCCTTTGGGCAGGAGCACCATTCGACCGCTCCATGACAGCGTAACTGTAGATCATCCGTGCATCTTTCGATCCGTACTGTACGGCCAGGCCGAAGTGTTTGCGCGTTTCGGGAATATCGTTCTGCTGCCAGGCAAGATAGCCGAGCGACTCCTCGACAGCCGCGTTTTGCCGGTACTGCTGTTCAAGGGCAAGCAGCCGTGTCCGGGCTTCCGGCGCAGTGTCTCGCCTGGACGCCAGGAGATCGGCCAGGGCGACATCGATCTGGAAATCCGGCAGATCGGCAATCTGCGCATCCAGGTCCGATTTCCGCAGAGTTATGTCGTATATTGCGGCTTTCACCGAGGTTTGGCGGACGTACTTCGCGGTGTCCTTTCCCACCTCGGGCAGAGTCTTGCCGTAAATCTTCTGGAGCGCTTCAGGCGTAGACATCCCTGCGGCTATAGCCAAGAGGAAGCTTGAAAAGTTGCGGCCATACGCCGGGCTTAGCGAAAGCATGTGCGTCAATGCCCAGCTTTGCGCATAGAAGATGGACATCTTATCGCTTTCGTTGTAGTAGGGCGAGCCGTGATCGACGGCAAATAATACGTTCCAATCCATCCAGGATTTCGTCATCAGAGTCATTACGTGGCGCTCTAGAGGTCGTCCAACCATGGTTTGCTGCCCATGCGGCTCCATTGAGGAATACAGATCTGCGAGCCCTTCGTTCAACCAGGCCGGCAGTTCCAGCTTGGTGTGTTCCACGATGAGGTGCGTGTATTCGTGAATTGCGGCCTGATGATGATCGGGCTGGATGTCCTGCATTACAATGTAATCGCGCTCGCGGCTCTGTAAGTAGTAGGCGAACGCTCCGGCATTAAGCCGGTAGGGCTTGTACTCTTTTTCGGAAGAGAACGCAATGATGCGGACCCGGCCTTCGGGACCCTGCTTGTTTTTGCTGGTTTGAAGAAAAAAGTAGCGTACCTGCTCGAACACCTGCAGCGCCTTAACAGCTTGCTTCTCGCCGTTCGTCGTATACATCTCAAAGTGCGGAGTGGAGACGCTGATCCAGCGCTGCTGTCCTGCGAGTGCCGGTTCAACAGCGCACGCAATTAGAAGAACAGCCCGGCAAAAAGCAGTTCGGCAGTTCGGCTTAGAAACAATAGGGACAGATGTTCCGCGGCTCCGATATGGGAGAAAGTAGAAGCGAGTATACAACGGCGATAGGCCGCTCCGCGAGATCAGAATTTTCCTATGGAAACCATGAAAGCTCTGATTCAACAATGACGCGCGCAGTTCCGTTAAAGCCTGCCGTTGCTCGTTGTGATGCCCGACATCGATTCCCGTTACAGGTGAATCTCCGTCACCGCCTCTGCCGCGCCCACCGGTTTCAAAGCACGCATGTAGCGGGACAAGAGCGCGGTTATCAGGCAGCACGCTACTACTACGCCCAG
>DATIMA010000228.1:0-2342 GCA_035475915.1 Bryobacteraceae bacterium
GCGGGTCTCTTCTTCTACTACGCTGCCAGAGACGCCTACAGCAGCCGGCTTGCCGCCGCGGTCGTGCTCGCGTGTTTCGCTCTCAATCCGAACATCCTCTATCTCGCAACCATTCCGATGACGGAGATCGTGTTCGCGGCCAGCCTCGGCGCGCTGCTCTTTTCAATGTTCCGGTTCCGTAGCACCCAGAGCCGGGCTTATCTGCTGCTCGGGGTGTTTGCATCCTGGTTCATGAGCCTTACGCGCTACGAGGGCTGGTTCCTGATCCCGTTCTCGGCATTTGCATTTGCAGCGTTCGCAAAGCGGCGGCGCTTACGGACGTTCATCGTTTTCGGCGCGCTCGCCGCGCTTGCCCCGCTTTATTGGTGCGCTCACAACTGGTGGGAAACCAGCAATGCGCTCGATTTCTATAACGGGCCCTACTCGGCAAGCGCCATACAAGGCGGTAAACCATATCCGGGGTATCACGATTGGCTGATTGCTGCGCACTATTATTCGAAAGCCGGAGAACTGTGCGCCGGCTGGGGACTGGTGGTTCTGGGTGGCTTCGGCGCGATCTGCGCAGCACTTAAGAAGGTACTTGCACCGCTTCTCTTCCTGTTCCTGATTCCCACCTTTTACGTATTGAGCGTCCACTCATCGGGATTGCCGATACACGTTCCCGGGCTCTGGCCGCACAGCTACTACAACACGCGATACGGCATCGCGGTGGTCTTTCTCGCCGCATTCGCTGCCGGCGCGATTCCTCTGCTGCTGCCGCCGCGAGCCAGGCGGTACGCGTGGGCGCTCCCGATTGTCGCAGTGATTCCGTGGCTCGTCCATCCTTCGCCGGAGCATTGGATCTGCTGGAAGGAGTCGCAGGTGAACTCCGATTCGCGCCGCGTGTGGACCAGTGCCGCGGCCAGCTTCTTCAATGCGCGCTACACGCGCGGCCAGGGCATTCTCACTATGTCAGGCTCCGGTGACATGGCCGGTATTCTCTGCCGCGCCCGAATCCCGCTTGCTCAGGCGCTTCATGAAGGCAATGGCCCCGCCTGGCTCGCCGCCACAAGCCGGCCCGACCTGTTCCACCCCGCAGCCTGGGCCCTTGCGCAGAACGGTGACAAACTTTCGAGGGCGATGCAAAAATATCCGAGTGTTTATCAGCCAGCGATGCAGGTCAAAACGAAAGACGATCCCGTCCTGCAGATCTTTCGCCGCGGACTTCCTGAATGAAAATCCCATTTACTAAACTGCACGGAGCCGAGAACGATTTTCTTCTGACCTGGGCGCACCAAGCTCCCTCGGACAATCTGCCCGAAACAGCGCGCCGGATTTGCGCCCGTACTATGGGCGTCGGCGGCGACGGATGGATGCTCGTGTGGCCTTCGGAGAATGGTCTGCTCACGCGCCTGTTTAATTCTGATGGCAGCGAGGCCGAAATCTCCGGTAACGGAACTCGCTGCGCAGCGGCTTTTGCGCTGCTCAAGAACGCGGTCAGCTGTCCCGAGGTTACGATTACGACGGGCGCGGGATCGAAGCGCCTGACGCTGATCTCCCGCCGCGGAAATTGGTTTCAGTTTGAGATGGACATGGGCCTGCCACAAACCGAGGAGCTTCATGCCACGCTGCATCTTGCCGGTCGCGACTTTGACGCCACCATTCTGAACGTCGGGAACCCGCAGTGCGCCATCTTTGCCGGTCAGTTTCCTGAAGATTGGCGGCTCGCGGCCCGGGAAGCGGAACAGCATCCCCGTTTTCCGAACCGCTCAAATATTTCTTTTGTGCAGGTTGTGGATCGCCATACTGTTCGGGCCGTATTCTTCGAGCGTGGAGCGGGCGAGACCAGAAGCTCAGGAACCGGTTCCACTGGGGCCGCTACCGCTGCTATTCTCAGGGGTGACGCCGATAGTCCCGTTGAGATACAAACCCCGGCAGGGCAACTACTGCTTCGTTGGGATCAAAGTGTATTTCTGACCGGACCGGCGGAATTGGTGGCGGAGGGGGAATTCTTTCTTGAGTACTGATATTGCGGAGAGCGCTTCTGTGCAGACCGCGGCTGCGGACAAGCTGCAACAGAGGATAACCAAAAAGACGGCGCGCGTCGGGGTGCTCGGTCTCGGATACGTTGGACTTCCCCTCGCGGTCGAATTTGCGCAGGCCGGTTTCGAAGTGGTTGGCATCGACGTGCAGCAGAGCAAGGTCGATCAGTTTAATAGCGGCCATTCTTATATCAAAGATGTGACCGATAACACGTTCCGGCCCCTGATCGAGAGCGGGAAATTGCGTGCTACTACCGATTTCTCTGTGATCCGCGACCTGGACACTATCGACATCTGCGTGCCAACGCCCTTACGCAAGAC
>DATIMA010000229.1:0-13429 GCA_035475915.1 Bryobacteraceae bacterium
CGGCGATCCGCTAAGCCCTTACAATAAAGCTATGGCTTTTTGGCTCCGGCGCTGCCTTGTTGCCGCAGGGTTTTGCATCCTCAGCACCTGTTTGTTGTTTGCGCAGGACTGGAAAACGGCAGAGACTCTTCCGGGCGTCGATCTGACCAAGCTGTCCCCACCGCAAAAGGCGACTGTTCTTAAGATTCTGCGCGAGGGCGAGTGCTCGTGCGGATGCAATATGAAATTGGCGGAATGCCGCGTGGTGGATCCATCGTGTTCATACAGTAACGGCCTTGCGGCCGCGATCGCGGATGCGATTCAGCACGGAAAGAGCGAGACCGAAGCAATCGCCGCGGCCAATGCTTCAAAATGGGCGCACGTGCATGCACCGAAGCTGCTGGACGACCCGGTTGCGATTCCCACCGCCGGCGCACCGGTGCTGGGCCCACAGGCGGCCCGGATCACGATTGTCGAGTTTTCCGATTTTCAGTGCCCCTATTGCGCCGCTGCCGTACCGCAGATCAATGCCATTCTGAAGGCCTATCCCTCACAAGTGAAACTGATTTTCAAGCAGTTTCCGCTTGAGATCCATTCACAGGCCGATCTTGCCGCGGCGGCCGCGGTTGCAGCGCAGAAGCAGGGGAAATTCTGGGCTCTGCATGACGCCATGTTTGCAAACCGGAACGACCTGTCCAGGACGAATTTGCTTTTGCTTGCTAAGCAAGCCGGCCTCGATATGAAACGTTTCGAAACCGATATTGATTCAACAGAGGTTCGGGAGACCGTCGTGAGGGATGTCCAGGATGGCAACCGTGCCGGTGTTGAGGGTACCCCAACGATTTTCATCAACGGCCAGCGCTACAACGGCCCCATCAATATGGACACGCTGAAGCCCATTCTGGATGCGGAGTTGAAGCACGGCGCGCCGGCGAATCAGACGGCGCAGATCCACAGCACTATTACGGCCAAGCATTAGGACTCCGCTGCATACGCGCTCGGTTGGATTTCTCATAATCCCGCCCGGGGCTGCGCCCCATATGCGTTAGCTTAAGGAACGAACGCGGATCCCGGGCGGGCGTAATAATTGCCGTTGATGTTGCCCCCGCCGTCTTAGCGATCCGGAATACGATCCTTGTTCGCGACTGGCTTACCCTGTGACCGGTAACGCCGCCCGCGCCATCCAACCGCCATGCCTGCCAGCCCCAGAGTTGCGAATACAAAAGTCCCCGGCTCGGGCACTGACGGCTCGGGCGCTGAACCGAATTGGGCTGCGGTCCAAGTGAACGGGAAGGTCGAACCCGGATCCGTCAGTGTGAATTGATACGTGGCGGGTACGTTTTCTGGTGGGGATCCACCACAGTTCCCGCCCCAGCAAAAAGAAGTTTCCGCAGTACCCGTGCCCTTGGTGCTGACCACATCTCCAAGTGAAAGCCCTGTGGCGTCCGGCGGGCCCAAATCTGCTCCAAACCTAGCTTCGCCACTGCAACTGCCGCCACCTAGAAGAACATCGTAATCACACGTATGACCCCCAGACGTGAAGCTGCCTCCGTGGGTGCCAATTGAAAAGTCAATGAAACCGGTATATGAATCTCCGCCTTGGATGGAGGCCCTCCCGCCTCGGAAAGGACCGAAAAAAGTAAGTCCGTTGTCGCTTCCGCTGCATACGGTCCCACTACATGTAGCTTCAAAACTGCCGAGCGAGCTCGCGCCAACCAGCGGCGCGGTTACTAAGAATATCCAAAGAATATTTCGCTTCATATATTTTTCCAATACATTGCGTCCTTTCCTCGACCCAGTCCGAACCTGTGTCGCCAGGCAGCGCTGCGCCTATTCTATTCCAAACAATGTCGCTGCGCGGAAATATTTCAGGGCCGCGACTTAAGTTAGCTGCTTAAGGGGCCGCCCCACACGCCACAAATCACTTTCCCTTGCGGAGTTCTTCGGAGAGGCCGCTCATGCCTTTGTGGCGGTAAATTTCCGAGAGCCGCTGCTCTTCCGGAGAGTTGGCGAGAGCACGTCGAAGCATTGGATCGCTGGTGGCCTGATCAATATCGACGCGGGTGGGAATCCACATTTTTCCGTCGGCGAACTCAACATCCTTGATGAACGTGAGAAGCGCGTCGATACTCATCGGCTGCCCGGTCAAATGTGAGAAGCGCAGAGTGCCGGGTTCGGTCATTCTGCCGGTTTCGATGGGTTGGAGTTCAAGAGCAGCGGGAACCGAACCGGCGACGTACTGCCTGCCTCGTTCATCGCGCACGATCCAGCCCATGTCGATGGTTCGAACGGCCTTCCGGGAGGTGTTGCGCAACTCCACTTCAGGAGAGGAAACTTCGCTGCCCTCAACCTGCGCTGCGCCCCCAAGGGCTTTCACGGGAGAGCTTGGAAACGCAACGGCTCCGACAGTAAGCGCCTGCTGGCGAGCACGAGCGGAGCCCGGAGCGCGAAGCAATTCCAGCCCGAGCTGTTGAGGAGTGAGATCCTGCAGGCCAAAATTCAGCTCTTCGCGGAGCTGGGCCAGTTTACCAGTCTGGAGAAGCGCGGTGAGGAAGGTGCGATCGCGGCGAGCCTCCAGTTCATAGACGATCAGCGCGCGCCGCGATTGAAGTTGATCCGGGCCGTAAGAGGAAAGATCGCTGAACAGCGCGCAATCGAGCGAGACCTGGACAATTGCGCCGCCTGCGCCGGCGGCATTGAACGGGCGGGACAGCTCCATGTCGATACGAACCGGAAAGACTTCCCCGGGTTCGACGCGGAGGCTGGGAATGGTGATGGAGCCTTTGCCGGAAGGCGTAATATCCTGCGCTTCCACGCGCAGGGTCAATCCGGATATGGACTTGGTTCCGGTATTGCGCAGAAGCAGCGACGCGTGCAGATCCAGGACCATGGACGCGCCCTGCACGCGGGCGGTGGTGAGGCCGAGATTGGAAGTGACCGGCAGTACCGGAGAATCACGCGGAAATTCGATGTCCAGCCAGCGTGCGCTGGAATCGGCAGCCGGAGACGCGGCCGGCAGAATCAATAACAGCGCGAAAGCCGCTATACCAATCCGCTGGAATCTATTGGCCATACACCTTCGTGATGGTCACCTGTCCGGTATCGTCATCAATATAGCGAGCCGATACGGCGGAAACACCGGAGAGCGATACGACTGCCGAAGGGGGATGCAGAATTGTCAGAGTTGCGCCCTGGGCGCCCACGGCGATTCCATCGGCAGTGGTGCGAAGAACCGTTCCCGCAGGCTGATGCGCGCGATCAAGCGCGACCAGACGGTGCAGGGAAGAGAAGAGATGATCTGTTTGCTCACGCGGGATGTGGGTCAGCCATCCCAAGGTGAATAATCCGGTAAGTCCCAAAGCGAATGCAACCCGGTAGATCACCTTGCGCTTGCGGCCGACTTTTTCGATGCAGCGGGCGGCAGAAAGGCCGACCCCGATATTGCCGAGCATTTCCCGTTCAAGCCGGTTCCAATCGGCAATAGCTTCGAAAGCAGTCAGCGTTTCCGTCTGCGCCTCGTGCTTCAGTTCCGTTTTCGCGGAACGGAAAAGCGCCAGACTCCGTTCGCATTCCGGGCAGCGTTTGATATGGCGGCCGATCCGCCATCGCGCGCCGCGCGGCAGGTCGCCGCCAGCGAAAAGCGCCAGGTCAGCAAATGCGGGATGGCCGGAGTTCTGGGGTTCGCCGGTCATGAGGGTTTCTTCGCCTCCAGGTAGCGCTTGAACTTGATCCGGGCGTTCGCAATATGGGACCGCACAGTGGCCGTCGAACAGTTCATGTAAGAAGCAACCTGATCGGCCGGCATATCTTCGACATCGCGCAGCAGGATTGCCATGCGCTCCCGCTCGGTAAGGATTGCGAGGCCCCCATCAAGGTGCAGTTTTCGCTCGCCGCGCAGTAGAATCTGCTCGGGACTTTCGTGCGCGTTGGGGGCGTTTGCCAGATGAGTTACATCAACAAAGGAGGTTCTTCGAGTTCTGCGCAGGAAGTCAATGGCGGTATTGGCGGCGATTCGCGAGAGCCAGTGGGCAGCTTTATCCAGGTTTTTGAGCTGCGACTGCCGCTGCAGCGCCTTGATGAACGTCTCCTGAGTGAGATCCTGGGCATCGTCGACATTGCCGACAATGCGGTAAATGAGGAGGAAGATCCGGCGGAGATTCTGCTGAAGAAACTGGGCCTGAGCGTCCGATTCGGCCTGCAACTGCGAATCTGAAATGGGGGGTAGCGGCTCGCTCACAGCGCGCTCCCATCGCGGAAACCGGTCTGACGCCTCGTCAAGCGCGGATGCGGTACTGTCCTGGACTGCTGCCATACCCCTCGAAGAGAATGACGAACTGGCCTCGAAAACGTGCAGGACTGCCCCGCCATGAACGCTATCTTAAAGTATATGAGGCCGGTTGCAGTCATAGGCATTGGGAAGACCGCTTTTGGCGCTTTTCCGGACCGGGATCTCCGGTCGCTGGCAGTAGAGGCCATCGAGCATGCTTTGGGAGACGCCAATGCGCCGTCTTCCGCGGTAGAAGCATTTTACCTGGGCAATTTCGCAGGGCCATCCTTTGTGGGCCAGAACCATCTTGCACCCTATATTGGCGCCTCCGTGGGCTTCGAAAGTATTCCGTGCACCCGTATTGAAGACGCGTGCGCATCCAGCGGTTCCGCATTTTTTCATGCCTGGCAGAGCGTCGCAGCCGGCATTTACGATGTAGTCGTGGCCGCCGGTGTGGAGAAAATGACGTCACAGCCCACGCCGCGCGTAACGGAGATTCTGGCGGGCGCCGGTGATATGTCCGGAGAAGGAAGGGCGGGCGCAACCTTTCCGGCCTTGTTTGCAATGATCGCCCGGCGTCATATGCATCAATACGGCACGACCCGTGAGCAACTGGCTGCCGTTTCGGTGAAGAACCATGCGAACGGCGCGAAAAATCCTCAGGCTCATATGCGCAAAGTAATCACCTTGGAGCAGGCGCTGGCGGGGAAACCGGTTGCGGAGCCTCTGACGGTTTACGATTGTTCGCTGATCAGCGACGGAGCAGCGGCTGTCGTGATTGTGCCGCTGGAACGGGCGCGGGAATTCACATCGCGGTTCGCAAAGGTGCTGGCGGTTGCGCAGACCTCCGATCACGTGGCCTTGGATACGAAAGCCGACATCACGTTATTTCCGGCGGTGAAATCGGCCGGCGAGAAAGCGTACAAAATGGCCGGGCTGGGGCCGAAGCAGATTGACGTGGCGGAGCTGCACGACTGCTTCACGATCGCGGAAATTGTTGCGAGCGAGGACCTTGGCTTTGTCGAGAAAGGCAGCGGCGGGCCATTTGCTGCGGCGGGATGCACCGCGATTAACGGGCCGCTACCAATCAATACCAGCGGCGGATTGAAATCGAAAGGCCATCCCGTAGGCGCGACGGGCGTTGGACAGATCTGCGACGTTGTGATGCAACTGCGAGGCGACGCAGGCGAACGCCAGGTGGCGCGGCATCGTATAGGTCTCACGCAAAACCTTGGCGGGTCAGGCGCGACCTGCGTGGTGACGATACTGGAAGCGGCGCAATGAGTCTGGAATCGCGCGACGGCATCGTCTACACGGAAACGATTGTGCATTCGCCTCCGGAGCAGTATGCGGCGGATGCCCCGTATCAGCTTGCGATTATCGATTTGCATAGCGGAGGGCGGTTGACGGTGCGGGTGCTGGGGAAGCGTGCCGAGGAGCGCGCGCATATAGGCGACCGGGTAACGTTCGTGGAAGAGAAGAACGGCGTCGCGTATTACAGGAAGGCGTAGGGGAACGGTGAGGCGATAATGGATCTGGTGGATACTGCAGCCAATCCGGATCTGTCCAGAATCACGCTGATCCCGGGTCAACGCTCGGGCCAGCCCTGTATCCGGGGCCTGCGCGTCACAGTCTGGGATGTGCTTGACATGCTCGCCTCGGGCATGACAGAAGACGAGATTCTGCATGATTATCCCTATCTTGAGAAAGCAGATTTCCTGGCTATATATGCCTTTGCCTCTCAGTTTGGCCGGGAACGTATTACGCGTTGAAGCTTTTATTCGACGCCAATCTTTCTCCTAAGCTCGTTCGGCGCGTAGGCGAGTTGTTTCCGGGATCGGCCCACGTATTTGACAGCGGGATGGCGAGTTTCACCCCGGATGAAGAGATATGGGCATACGCCAGAGAGAACGGGTTCGCGATCGTAACGGCCGATGCGGATTTCGTGGAACTCTTGGAAAGGCGAGGATCGCCGCCGAAGGTTGTTCGCCTCGAAAAATGTGATTACAGGACACGCATGGTAGAAGATCTCCTTCGACGCAACGCTGTCCGGATCGCGGAGTTGGAGGAATCAGACCGCGAGCTTCTGATCATCCGGAACGCGAGGTAAAGCGGTAAAGAGATTGGATGCACGGCAAGAAGAAACGAATTCGGGTGGAATCCTAATCTTGCGTCAGCACGCTGGCCTCCGCGACGGCAGAGTGGAGCCGAGGTAAGCGGGCTCAGTGGTACACGCGATGAAAGTGCGTACGGTGTCTCAGTCCGAAACAGGCTCTGGTACAGGACAGCCCAAACAATAGAACGACCACAATCGCGATCAAACATCCAATCCCGATGTTTTTCGCCACGGTGTTCCCGGTTCCAGCCGGAATGGGTGTCTGGTAAGGGCCAGGCGGCTGATACGGCGCAGGAGCCTGGTATTGCGGCTGATTTTGGTTCGAATTGATTTGTTGGGAAGTGCTGCCAAATGATGTGCCGCAATTTGCGCAAAACTTCGCGTTATCCGGATTCGCCGATCCGCAGTTCGGGCAATGCATGGTTTATGGCTACTGTAACGAATCCGAGCTTGCAGGAGTTCCAATTTGAGTAGCGGCCGCGGTCCCGGAAAGTACCGGCCGTTGGGGGCGCGAGACTAATTTGATTCCAGCCCGGCCCGAGCCAGTAAACGTCGGAGCGCTCCTTCGCCCGCGGCGCCAACCTGCTTTCCGGCGATGTTACCATCACGGCCGATCAGCACGTACAGCGGATAGCTCTTCGCTTCGCAGATCGCGGCGAGCGTCGTGTCTTCCGCCAGGACGATTTTGCAGGACCGGGGATACGATTCGAGATATTTTTTGACCTTGCGCCGGCCCTCGCCCATGTTGACGGCGATGACAAACAGCCCGTCCTTTTCGAATTCCTTACTCAGCGCATCGACTGCTGGCGCGTCACTTTTGCAGGGCGGGCACCAGGTTGCCCAAAACTCGATCAGAACAACTTTACCGCTCAGCGAGTCGCTTGTGTACCTCTCGCCATCGAGTGTTTTGCAGACGAAGTGGGGAGCGGGTCCGCCCGCCGTAATGGCCGCCAGACTCCGTGCGCTTATGGCCAGCAGAAAAGAGGAGAGAACGCGCCGCCGCGAGATGTGTGCTGCATCCATGGTGCATCGATGCTAGTACACTTCGCAGGCATCGTACAAGTGCACCCTGCACTTCTTGGGGATACGCGCCGGGCAAACTAGCGATAAAACTCGTTGGTAGTTGGGTCGCTGCTGGTCGTGCTGGGGTCGCCCGTATCGGATGGGCGGCGCTTCAGTTTCGGCCGGTCTTCCTCATCGCCCTTGGACTTCTTCGAGGGATCGGTTTCGTCCTCAATGGGTGCATTCGAGTTCGGGTTGCGGCGAAGCGTCGGCTTATTTGGATCGTCGGCGGTCTTGTCGGGACGGCGCTCGTTTTCGAGCATCGCAAGGCGGGCCTTCACGTTGTTGAATTCGGATGTGGTCACGACGTATTCGGGTTTCGGCTTCAACTCGCTAATCTCTGTCTGGGATTTCTTGATGCGGTCGTCCGTGGGCGGATGCGTCGAGAAGAGCTTGGACATAGTTCCGGGTTTGCGCTTCTCGATGGTTTCCACTTTCTCAAAGAAGTCTACGAAAGCTGTGGGATCGTAGCCGGTTTTGTACATGTACTGGACGCCCAGGTAATCGGCTTCGGCCTCTTCGCTCCGGTTGAATTTCAGAAAGGCCATGGGGACCAGCAGCCCGGAGGCCTCATAAATGCCGTATGCCGCCGCGCCACCCATGAAGATGAGCGGGATGGTGGCAAGCTGGGCGATTTCTCCGCGGGTCGCGTTCCGGGTTCCGTGCCGGGCCGCAACATGCGCGATTTCGTGAGACATCACGCCGGCGAGTTCGGCTTCGGAATCAGACTTGAGAATCAAGCCCGAATCTACAAAGAAGAAACCGCCGGGCAGCGCGAAGGCATTGACCGTGGGATCTTCAAGAACTTTGATCGTAAACGGAACTTTCGCATCCGAGTTGCGCACCAGGTTCTGCCCGATACGGTTGACGTACTCGGAAACGACGGGATCGTTGATGACTTTCGACTGCCGTTCCACCTGCTGGGCCAATTGCTTGCCTAGGGCGATTTCCCGTTCTAGCGAATAGAAGTTTACCTTTCCGCTGACATTGCGGTCACCGATTGCATCGGGATCCTTTTCTTTGTTGTCTTTTGGAAAGGCGGTGAAAGGGACGGCCAGAAGCAGCGCCAGGATGAGGCTGACGGTAGGTCTGACGGGGGAAACTCGCCGCATAGATACTCCTTTACGACCAACTCCAGTATAAAGCCAAGTGCCCGACATGGGGATGGTTTCGCGAACAGTCTTTACGCCGCCCTGGCAACACGATGTCTGGATCTCACTCCACCCATTCAGATCGACCCGGACCGCCGCGCTGCCGGGGCAGCCAGGAGATTCATAAACGTTAACGTATGCTCGAATGGATGGGTTTCGAAAAACTGGGGTTTGCCGTGAAGGAAAGCGCGGTGATCCCCCTTTATCAACAGTATGGGAGTGAGTTCCCGGTAACACAACATCTCATTTATCTGAACCACGCGGCGGTTGCGCCCCCTTGCCGGCGGGCGGCGGAGGCGATGAAAGCCCTGGCGGACGATGCCTGCGCCTTCGGCACGCTACATTACGGCGATTGGCTGGGGACATATGAGGGACTGAGGCAAGCGGCCGCGCGACTTATTAATGCAGCGCCGGAAGAGATTGCGATTGTAAAAAACACCTCGGAAGGCATTTCCACAATCGCCATTGGGTTCGATTGGAGGTCCGGAGACCGGGTGATCGCTTTTCGCGAAGAGTTTCCGTCGAATTACTACCCATGGCTTCGGTTGGAAAAGCGTGGCGTGAGGCTGACTTGGCTGTCCATCTACGATCCGCTGGAGAAGATTGCCGCAGCAATTCCCGGTGCGCGGCTGCTGGCAACCAGTTATGTGAACTACCTGAGCGGATATCGCGCGGACCTCAAGTCCATTGGCGCGCTATGCCGGCAGCACGGCTGCTTTTTCTTCGTGGATGCAATTCAAGGCATCGGCGCGTTCCCGATTGATGTAGAAGCCTGCCAAATAGACGCGCTATCGGCGGACGGGCATAAATGGCTGCTGGGGCCCGAAGGAAACGGTATTCTGTACGTTCGTAAGAAGTGGCTGGATGCGATTGAGCCGGTAGAATTTGGATGGACCAACCCGGCGAGCTATACCGATTACAGTTCCCGCGATATGACTTTGAGGCCCGATGCCGGACGCTACGAATGCGGAACGCTAAATACCATTGGGTGTTACGGACTGCGGGCCGCCCTCGACTTCCTGCTGGAAATAGGTGTGGAACGAATCGCCGCTGCCGTAACGCAAGTGGCCGATCAACTCGCGGACGGGGTGCAAGCGAAGGGCTATGAATTGATCACTACGCGCACGCCCGGAACAGGGTCGGGAATTGTGACGTTCCGGCATCCTGTGATGGACGCGCGCAACATTGTAAGCGATCTGGAGCGGAACCGGATTGTAGCATCGCCGCGCCAAGGATGGATACGAGCGTCGCCCCATTTCTACGTAAGTCCTGAGGCGATTGAACAGACTCTGAAAGTGCTTCCTACTGCATAAATGAAAACCTGGTCCTTCTTACTTCTGCTGGCGATTAGCGCGGCGGCCCAAACGCCCAAGTCCCTGGTTCCCATCTGGGCGGCGCAATGGATCGATGCCCCCGGCGCGTCACCCTACGATTACGGCGTATATCACTTCCGCCGGACTTTTGAGCTGGCGAGTAAACCGGACCATTTCACCGTTTACGTTTCCGGCGATAACCGGTACCAGTTGTTTGCGAACGGAAAACGCGTTTCATGGGGTCCCGCACGGGGGGACTTGACGCACTGGCGCTATGAAACGGTGGACATCGCTCCCCAACTGCACTCTGGGAAGAACGTGCTGGCAGCGGTGGTGTGGAACGACGGGCCCTTTCGAGCAGTTGCGCAGATTACGAATCAGACCGGGTTTGTGCTCGAAGCCGAGCGTCCGGAGAATGCCGCGGTAAATACCAGCCATTCGTGGAAGTGTATCCAGGACAAAGCATATTCGCCGCAGCCGATTCCGGCGGACGAGGTCACTGGATATCACGCAATGGCGGCCAACGAGCATGTCGAAGCCAGTTCGTACCCATGGGGCTGGGAGCAGCCGGATTTCGACGATTCTGCCTGGAAGCCGGCGCATGAGTTGAGCCACGGCGCTCCACGGGATGCGCAGGATGCGCCGAACCGCTGGATGCTGGTGCCGCGGCCGATTCCGCTGGAGGAGCAGATGCCGGAGCGGCTGAAAGAGGTGCGACAATCGACCGGAGCCAATGTGCCGGCCGATTTCCTTGCCGGTAGAGCACCCGTGCAAGTGTCCCCTCACACGAAGGCTGTCGTGCTTCTGGACCAGAGCTATTTGACGACTGCCTACCCGGAAATCGTCGTAAGCGGTGGAAGGGCCGCTACGGTGGAACTGCATTATGCCGAGACCCTTTATATACAGAAGGGCGGCCGTGGACAGACAGCAATCAAGGGCAACCGAAACGACGTGGCGGGTAAACACTTCTACGGCCCATGGGATACATTCGTCGCGGACGGCGGTTCTCACCGTCTGTACCGGCCACTGTACTGGCGGACTTACCGCTACATTCAGCTCGATGTGGAGACCAAGGACGAGCCAATAACTCTGGACGACCTGCGGGGTGTTTTCACTGGCTACCCGTTCGAGCGGCGCGGCGAATTCCAGGCCGGCGATGCCGCAAAAAATCAGGAATTGCGGCGGATCTTATCCACCGGATGGCGTACGGCGCGATTGTGCGCGCACGAAACTTACATGGATTGTCCCTTCTATGAGCAGTTGCAGTACGCCGGCGATACGCGCATTCAGGCGATGGTTTCTCTTTATATGACCGGTGATGCGCGGCTGATGAGGAACGCCATTTCTCTGCTGAATTCCTCGCGCACGGCGGAAGGAGCGACGTACAGCCGCGCGCCTTCCTATCTACAGCAATACATACCGCCATTCTCGCTGTGGTGGATCGGGATGGTGCATGACTACTGGATGTATGTGGACGATCCGAACTTCGTAGAGCAGATGCTGCCGGGCGTGCGAGCGGTCCTCGAATTCTACAACCGCTATCAGAAGCCGGACGGATCGTTGTCTCATATGCCGTGGTGGAATTTTGTGGATTGGGTGAAGCAGTGGCCCGGGGGAGTGCCGCCGGCAAACGCCGACGGTTCGTCGTCGGCAGCGCTGGATTTGCAATTAGTGATGGCGTACCAGTGGGCGGCTGATCTGGAGAAATCGCTCGGCAAGCGTGCGCTGGGGGATGAGGATGCCTCTGCCGCGGACCAGTTGAAACAGGCAGTTTTGACGACAGACTGGGACTCTGCTCGCGGACTTTTTGCAGATCAGCCCGAGCACAGGTCTTATTCCCAGCAGGTGAACACGCTCGCGGTGCTGGCGCATGTCACTTCGGGAGAGCAGGGCCGCGGAGTAATGGAAAAGACCATCAGCGATGGGAGCCTGGCGCAATCGTCTATTTACTTTCGCGCTTACACGAACGGCGCGTTGCGAGAAGTTGCCCTGGGAGATAAATATCTCGACATGCTGGGGCCATGGCGCGAGATGCTTTCGCAAGGCCTGACGACCTGGGCCGAGTGGAACGGTCCAGATGCACGTTCCGATTGCCACGCATGGGGCGCGAGCCCGAACTACGAACTGATACGCACGGTGGCCGGAATTGAATCGATTGCCCCGGGATTTCGGAAGGTGCGGGTTGCCCCGAATCTAGGCAAGCTGGATGAAGTGGACGCGCGCATGCCGCATCCGAATGGAGAGATTCGCGTAAAGCTGGAACGGCAGAATGGAAAGTTATCCGCCGAGGTGAATCTGCCAACCGGCATCACAGGAGAGTTCGATTGGAACGGGGCGACGCGGAGTTTGTCAGCGGGTAGCAATCGCTTGCAATTTTGAATCTATGAAAGCGTTTTGTATCAGCGAGCCTGGCAAAACCGGACTGATTGATCTGCAGCAGCCTCGGCCCGCGGCAGACGAGATTCTCTTGAAGTCCCGCCTCATCGGGATGTGCGGGACGGATTTGAGTACCTTCCGGGGAAAGAATCCGTTGGTGACGTATCCGCGCATTCCGGGCCATGAGATCGCCGCGACAATTGTAGAAATGGGCGCCGACGTGCCGCCGGAGTTTCAAGCCGGGATGGACGTCACGGTGTATCCGAATACGAGCTGCGGCACGTGCGCTTCGTGCCGGCGCGGGCGAACGAACGCATGCAAATTCAATCAGACATTGGGCGTTCAGCGTGACGGCGCGATGAAGCGATTCTTCACCGCTCCATGGCGGAAAGTGTATACCTCGCACGGACTTTCGCTGCGGGAATTGAGCCTGGTTGAGCCGCTGGCGGTAGGATTCCATGCGGCCGAGCGGGCCCGGGTGACGGCTGCGGATACCGTTGCGGTGATTGGATGCGGAACCGTCGGGCTTGGAGTTCTGGCGGGAGCGGTCTCGCGCGGCGCGACCGCCGTAGCAATCGATTTGGAAGATGAGAAACTGGCGCTCGCAAAGCAAGTAGGCGCGCAACATGCGATTCACGCAGGCCGGCAGAACTTGCATGAAGAATTGAGCTCTCTTACCAACGGGCTCGGGCCGGATGTTGTGGTGGAAGCGGTTGGCACGCCCGATACCTATCGGACCGCGGTGGAGGAAGTGGCGCACACCGGACGAGTGGTTTACATTGGCTGGGCGAAGGAGCCCGTCAGCTATGAAACGAAGCTTTTCGTTCACAAAGAGCTGGATATTCTGGGCTCACGCAATTCGCTGGCGGAGTTTCCCGCTGTGATTGCGATGCTGGCGGAAGGCCGGTTCCCGGTAGACGCCACCATTTCAGCAACCGTCATGTTGGAAGGCGCCGGTGAGGCACTGCAGCGGTGGAGCGAATCGCCGGGAGCATACACGAAGATTCTGGTGAACATGGATGAATAAATCAGGATGAATGAGATGACATACCGTCAGCTTGGCCAGACCGACCTACGGCTTTCGGCTATCGGATTCGGCGCTGCCCCGCTGGGCGGAGAGTACGGAACGCTCGATCTGGCGGAGGCGGAGCGCGCGGTTCACAAG
>DATIMA010000230.1:0-6498 GCA_035475915.1 Bryobacteraceae bacterium
AGCGCAGGCGCCACGAACGGTTCGCCGCCGTTAATGCGGATGAGTTCGGCAATCTCTTTGGCCCGGCGGCTTTCAAAAGCAAGGATCTTGGCGTGACCGAAGGACATGATCACGAATCGTAGCGCAACGCGGGGTCGCCGCCCTAGTTGTGGCCTGATTGCTACGATACAAAGAAGCTCTCTCTATGAAGTATACGAAGCGTGTGGCTCTTCCGAGCTTGCTATTTTTGGCGCTGGCGATCGCTGCCGGCGCGCAGCAGACGGCGGACTCAAACCCGGCCGACCAGCCCAATGTTTTCCTGGATAATCACCGGCCGCTGATCAAGAAAAAGCAAAAGACGCCTACCTCCCGCGTTGTTACCGGCCAGGTTGTCGATGATTCCGGCACGCCGCTCACGGGCGCACTGGTCACGTTAACCAACACCAAAACGCACGAGAAGGAAACCTTCTTCACCAAAAAGGGCGGCCACTATAGTTTTGAGGGTCTGAGCTTCTCAATCGATTACGAGGTCCAGGCCAAATACAAGAGTCTTTCGAGCGATGCGCGCAAGCTGAGCCAGTACGATCGCACTCCGCGGGCCGTCCGAATCCTCGAAGTTGGGTCTGCGCCAAGTCTCAATCAGTCCGTAAGCACGGAAGCAAAGAAAGATCCTCCAAAAAAATAACTCACCGTTTGCAGAGCTGTGGATAATATTTCTTCAGTGCCGCGAGCTTCGGCAGGTCGTTGTACACGATGTAGGGATAGGTCATGTTGTGATCGAGGAAATGCTGGTGGTATTTTTCGGCGGCGTAAAAGCCTTTCAGAGGCACTACCTGCGTGACAATCGGATGCCGGAAGATTTTTGCATCGTCTAGCTGCTTGATGTACGCCTCGGCCACCTTCTTCTGCTCATCATTGGTGTAAAAGATTGCCGAGCGGTACTGCGTACCGGTATCAGGACCTTGCCGGTTCAACTCCGTCGGATCGTGCGCAACGGAAAAGAAAACCTTCAATAACTGTCCATATGTGATCTGGGAAGGATCGTAGGTGATTTCTACCGACTCCGCGTGACCTGTTCTGCCCGTGCTGACTTCTTCGTAATGAGCCGTCGATTTTGCACCGCCTGCAAACCCTGAAACCACGTTGGTGACACCCTTGATCCTCTCAAAGACGCCCTCAACTCCCCAGAAGCATCCACCCGCCAGCACAGCCGTTTGGGGTCCTTGAGCCGCCGCCCCGGTCACGTCCGCCGCCGGGTCAGGAAATTCAAGGATCTTCGATTTCGCGGAGGCCGAAAAAGCGCCCGCCAGAAGCGCAGGGAAAGCAAACAGGAGCAGCCGTGTTGACATCGTGGTCACCTGTCACGATAGATTACGCCATTTGGCACAAGGGTGCGGATTTAACAATCAGTACCTGCCCGGCTAACGTCATTTCCACTCCGGATTCTTCCCCGCGCTGACCAGGTTCGCCAAAATCCGGTATGCCCCGGGAACACCGGCCGGAAGCTGCCGGTATAAGGCGAACGCATCGTAAACGTACATGCCCTTCCCATAATGAGCCAGCAGTAATCCACCCGATTGCGGGTCCTGATTCGGATCGTGTGTCTCCACCAGAGCCTTGTAGCGCGGGTCCCACTTTTGCATGAACCCATGCCCGCGCTCTTCCTGCCAGCCATGGAAATCGGCCGGCGTGATCTTGTTCGGCCAGTTCAGAAGCGCACTTTTGGGATCCAGCAGCTTGACCGGCGAGTTTTCATCTACCACCTTCTGCGGATTCCCGCCTAGCGTGAACGGGTACGGGCCGTAGTCGCCGTCGAAATTTTGCAGGTTGTATTGGACAATCAGAACACCGCCATTCTTCACATAATCGAGCAGCCGGTCATTGGCGGCCCTCAGCTCAGGACGCACAGCATAGGCGCGGACACCAAGCACAATGGCGTTGAACTGACTCAGATTCCCCGATTGCAGATCGCCGCCGGACAGAATCTGCGGATGAAGACCAAGATCTTCGAGAGCCTGCGGTACATCGTCTCCTGTTCCTGGAAAGAATCCGACGCGAAGGTCCGGCCCTGTCTTTACGTTCACACCAACCGCCTTGTATTCGGCCGGACGATACAAAGGATAAGGCCGCACACCCGTATAACCCACCAGCCGATAGCCCTGTTCGTAGGTTTTGCCCTGATATTCAGCGATGGCCTTGATCTCGTAGTCCTGTTGCCGGACGGATCGCGGCTTCACCTGAAATGTCACGTCCTCACTCTGCCCGTCACGAGCAAAATTGAATGGACACTCGGAAGGGGTCGACTGCCAGTCTTCCGGCAAGCTCAGACGAAGTGTTCCCTTTGCTGCACCCTTCACGTTGCTATGCAGCGTACAGGTGAAGGCGAATGAAGTGGCGCTGAGCGGAACCGCTCCGGCAGCGCGCGAAACCCAAACCGAAATCGCGGGAGCCATGAGTAAGGGTTGCTGCACCATGCCCGTGCCTTCCACGCGCTGATTCGTTTGCACCACTTTACGAACTTCCAAATTCGCGCCGCGATAGTTCAGGCGCGCGCCGGCCCAGAGCGGATAGGGAGCCAGGGACAGGTTGAGAAAACGTTCATCGCTGATGTTGTAGTACGGCTGTTCTTCATCCGGACGCCAGAAGTATGCCTTAGTAAGATTCGCGTCCGGTGGCGCGGAAACCGAAAATCGCAGGTGCACGTCCTTGCCGCCGGCCAGTTCGGCCGGACCGGGCTTGTCAAGCTTGATCGTCCATGGTTTGTCATACGCCGGATGCACGGCAATGTCTTCAATGCGAACCGGGTCCGGGCTCTTGTTCAGCAGATGAGTCTCAACCGCGAATGACTGTCCTGGAATAGCGATGGTGAAGGTCTGCGACCCACCGCGAAAAGCGGCAAAAGGCCCGGTTGGCTCCTTTTCAGGGGCAACCACGGCATCGAAGGAGAGTCCGAGCGCCAGCACCAGCGCCTTCTCAAATTGCTTCTCCTTTACCTGTAGTTCGAAGACGACGTTGCTCTTTCCGGGCTCCCCCAGGCTGCTCGATTGCACGCTTTGGATAAGCGCACGCGTTGCCTTTAAACCGTCCCCAAGCATGGGCGCAACAGCCGAGGGATTGGCCGGCCTGTACTGATCCCAAGCCTCATCGGCAATCTTCGAAATTTGTTCCAGTCCGGTCTTCAGAAAGGCTGTGTCGCCGGATGCTAACGACGCGATCCCCATCAGCGATACGTCGATGCCGTCATAAAACGAGTTCTCTTTTTCGGTAGTTTGAACGCGTGATCCATAGCGATGATAGGGAGCGCTGTAAAGTGAGGGCTGCGGAATGGTCCCGCCGCCGTTTTGACTCTTCTGATAACCCCACCCAGCGCGCCCAATCTGCTGGAATGTCAGCCCGGCCGCGTAATCGGCGGCGCCTTCCGGGATGGTGACGTTGGTGGACGGCCGTTCCGTCATCCAGGTCTTGTTCACGTAATCAAAGAAGCGAATGGGGACATACTTATCGGTGGCGTAATCGTAAATCGTGTGGCTCTTAGTCGGTGAAAAGAAGGGGACGCGTGCGTAGACCTTCAACGGCTGCCAGGGGCGCAGCCCTTCGCGAATCTGTTCGGGGAAGCGGTTCGGGTCGCCCGCGGCCAGATAGACCTCCTGCGCCATCTGTCCTGCCACCTGGTGGTTGCCATGACCATCCGTCGGCGCGCCGGCGAACACGGACGTAATCACCAGGGGCCGCGTCATCCGCACCACTCGCACCACATCGGACAGCACCCGATCGTAACCCCATTTTTGAAGCGCCTCTTCGCGCGTTTTCGAAAAGCCGTAATCAATGACTCGCGTCCAGTACTGATGGACTCCGTAATATCGATCCGAACTCATCAGTTCTTGCGTGCGTACCAGGCCAAGCGCATCGTACAGATCCCCTGACATGGCGTTCTGCCCGCCCTCGCCGCGATTCAGCGTCAACAGCGTACCGCGCGCGCCCAGACCGCGAGTTTGATACGCCAGCATGCCGCCGTCTTCGTCATCCGGATGCGCGGTGACCATCAGGATGCTGGCTCGCGTGCGGAGCGCAGCCAGGTAGCGTGACAGACCGCTTGCGCCGCGATTCAACGCAATCGACATCGCGCTCGGATTGAGTTGGGCAGCCTCTCGTGCCGAATCAGAATTTGAGCTTGCCCAGATAGCGGCTGAGAGAACCGCACCCATGGTAACTGCGCACGCGGTGGCTTTAACAGGAAATCGCCTATAAGGCCGGCTGGCGGATAAGAGCATGTTGTTTCAGACTTCGGCGCGTGTGCGCTTCTGACGTAATCTTTCCACATCGTACCGTCAAGCCTTGCTTAATCAACATTAATCGGTGCTACGAACCGCGCCGGTATCCACTATGTAACTTGGAGCGTCTTTTGAATAGGCGCTCTTGCAGCCGAACTTCGATATGCGAACACATACATTGGTTTCCGCCTTCGCGGGGGCGCTTTTAACCGCAATCTGCGCAGCGGCCCCCGGTTTTGCGCAGAGTCAGTACCCACAGAACCCGCCACCGCCCCAGTACCCGCAGACCCAGCAGTATCCGCCGCCGCAATATCCGCAGCAGGGACAGTACCCGCCGCAGCAAGGGCAGTATCCGCCTGCGCAAAATCAGCAGTATCCTCCGCCACAGCAAGGACAGCCCCCACTGCTGCCGCCACAGCGGCTTGAACAGCTTGTTCAGCCCATTGCGCTCTATCCGGATGGGCTGCTCGCGCAGGTTCTGACTGCGTCCACGTTTTCCAACGAGATTCCGGATGCCGCTGGTTGGGCAAATGAGCACGCCTCCCTTAGAGGTGAAGCTCTGGCACGCGCCATTCAGGACGACAATTTGCCTTGGGACCCGAGCGTCCTCGCGCTGCTGCCTTTCCCGAACGTGCTGAACTACCTGGCGCAATATATGGGCTGGACCCAGGAATTAGGTAACGCGGTGCTTGCCCAGCGAGGCGATGTGATGGATGCCATCCAGCGCATGCGGCAGGACGCCTACGATTATGGCTACCTTCGCGATAGCCAGTACGCTCGGGTCATCGTGAATGGCCCGGGAGACATCGAGATTGTGCCCGTTACGCCCGGATATTACTACGTGCCTTACTACAATCCCAGAGTTGTGTTTGTGCGCCCGCGCCCGGGGTTCTATGCGGGCGGCGCGATTCGCTTCGGCCCTATGATAACGATCGACGCCGCCTTCTCTCCTTGGGGTTGGGGAGGCGTCGGGTTCGGCTGGCGTCAGCACGACATTCTGGTGAATCATCGCGATTGGGACCGCAACTGGCGGAACCGCCGCGACTATGTTTCCCCGTATGCGTACCGGCGTCCGGAAGGACCGAGAGTGGAGCACCACGAAGTTCGACCCGGCGAACGGCGCGGCGACCGTGGCGACCACCGCGATCACGATCACGATCGCCATTGACCTTCTGGCATCATCAGAAAATCGTGGTGTGCTTGAGTAGTAACGATGAAGCTGTATCGCACACAGGACGGAATCGTCGTTGAACGCGAAAGCCGGCTGTTTCTGATTGGGCCGGCTGGAGTCGAGCCATGGGACGCGCTCCTCAAGCGTGACGATCTCCACGATCACTTGGACACTTCAATTCAGGGCCTTGCCGGAGTGAGTGAAAGCGTGATGGACCGCTTACTCGCCCCCATTGGTACTCAGGAAGTCTGGGCCGCGGGGGTGACATACTTCCGCAGCCGTGACGCACGTATGCAGGAATCAAAATCGTCCGGCGGCGGCGATTTTTACGATCGCGTTTATAGCGCGACACGGCCGGAACTCTTCTTCAAGGCGACCCCTCATCGGGTAGTTGGGCCAAACGGAAGCGTAGCCATCCGCGATGACGCCAAATGGTCGGTTCCCGAGCCTGAATTGACCCTGCTGATCGCGCCTTCCGGGCGCATTACGGGATACACGATCGGAAACGACATGAGTTCGCGCGATATTGAGGGCGAGAATCCCCTCTATCTTCCGCAGGCGAAAGTCTACGACCGCAGTTGCGCGCTCGGTCCCTGCATTCTGGTGGAAAAGACGCCCCTGGCGAAGGAAACCGAGATCCGTCTGGAAATCACGCGCGGCGGCGGGATCGAGTTTTCCGCTTCAACCTCGCTCGAGGCGATGAAGCGCGAACCCGCGGAACTGGCCGGATTTCTCTACCGCAACAACAGCTTCCCGAACGCTTGCTTCTTGCTGACCGGCACGGGAATTGTTCCGCCGGATTCGTTCACGCTGCAGGCCGGCGATGAGATTCGCATTACGATACCGCCCATTGGCACTCTCGTGAATCAGGTGGGGTGAGAGCGGCCGCTGCTCCACCGATTTCGCGCAGGAAAGCCGCGCGCCTTACGCCGCGCTGATTCTTTTTCTCACTTCTTCCAGTTGGAAGATGAATTTTTCGTCGCGCGTAACCAGCATTCCGAACCACTTTTCACGCCCATTCAAAAATCCGCTTACCGGACGATCTACCGGATGGTCGAGAATCAGCACGTCATCCGC
>DATIMA010000231.1:0-33885 GCA_035475915.1 Bryobacteraceae bacterium
ACCATGGGCCGCAACGGGAAGTTGCAGCACGTGCTGGCAAGCGGCGAGATTCTGGCGCGCACGGGCATCGAATATTACGAAACCGATCGGGGCGGGGATGTGACATATCATGGTCCGGGCCAGGTTGTGGGATACCCTATCCTTGATTTGCGAGAATGGAGGCGCGACGTGCACGCGTACTTCAGCGGCGTGGAGCAGGCGCTGATTAACGCGGTGGGCGAGTTCGGGATCAGGGCCGAGCGCGTCGCCGAGCGTGGATATGAGGGCGTTTGGGTCGACGGCGCAAAGATTGCAGCGATTGGCATTCACATCAGCCGCTGGGTCACTTCGCACGGATTTGCCCTGAACGTAAACACCGATCTGAGCTATTTCAAGTACATTGTTCCGTGCGGTCTGACAAAGCCCGTTTGTTCGCTGCGCAGCCTGGGCTGCCGGGCAAGCCGTGAAGAGGTTATGCGCGCCGTTGCCGCCTCATTCGCGAATGTATTTGACTATGAACTGGCGATGGCACATGAAGAACTGCAGGAGATCCAATGATTGACGTGGTCATGCCCCAGATGGGCGAAAGCATCGTGGAAGGAACGCTAACGCGATGGCTGAAACATCCGGGCGACAAAGTGGAGCGCGATGAACCCCTGTTTGAGATCTCGACGGACAAAGTGGATACGGAGATTCCCTCGCCCGCGGCCGGCGTATTGAGCGAGGTCCTGGTCGAGGAGGGCACGACGGTCTCGATCAACGCTGTGGTGGCGCGGATCGGGGACAGCGCGTCGCCTGCCCAGGCCGCGGCTCCTGCAGCGGCATCGCCGCAGCAGGAAGCGACGCCAAGCGTCTCGACACCGCCCAGCACAGGGGTCGGTCCGTCGGCTGCAGCGCCGGAAGCGCGCACGCCACAAGCCCCGCCTCAACCTCCACCGCAGCCAGCACCGGCTTCGGCTGGCCCCTATCCCTTCGAACCCACATCTCCGGTCGAATCTCCCGCGCCGTCAGCGCCTCAGGCCGCGCCCGCCGCCCAGGCGCCCAGTCAGGAGGATCAGGGCCCGCTCTCTCCGCTCGTACGCAAGATGGCCCGCGACTACAACATCGATTTATCGCAGGTACGCGGAACCGGGGCAGGCGGCCGGATCACGAAGCAGGATGTGGAAGCGCATATGTCGTCGCAGGCGGCGCGGACTTATGCTGCGCCCGCCCAATCCGCTGCGCAGCCAGCGCCTTCGTCCACGCAACCGGCTGCCCCCCCACCGATGCCGCTGGCCGAAACCGCGAAGGTTCGCACGGAGCCGATGAGCACTATGCGGCAGAAGATCGCCGAGCACATGGTGATGAGCAAACGCACTTCGGCACATGTCACCACTGTCCATCGCGTGGACATGACCAAGATCGCGAAGCTGCGCGATAAGTCCAAAGCCGAGTTCAGCGCCCGGAACGGCTTCTCCTTGACATTTCTGCCTTTTCTCACGGCAGCGGCGGCAGAAACGCTGCGCGCGTTCCCAATCTTCAACGCCTCCATCGACGGCAAGAGCATCATCTATTACCGCGACATCAATATCGGCATCGCGGTCGCTCTTGAAGCGGGCCTGATTGTTCCGGTCATTCGTAATGCCGATGAGAAGAACGTGGCTGGGCTGCAGCGGTCGATTGTCGATCTGGCGACTCGGGCCCGCTCGCGGCAGCTCAAGCCCGACGAAGTGCAGGGCGGCACCTTCTCGATCACAAACTTCGGCAGCTTTGGAAGCATCTTCGCCACGCCGGTCATCAACCAGCCTCAAGTCGCAATTCTAGGCATGGGCACGGTTGAAAAAATGCCCGCTGTGGTGGATGGCGACGCCATTGCCATACGCTCGCAGGCACACTTGGCGCTGACGTTCGACCACCGCATTATTGATGGCGCGATAGCCGATCAATTTTGCCAAAAAGTGAAGTCAATCCTGGAAAACTGGTCCGCTAATATCCTCTAAACAACGGATTTCGTCAAAAGTCTCATCTGTGCTCGCCTCAGCGGGCCCATTTCCTCTTTCTCAGCTCCTTCGGGACGCCACCTAGCCTCAGTGGATGGCAAACAGATTGCCTCGAAATTCACCAACTTACAAGTTTTTTACTATACACTACCCATTCGGGTGTGTACGCTCGCTTTTTTGCTTGACGAAAATTTAATGTGGGTTTAATATTCCTTTGGGCTGTTTAGACTCCAACTGATCATAGATCCAGGAAAGAGGTCCGTGAATGACCTTCCAGGTCGGCGAAAAAGTGGTGTACCCGAATCATGGCGTAGGCACGATTGAGAACATCAGTTCCCGTTCCTTCGGCACCCAGCAGGAGCGATTTTATTTGCTTCGCCTCGCGCCTACCAGCATGACGGTGATGGTGCCCTTTTCACATGTAGGCGATGTGGGGCTTCGCAAGGTCACCAAATGCAGCGAGATAAATCGGGTATTGACCTATCTGGCCGCCGGACGGCCGTGCTGCGCCCAGGACTGGAAAGACCGGTTCAAAGAGAACTCAGACAAGATGAAGGGCGGTAGCCTTCTCGAGATCGCCGAGGTCTTCAAGGCGCTGCTCATCATTCAGTCGGCAAAGCCGCTATCGTTCCGGGAAAAGAAGATGCTGGAGCGTGCCCGCAGCATGCTCATCCTCGAAACCTCGGTGGCGAGAGCTGTTACCGAGCCAGACGCGATTACCCTGATCGGCAAGTCGCTCGCAAAGTGCGGGCTGGCCATGCCGGCGGCGTTGTAGTTCACCACCGCTGTATTCAATTTGCCGTCCGCAAACTCGCTATACTTGTGAGTGCCGCACGTCTCGTGCATCCGCGCGAACGCATCACAATGGCGCTATCGTCTAACGGTTAGGACGGAGCCCTCTCAAGGCTTAAATACGGGTTCGATTCCCGTTAGCGCTACCAATTTTCTTTTGACGCCAACGCCAGATCCCTGGTTATTCACGCTAAACATCGTGTCAAAGAAGACAATCCCAAATGGTAGGTCAGGTAGGGAGGCCGCCGAAACTGCTCCACTGGCTCACGCACCGCCACCAGGCAGTAGACTGAACGTATGACTCGCAAAGCCAGTGTGCTGATCGAGAAAGACGAGCACGGCTTTTATGCTTGGTGTCCCGAACTCAAAGGCTGCCAGTCACAAGGCGCGACCATTGAGGACGCGCTCGCCAATATTCGCGAAGCGATTGAACTGTACTTGGAAACGCTTCCTGATGAGGAGCGAGACGCGTTACTAAGCCGCGAGATCCTCACTACCTCTGTTGAGGTGCATGCCTAAACTCCCTCGGTGGACTGCGCCAGAGGCTGAGAAGGCGCTGTTAGCTGCGGATTTTCACTTGCTGCGCTCTGGGTAGCCACCGAATCTACGCGAAGCGAATACGCCGCGTGGTTGTGCCATTTCACGCCGGAGCTGTTCTCCATCCGAAAATTGTGAAACAGACCCTCGAAGCAATCGAGGAAACGCGATCCGAGTAGACGTCCCGTCGGCGGACCAATTCTTTGATCATTCCTCCGGCGCGCGCTCAGCGATCGCCCAAATTGCTGCTATTTAGGTGAAGAGCATTACCAAACTCGCTTGACAGCGTGTACCCTGGAATGAAACGCTGTAGACGGTCGATTCATCAAAGGAGCTCTCAATGGCACTCACTGCAAAAGTTCGACGTGTTGGAAACGTCGCGATCATGGATCTGCACGGCAAGATCACCCTGGGCGAGAACACGGGCATTTTGCGGGACGAATTGCGATCCCTGCTTTCACAGGGAACGAAAGATATTGTTCTGAACATGGCGGACGTAGGATATGTGGACAGCGCCGGGCTGGGCGAACTGGTAGGCGCCTATACGACCGCGACGAATCAGGGCGGATCGGTGAAGCTACTGCACTTGCAGGGCAAGATGAAAGACCTCATGCAAATCACGAAGCTGCACACCATTTTCTCGGCCTTTGAAGACGAGAAGGCGGCGGTAGCCAGCTTCGGTGCAGGCGCAACGGCATAGGAAGGCAATTTCGGCACGGGTCGCCGTCCGGTTTATTGCAGCGCCTTCAAAAGTTCCTTCCGCACCGGCCATCTGCCAATCACGTGGCCGTTCACTACCTGGAATGAGCCCGAAGTAAGCAGGCCCGTCAAATCGGCCGGATTCGGTTGCGTGCGCTCGCGCGCCAGCTCCAGCTTCAGCAGCTTGGTTTGAAGCTCCAGTTGGTTGCGAATTGTGCTGGCCGTCACGCCATTGGGACAGGCTGCATCCAAACGGATTTCGAACGCCGACGAATCGCTTCTTTCCGCGGGGCCTAGAGAGATCAGAACGGAACTGGCGGATTGCAGCGTAATCGCGAAGATGCGAAGCGGGAGCGGCAGGCCGCCCGGATTCTTCAGCAGCTTCTCTGAAACCTCGACCCATACGGGTTCCGAGGGCACAGGCGTAGCGTTTCGCGGTCGGGTTTTATGAAGCAATTTCGCCGCTGAGCGGTTTTCGCCAACCGATAAACCGATTACGTCCGGTTGGATCACCACAAGAGAAGCCCAGCGGCCGGGTTGGCTGGTGGAAACATTGCACACTTCAGCCTCTGGACAGGAGCCTCCATGGGCCCTGATGTAGCCCCGCAAGGCGTCCCAATCGAACCGGCCCCGGGCGGCGAAGAAGAGCTGGCGGTGGTCGATAGCGGCTGCGAGCGCGTCAATGTCTCTGGTGTAATCGAACCGCGTCTGCTGGACGAACTGGTTGTATTCCTGAGTCTCGGCCGGCTTCGCGCCAGCCACTATATGCATCATCCCCGCGCGCCGCAGTAGAGCAAAATTAGCAAACAAGACAGTTGAATCGCTCCGTGGCAGCAAGTGAACCAGATCCGCATTCGACTGTACGAACCGGTGCCGGTAGGAATCTATCCAGAACAGAATACCCCCGACAACTGCTGCCAAGAGAAGCAGAAAGGCCCATGGCGGCAGCTTCAGACGCAAGCGTCCGGCCCCCTTACGCGTGCGCCATCTCCGGCACTCGCGCCTGTTTCCAGAGCTCAATGTAGGGCGCGAGATCGCGCATCATCGCCGCAAACTGGTCGAAGGTGAGGGATTGCGCGCCATCGCTGACCGCCTTCTCCGGATGCGGATGAACTTCCACAATCAATCCGTCCGCGCCAATCGCCACTCCCGCTCTGCACAGTGACGGCACTAGGCTACGCTTGCCGGTGGCATGGCTGGGGTCCAGAATGACGGGCAGATGGGAGAGTTCGTTCAATACCGAAACTGCTGTAATGTCACAAGTGTTGCGCGTTGCCGTTTCAAAGGTCCGGATGCCGCGTTCGCAGAGAATCACGTTTGAGTTGCCATGCGCGACGATGTATTCCGCCGACATCAATAGTTCCTTAATGGTGGAACTGAGGCCGCGTTTCAGCATTACCGGACGGTTCGCCTTTCCAAGCTGCTTCAGCAGGGCGAAATTCTGCATGTTCCGTGCGCCGATCTGCAGAATATCGGCGTATTCCGCCACCATCTCTACATCGCGGTCGCTCATCACCTCCGTGATAACGCCAAGTCCGGTCTCCAGCTTCGCCTTGTGAAGTAGCTTAAGGCCTTCCAACTCCATGCCTTGAAAATCGTAAGGCGAGGTGCGCGGCTTGAACGCGCCGCCCCGCAAAAACCTGACGCCATGCTTCACAACGAAATGCGCCGTGTCGAGAATCTGCCTTTCACTCTCGACCGAGCACGGTCCGGCCATCATGATGAACTCATCGCCGCCGATATCTACGCCGTTGGCGCGAATGTGCGACTTCATCGGGCGAAATTCGCGGCTGACAAATTTGTACGGCGCGGAAATACGCATTGCCGTTTCTACCTGCGGCATCGCTTCCAGCGACTCCAGGCAAGCCGTCACGTCGCCTACTCCCACCACTCCGATTACCACGCGTTCTTCGCCTTCAATCGAATGCACTTTGTATCCGAACTCGCGTATCCGGTCGCAGACCGCCGCGATTTCCTCCCTGGATGCGTGCAATTTCATCGATATGATCATCTGCCCCTCACAAGTAGGTATCTCAAAATGCAAAAGCCCACTCGCTTCCGAGCGGGCCTCCGTCTAAAATCCTTCTTCCGGAATTGATGCTTACGCGGACGCCCCACGGCACGATGTTGGTGGATACCAAAATCGAAACGAATAAAAGCCGGCCACGTAATACTGCATCGAACCTACGAGTATCCCATATCTGCCGGCTGACTAAATACCGAACCCGGTGCTAACATTTTGTTTTGCGCATGAAATGGGTCTTCGCCGTCGTGCTATTGGCGGCGCTTGCTGTACCGGTTCCCGCGGAACCGCGCGAAACGAAACCGGCGCGCCAGACGCCTGCTGCGCGCTCTTCCGCGAAGGCTTCGTCCCCGGCTCATAAGCCGGCCGCCTCCGTGCGGGGACATCGCCGCTCCAGAACCCGCCGCGCGGCTCATGCCGGACCTGCTTATCAACAGCATCCGGATGCCACCCGCTACGCCGAAATCCAAAAGGCTCTTGCCGATCGAGGTTATTTCAAAGGCGAACCGAACGGGAAATGGGGCGACGATTCCGTCGACGCGCTGAAGCGATTTCAGGCCGACCAGAAGCTCGATACCGATGGCAAGATCAACTCGCGCACTCTGATCGGTTTAGGCCTCGGTCCGAAGCACGAGGGTTCGCTTACACCTTCCACTCCCGCGCTTCCTCCGCCCAGCGCTGCTGAACACACCGAGCCTCTTCCTGCGACGCCGCCAATCTAATCACGCCAGAATAGGAGCGTAGGAGGATTCCCGGTGGTCATCGGCGTTCCGAAAGAAATCAAAGATCACGAAACTCGCGTGGGGTGCGTTCCCAGCATGATTACCGCTCTTCGTGAACACGGCCATGAGGTGCTGGTCGAAACCCAAGCCGGGGTTGGCAGTTCCATTCCCGACGTGGAATATGCCGAGGCGGGCGCTCTCATTGTGGATAGCGCGGCCCAGGTCTGGAGCAAGTCCGATCTCATCGTGAAGGTCAAGGAGCCGCAGCGTTCGGAATACGTGTTTTTTCGCACTGGCTTGATTCTCTTCACCTATCTTCACCTTGCGCCGCTTCCCGAATTGACGGATGCGCTGCTGAAAGCCAGGATCAACGCGGTCGCTTATGAGACCCTCCGCGAGCCGGACAACTCACTGCCGCTTTTGACGCCCATGAGCGAAGTCGCTGGGCGCATGGCCGTACAGGTCGGCGCGCAATATCTGGAGCGCCCCAATGGCGGCCGCGGCATTCTGCTGGGCGGCATTCCCGGTGTTGCGCCTGCCAACGTCGTGGTGCTCGGCGGCGGTATCGTTGGACACAATGCCGCTAAAATCGCTTGCGGCCTGGGCGCCAACGTGACGATTATGGATCGCAATCTCAACCGCCTGCGCGAACTGGACGATATCTACTCAACCGGAATCCGAACGCTCGCTTCAAACACTCACACCATCCGTGAAATGGTTCGCCAGGCCGACCTTGTCATTGGCGCCGTGCTTATCCCTGGAGCCGCGGCCCCGAAACTGGTGCGCCGCGACATGATCTCTTCCATGAAGCAGGCTTCTGTGATCGTCGATGTTGCCATAGATCAGGGAGGCTGCGTAGAAACGGCCCATCCCACCACGCACACCGATCCCGTCTATTACGTCGATGGCGTTCTGCATTACTGCGTCTCGAACATGCCCGCCGCGGTCCCGCACACCTCTACTTTCGGACTGACGAACGCAACCGTTCCCTACGTGCTTGCTCTCGCTAACAAAGGTTTAGAACGCGCCTGCCAGGAGAACAATGCGATTCGCGAAGGGGTGAACACCTACCAGGGCCAGATCACCTGTGCGGCTGTCGCTGAATCGCAAGGCAGAACGTGGCGCGAGCTCAATGCTGTAGTCTAGCCGTGTTGCCGGCGTATTCGGCTGCGAAACTGGATTAACCGCCTCCACAATACATGCAGCCAAGCCCTCCGAAGGCGTTTTGGCGCGCCATCAGGCGCCAGGACCGCACGAAGCTAAACAGCCGCTGGATGGCGCTTCGCAACTCCGTTGCAGTTGCGCTCCCGCTCGGAGTTGGAATGGCAACCGGCCACTCGCTGGGCGGGGTTGCCGTAACCACCGGCGCGTTGAATGTCAGTTACTCCGATGGACGCGATCCGTATGCGCAGCGCGCTCGCCGAATGCTGGCCTGGAGCGTGCTCGGGGCAATCGCGGTTTTTACCGGCTCGGTAACCGGCAAATATCATCTTGCTGCCATCCTCATGGCCGCGGCGTGGGCGTTTGTCGCGGGCATGCTGGTCTCTATCAGTGCCAGGGCCGGCGATCTTGGTTTGAATACGCTGGTCGTGCTCATCGTCTTTGCGGCACGGGGTGCCCTTTCACCGTCAGGCGCGCTCATCGCCGCTCTCCTCGTCTTGTCCGGCGGGCTGCTGCAAATGCTGGTTGCGCTGCTGCTTTGGCCGGTCCATCGCGATGAACCGGAGCGCCGCGCCATAGGCAATGCCTATCTGGATCTCTCCGAAGCCGTTGATCCACACAATGGCATTGCGGCCAGCACGCCCCTCAATCCCCCCTCTCCGCAGATGCAGGATGTGCTCTCCGCACTGGGTCGCGATCACAGCATCGAAGGCGAGCGCTTCCGGCTCCTGTTCGATCAGATTGATCGTGTGCGCCTCTCGATCTTCGCCCTGGGGCGGCTTCGATCGGAATCACAACTCAGTTCGGAGACTCTCGACGAAATTCTGGAAGTAGCCTCCGTGCTGCTGCGTCGAGTAGGATCTTGCCTGTTGAGCGGTGCGCCCGGTCCCGATCAGGACGAACTGATTGCCAGACTGCATGGTCTGGTGCAAGCGGTGCAGGCCAGCAAGAAGCAGGAAGCCTCTCCGCTGGCGTCCGATATTGCATTGGCCGTCGATGTTTTGGCCGGACAGCTGCGCCTGGTTGTGCAGCTTGCCGGTCATACGACAACGGCGGGCATGCAGGAGTTCGCCCGGCATGAATTCGCTCCGTCCTGGAAGCTCCAGCTTACCGGCTGGCTGGCCACCCTGCGAGCGAGCCTCGATCTGCGTTCGCCGGTATTCCGGCATGCCATTCGCCTGGCCGTATGTGTTGCTGTCGCGGATGCGATCGGCCGGAGCATCAGCTGGCAGCGTTCTTATTGGCTGCCCATGACCGTCGCGGTCGTTCTGAAGCCGGATTTCACCACCACCCTGAGCCGCGGCGCGCTTCGCTTGTTGGGAACCTATGCCGGCCTTGTCTTGGCCACGGTTCTGTTCCTTGTTCTGCCCCACTCCCCATTCACTCAGGTGTTGCTGGTTGGAATGTTCACCTTTTTTCTGCGTTGGATTGGCTCGGCCAATTATGGCGTCTTCAGTTTGGTTATCAGCGGGCTGATTGTATTCCTGATCGCGGAAACCGGGGTGCCGCCTTCGGAGGTGGTTCTGGAACGCTTCCTTAATACATCGGCAGGAGGTGTTTTCGCGCTGATTGCCTACGCGTTATGGCCCACTTGGGAACGTAAGGCGGTTTCCGACAGCATGGCGGACATGCTGGATGCATGCCGTGAATATTTCCATGCCGTGCGCTGGCGCTTCATGCGCGAGGGCGTCGAGGTTGAATCTGACCTGGACGAAACACGCCGCCAGTGGAGGCGGGCGCGCTCGAGTGCGGAGGCATCCGTGGATCGTGTCGCGTCCGAGCCGGGAATAACGCCTGCCAGGCTGGATCGCCTCACCTCCATGCTTGCCAGTTCGCATTCTATGGTCCATGCCGTTATGGCATTGGAAGCGGGAGCGATTCAGTCGCCCGCGAGCGCCCCCTCAGCCGCGTTCCAAACATTCGCAAACGATGTGGAGTTCACTCTCTACTACTTGGCCGCGGCGCTGCGCGGTTCGCGGGCTGCCACCCAAGCCCTGCCCAAACTGCGCGACGATTACCGCCATCTGGTTGAGTCGCGTGAGGATCTCGCCTCGCCCGATGAGTTCGTGCTGCTCGAAGCCGACCGGCTTACCGTAAGCTTGAACACGTTAAGCGAGCAAATACTTCGCTACATCGATTGAACAGTTTTTGAGCACTCAACCTGCTATACTCAGAAAGTCTCCTGCCGCATTCGTCCTAGGTAGTTGGTGTGTCCAGCTTTCCTGAATAGCCTGGGTTTCGTTGTTTCGAAGTTCCAGTTCGTATTTTCTGAAGGACGTCCGCCGGTAATCGGCACATTTACTCCTTCAAAAATATATGAACCATTTTTCCGAACTCCCCCTACCTCCGTCTATTCACCAGAACCTGGCGCGCAATTGCTTCAAGGAACTCACGCCGGTACAAGCCAAAGCAATTCCGCCGGTATTGAGCGGCATCGACGTGGTCGCAACCGCGCAGACCGGCACCGGTAAGACATTAGCCTTCCTGCTGCCAATCATGGATAAGCTGCTGAAAGGCGCAAAACCCGAGCAAGGGCGGGCAGCATCCAGGAAGATTCGCGCGCTGGTGCTGAGCCCGACCCGCGAGCTTGCCATTCAGATTGCCGATACGTTTACAAAACTATCGCCGGGTACCGGGCTCAACGCGGCGGTCGTGGTCGGCGGCTTAAGCGAGCAAACCCAGTTGAACGCCATCAGAAAGGGTGTCCAGCTTGTTATCGCCACACCGGGCCGCCTCGAAGACTTCATGAATCGCCGCTTGATTGACCTCACGGCGGTTGAGACTCTGGTCCTGGATGAAGCGGACCGCATGCTGGACATGGGTTTTCTTCCCGCTATCGAGAAGATTCTCTCAGCGCTGCCGGCGGCGCGGCAGAGCCTGTTCTTTTCCGCAACCATGGAGCAGGGGGTGGAACGCCTGATTGCCCGCCATTCCAAGAATCCGCTGCGCATCGCGGTTGGCGAGTCAACCATGAAAGCGCCCGAGCAGATCGATCTGCACGTCTACGAAGTGGAAAACGATCACAAGCTTTCCCTGCTTCGCCATATGCTCGACCGCGAGGCCGGATCATTTCTTGTGTTCGCGCGCACCAAGCATGGATCGGACCGGCTGGCAAAGAAACTGTCGGGTTTCGGTACGCGAGCCGTCGCCATGCACGGCGATCGTACCCAGAATCAGCGTAACCAGGCATTGGCCGGATTCCGGGACGGCCGTTATCGCGTGTTGGTCGCCACCGATGTCGCGGCACGAGGCATCCACGTGGATAGCGTCGCGCACGTGATTAACTACGATCTGCCGCAGGCGCCGCAGGATTTCATTCATCGGGTCGGGCGCACCGGACGAGCCGGCCAGCGTGGCGTCGCTTCCACTTTTAATTTGAAATCGGAGCGCGCTGAGATTCGCCGTATCGAACGTGAATGCAAGGTAATGCTGCTGCGCCGCCCGGTCTCACCCGAAGTGGTGCGCGAGGAGCGTGAGCCGGCGCCGGCGCACACGGGGCGGAAGGCCGCGGCACGCCACCGCCAACCTTGAGTTAGCCCGGCGCAAGCTCCCCTTGGAGTTTACTGCCTCCGTCCACTTTTCCGGCACGGCGCGCTCCATACCACTTTGTTTCTACATCAACGTCAATCAGATCCGCTAATCCGGCATTCGCGGTTCGAAGCACGACGTTGAGGAATTCTCGGGTCTCCGGCCGCATCGGCGGCGGCGAGCCCACCCGCATCGGATTGCCCAAACGGAAAGCAAGATGAACCGCCTCCTGGGCTCCGTTCGTGATCTTTGCGTGCCAGGGCTTGGTCACGTTCAGCGGCAGGTGGTTGTGGTACATCCGGGCAGCTCGCGCACGAATCATACGGTTTCGCAGTAATTGCAGCCGGAAGCTCAGCGGTACCTGCGCCTGGTTCCAGTGCGCCCGCATCCGGGCCACATCCAGCGTCTTGGGCAGGTGGAGGAATTCGAGTGTGTCATTCACCACCTCCACCGGGTTCTTCGTGAAGTCTTCAAACAGAATGATCTTGATCCGCTCGCGCGGAAACAGCCGGAAATACCGCTCGAGTTGTCTCTTGTACAGGCTTCGCTGCAATAGCGAAGCGGGCGAGAACTGCAGCATCTCTTCAAATGTCTGCGTTGCCCTTCCCGTGCGCACCAGGTGCCAGTAATGGGAGTACGTTCGGGCTCCCGGATCCCGAAGCATAAAAATCAGCTTTACGTTAGGCAGCAGTTCGGCCATCCGTTCCGCGGTGTTCCGCGAAGCAAGATAGGTTGTCGAATCCTCGCCGAGCAACTGGCCGGGTTTGGCAGCTTGAAAAAACGACGCATACCATTTCAGATACTTGTCGCGTTCGTTTTCCCAGTCCGGATACGCCCAGCGCCGCCCGCTGTAGATAAAGAAGTCGGGGTGCTGTTCCTGGTCGTCCATATCCAGGCAGCCGATCTCTCCGTCAGGAATGAAAACGTCCGGATGCCCGCTCAGGACGTAATGCAGTGAAGTGGTCGCGCACTTCATTGCCCCTCCGATAATAAAGTCGGGAAACCTCATAAGTGGATATCACACTATATCGTGATAGTGGCCGAAATCTTGGTGAAGGCAGGCCCTGGGCCCGCGTTGAGTTTCAAACCGCCGCGGCTTGCTTCATTTGCTGGGCGACAATACGCGCGGCGCGCTGGCTGATCAGGTCGGCAACTTTGCTCAACAGCCCCGGCAAGTCTTCCGGCTTGATAAACACCGGATACCGCGAATCGGAACGTTTGTTCTGATACGTGGTCAGGATCGCGGTGGCCGGCTTATACTCCATCAACCGCGCGTGGGCTAGTACCTTCAGCCCTGCTTCCGGCGACTCCATCTGGAGATCGCTCAGAACCAGTTCGTATTGCCGTTCGTCCAGCTTACCCACCGCTTCGGCGGCCGATGCCGCTGCATCCACAAAGTATCCGCCGGCTTCGAGAACTGTCTTCAACGTCAGGCGCGAGGTGAGGTCATCGTCAACAAGAAGCACTCGAGCGAGTTCGAACTCCCTGCCAGATAGTCTCCGTAGGTTCGCTTGCATCCTTGCACCTTCCGGCCATCGCCGTCCTTAAAACGCATCTCAGCGAATGTAGGCACGACCAGTTTAAACGAAAATCGCAAAAATCCCCATAAGAATTTCACAAGGTCAGCTTTCTTATATTCCAAAGACTCTCTCAAAAATCGAATCAACATTACTGAGCTGGCGGTCTAATGAGAATGTATTAATTAGCTGCCTTTCAGTCAGGTGCTGGCGGATTCGGGCATCGGATTCGACCGCGGCGCGAAAATCGCTGTCGTTTTCCCAAGCTTCCATGGCGTGTCGCTGCACCAGCCGGTAGGCCTCCTCCCGGAGCATCCCGGCGGCCGCCAGATCAAGTAGAAGCTGCCCCGAGAAAATTAGCCCCTTCGTCAGGTCCAGATTGCGCCGCATTCGTTCGGTATTGACGCGCAGGCCTGAAATCAGCCAAGTGGTTTTCGAAAGAAGATAGTCCACGAGAATAGTGGAATCGGGCAAAATCACACGCTCGGCGGAAGAGTGGGAAATATCGCGCTCATGCCAGAGCGCCACGTTCTCGAATGCCGGCTGTGCGTTCGCACGTACGATACGGGCCAGCCCGCAGATTTGCTCGCAGGTAACCGGATTGCGCTTGTGCGGCATGGCCGATGACCCTTTCTGGCCCGCCGCGAATGGCTCTTCCACTTCCCGCACTTCGGTTCGCTGCAAATGCCGAATTTCGAGCGCGATCTTGTCCAGGCTGGATGCAATTCCGGCGAGCGTTGCAACGAAATTAGCGTGCAAATCCCTGGATAGGACCTGTGAGGTGATGGGCGCCGGTTTCAGGCCCAGATACTCGCAGATTTTCTCTTCCGCCCGGGGGCCAATGTGGGCAAACGTCCCCACCGCGCCGGAAATCTTGCCGACGCGAATGTCTTCCGCAGCGGCAGCAAACCGCCGCCGGTGGCGCTCCAACTCGTCCCACCACAGAGCAGCTTTTAACCCGAACGTAATGGGTTCGGCGTGCATCCCGTGGGTGCGCCCGATTTGCACGGTGTGCTTATGCTCAAACGCGAGCGTTTTCAGAGCGGCGGATAACGCCTCCAGGCCAGAAGCGATCAGCCGGGAAGCATCCCGGATCTGCAGCGCCTGCGCGGTATCGACAACATCGTTTGAGGTCAGCCCGTAATGCAGCCAGCGCGAAGGTTCGGCCGCGCCTTTCGACGCCATGGTTTCGGCAACCGCGGTGGTGAACGCGATTACGTCGTGCCGCACCTCCCGCTCAATCTCCTGGATGCGGTTGAGATCGAAAGCGGCGTGGTCGACAAGCGCTTTGGCCGCGTCATGCGGCACTTCGCCCAGGTCCGCGAGCGCTTCCGCGGCCGCGAGTTCCACTTCCAGCCAGCATTCATATTTGTGCAGGTCACTCCAGATAACGCCCATTTCGGGGCGGGTATAGCGCGCAATCATTCAATGCTGAAGATAGCAGTGAGGGGGCGGGCCTGGTTCTGAAAGCGCGGCATTTCAAACCTGCTGGCCGCTAAGAGAGAATGGCATAGAAGAGATGCCCGCGACCAGTGCCATTGCTCACCTCAAAGATCTCTGGGACGAGAAGCAGGCTGCCGCTCTTGGCGGGAACCAGCTCAGCTTGCTCCGGTATCGTTCGAATCTGCTCGGGGCGGACCTTCGCATCACGAATTTCGGCGGCGGCAATACCAGCTCGAAGTTCGAGATGCCTGATCCGTTCACCGGAGCGCCAGTGCGTGTGTTGGCGGTGAAAGGAAGCGGCGGCGACCTCGGATCCATCCAGGAATCCGGCTTTGCGCTGCTCTATCTGGACCGGCTGGAGCAACTGAAGGCACTCTACCGAGGCGAGGCGCACGAAGATGAAATGGTCCGCTACTATCCGCTCTCTGCGTTTGGGGAGAACCGGGTGGCGGCTTCCATCGACACGCCATTGCATGCTTTTCTGCCGTTCGCGCATGTCGATCACCTCCATCCCGATTGGGCGATAGCGATTGCCGCCAGCGCAAATGGCGCGCAAAAATTGTCTGAGTTTAACAAGAGCTTTGACCGTAAGATTGTGTGGCTGCCATGGCAGCGGCCCGGGTTTGAGCTGGCGCTTATGCTGGAACGTGCCGTACGTGAGAATCCCGGTTGCGATGGTGTTCTGCTGGGCAGCCACGGTCTCTTTACCTGGGGTGACACACAGCGGGAATGCTATCTGAACAGCATTCGAACCATCGATCAAATGGGTGCATTCATCATGCAGCACGAAGCGAGCCGCGGTCCCAGGTTCGGCGGCATGGAACACCCGCCGCGTGCGGATCGAAAGGAGATGGCCGCAAACATTCTTCCGGCTTTGCGCGGAATTGTCTCTTCGAATCGCCGCGTAATTGCTCATTACGCCGATCACGAAGACGCGCTCGCATTTGCAGGATCGAAATGGGCGCGTGAGCTAGGCGCGCTGGGGACCAGTTGTCCAGATCATTTTCTGCGGACGCGAATCTGTCCGTTGTTCATTGAATGGAAAGCGGACCAGGGCCTTGAAGAGCTGAAGCTCTCAATCGACAAACAGGCGGAAACGTATCGCCAAGCGTACGCCAAATACTACGACGATTGGGCGACGCCCGAGTCTCCATCGCTTCGCGATTCGAATCCGTCGGTGGTCATCATTCCCGGGCTCGGTATATTCGGTTTCGGAAAGAACAAGAAGGAAGCGCGCATCACGACCGAGTTCTTCATCAACGCCATTCACGTGATGGCTGGAGCGAATGCACTCGAATCGGGTAAGCCGCCGGATGTGCTTCCACAGGCCCGGCAGGCCGGCCAGTCCAAGCAGTTTGCCAGCTTTCACAACTATGTAGCATTGCCCCGTTCGGAAGCCTTCCGCATCGAGTATTGGGCGCTGGAAGAGGCAAAGCTGCAGCGTATGCCTCCTGAGGCGGAATTCGGCCGCAAGATTGCCGTTGTTGTTGGTGGAGGAAGCGGTATCGGCCGCGAAGTCGCGCTGGCGCTCGCCCGTAAGGGCGCGCACGTGGTAGTGGCAGATCAGAATGGGGACGCGGCCAAGTCGGTTGGTTCCGAAGCGGCTGCTATTTCTTCCGTAGAGACCGTTACGCACACCGCTGTCGATATAGGCTCAAGCGACAGCATCGCTGCCGCTGCGCGCCATGCAGTTTTGCAGTTTGGCGGAATCGATATCATTATCAACACCGCCGCGATTTTTCCGGTTGCAGCCGATGGAGGCCAGTTGACCGAGGCGCAGTGGAGCAAAACCTTTCTGGTGAATGTTACTGGCAACCATTTGCTTGCGCAGGGCGCTGCCTGGGTTTTTCGCGATCAGAAGCTTCCCGCCTCGCTTGTTCTCACCAGCTCCGCCAACGCAGTGGTTCCGAAGCACGGCAGCGAAGCCTATGACGTGAGCAAGGCGGCCCTGAATCATCTAATTCGTGAACTGGCGGTCTCGCTGGCGCCAACGGTGAGAGTGAATGCCATCGCACCTGCGACCGTTGTTGCCGGCTCCACTATGTTTCCTCGGGATCGCGTTATCAATTCACTTCGAAAATATAAGATCGCTTTCTCGGAAAATGAATCGACCGACGAACTGCGGGGCAAACTTGCGGATTTCTATGCGCAGCGGACGCTCACTCACAGGCCGATTCATCCGCGCGATTGCGCCAATGCGATTGTCTGGCTCGCCGGCGACGAAAGCTCTAAAACGACGGGCCACATCATCCCGGTTGACGGCGGTCTGCAAGAGGCCTTCTTAAGATGATGCGTTCCCGCGGTGATGCTGAATGATTCCTAACCCCGCTCTCGGCGTTGTTTATCACTGGCTCGGCGGACTTGCGTCCGGGAGCTTTTACGTTCCCTACCGGCTTGTCAAGCGTTGGTCCTGGGAAACATACTGGCTGGTCGGAGGCGTGTTCAGTTGGATTATTGCTCCGTGGATTGTGGCCTCGCTGCTCACTAACAACCTACGCGGGGTGCTGGCAGCCACACCGGGAGCAACCCTGTTCTGGTGCTTTTTCTTCGGACTGCTCTGGGGCATTGGCGGCCTGACGTTCGGCCTGACAATGCGCTATCTGGGACTCTCGCTCGGCATGGCGATCGTGATGGGTCTGTGTGCGGCGTTCGGTACGTTGATGCCGCCGATTTTCAGGGGCCAGTTCGTTTCGCAGGTTCTGGGGACAAACTCCGGGCGCGTGATTCTGATCGGTATCGGCGTGTGCCTGGTGGGTCTTGCCATTGCGGGCGTGGCTGGCATTTACAAAGAGCGCGCGATGCCTCCCGAACAACGGCAGACTGCGATCAAGGAATTCGATCTGAAGAAAGGTTTTCTGGTCGCTATTTTGTCTGGGGTGATGAGCGCCTGCTTCGCGTACGGGCTGGCCGCCGGAGACCCCATTCGAAATCTCACCATCCATTACGGAACCCCGGAGCTGTGGCAAGGTCTGCCGGTGCTTGTGGTGGTGCTGATCGGCGGCTTCACCACGAACTTCATCTGGACCGTTTTGCTAAATATCAGGAATAAGAGCGGGCATGAGTATGTAACCTCCGAAATCCCGGCAGCGTTACATAATGGCGGAGGACCTCAGCCGATCGAAGAGACAGCCTTGAATGGGCCGACTGCGGGCGTCCTGACCTCTACCCCGACGGAAGTGCTGCGCCAGACGGTTCGGGTGCCGCTCGCCGCGAATTATCTGTGGTGCGCCTTGGCCGGTGTCACCTGGTACATGCAGTTCTTCTTTTACACCATGGGCGAAACCCAGATGGGCGCGTACAAATTCTCAAGCTGGACCATTCATATGGCGAGCATCGTTATTTTCAGCTCGCTCTGGGGAATCGGCTTAAGCGAATGGAAAGGCGCCGGACGCACAGCCCACTCGCTTCTGGCTGCCGGACTGGCCGTGCTCATCGGGTCTACCGTGATCATCGGTTACGGAAACTACCTGGCGACATTGCATTAGTGAGCTGTCCCTGCCATTTCGAAATCGGACCGGCGTGCCCGATCCCTACAAAACACTCGATTCCCCGCAATAGCTTCGCTCAAATGAAGAGTACAAACCGATGCTTCTTTGATATCTAACCTAATCGACTCGAGGCGTAACTCAAACCATGGCAGCTTTATCGACGCTGAAAATAGCGGGACCGCTGTTGGCCGCTTTGCTGATCTCCTCCGGTTGCGGCAGCAAGAGTCAAACAAACGCCGCCCCTCCGCCGCCCACGGTTGGCGTGACCACTGTAGAGCAGAAGAGCGTTCCCATATATGGCAACTGGGTGGCCACCTTGCAAGGCTATGAGACCGCAAACATCCAGCCGCAAGTTTCCGGATACCTTATAAAGCAAACCTACCGGGAAGGTTCGTACGTTCACACGGGAGACGTGCTTTTCGAAATTGATCCGCGGCCGTTTCAAGCCGTATTGGATCAAGCCACAGCGCAACTGGCGCAGGCCAAAGGTCAGCTCGGGCAGGCGCAGGCGCAATTCGGTCTGGCTCAGATCAATGTCAAGCGCGACACGCCGCTTGCCAAGGCCCATGCTATTGCCCAGAGCCAACTGGATAACGACATTCAGGCGGAAGCCCAGACGCAAGCTCTCATCAAAGCGAATCAGGCTGCGATCGAATCGGCCGAAGCGGCGATTGAAACGGCCAAACTGAATCTCGGATTCACAAAGGTCCGCTCCCTGCTCGACGGCATAGCAGGACTCGCGAATACGCAAATAGGCAATCTTGTCAGCCAGTCGACAGTGCTCACTACGGTTTCCCGCATGAACCCGATCAAAGTGTACTTTTCCATTAGCGAGCAGGAATACTTGAGTCTCGCGGGCAAAATCGAAAATGGCATTAAGAATGTAGACCTGCTGCGCGCCAAGAATCCCGTAAAGCTTGAACTTACTCTGGCGAACGGGAACGTGTACCCGCGGCAGGGCCGGGTCCTGTTTGCTGACCGCCAGGTGGACAGCCAGACCGGAACCATACTGCTGGTGGGCGCGTTCGCAAACCCGGGCAACATCCTGCGGCCCGGCCAATTTGGACGAATTCGCGCGATCACGGCATTCAACCAGAACGCCCTGCTGGTTCCGCAGCGGGCAGTTTCCGAACTGCAGGGCCGCGATCAGATCGCGGTGGTCGGTCCCGATAACAAGGTTACCGTTCGCACCGTGAATATGGGCGATCGCGTGGGAGAGATGTGGATCGTTAACAGTGGCTTGGAGCCGGGAGAACGGGTTGTTTCCGAAGGCACTTCGAAAATCAGAGATGGAGAACTGGTAAGTCCGCAGGCCGATACCCTGAAGGTCGAATCTCCTTATCCCACGCAAGGAGAAGCCAAATAGACGATGTCCAAGTTCTTCATTGGCCGCCCGATCGTCGCAATCGTGATCGCGATTTTCATGGTGCTTATTGGATTAATCTCGATGCTCCGGCTGCCGATCGCGCAGTTTCCGTCCATTGTGCCGCCTGAAGTGCAGGTGCAGGCAGTCTATCCCGGGGCAAACGCGGAAACCCTGGAACAATCCGTGGCGACACCGCTTGAAGAGCAGATCAGCGGCGTCGACAACATGAATTACATGTATTCGATTAACGCCAACAACGGGCAGACTCGAATTACTGTAGATTTTGACGTTGCTACCGATCCGAACATCGACCAGGTGCTAACCCAGCTTCGCACCTCGCAAGCGCAATCGCAGTTACCAGCGCAAGTAAACACCGCCGGGCTCGTAATTCGAAAGTCACCCACCTCTCCGCTGATGCTGATAGCGCTCTACTCGCCGCACGGCAGTTATAACAGCTTGTTTCTGGCTAATTACGCCTATATCAATTTAGTCGACCAGTTAACCCGCGTGCCGGGCATCTCGCAGGTAAATGTTTTTGGAGCCGGGCAGTACGCGATGCGATGCTGGGTGAACCCGGACAAACTTGCAAAACTGCAGGTGACAGTGCCGCAAATCGTTTCGGCGCTGCAGACCCAGAACACCGTCAATCCAGCCGGCCAGATCGGCGCAGAGCCGGTTCCCAATGGGCAGCAGTTTACCTACAGCGTGCAAGCGCAGGGAAGGCTAAGTTCAGCGGAGCAATTTGGAAACATTCTGCTGCGTGTCAACCCCGATGGTTCCGCGTTACGGCTGAAGGATGTCGCACGAATTGAATTGGGAGCGCAAACCTACAACCTGACGGGTCGATATAACGGCAAACCCTCCGCCATCCTCGCCATCTATCAGTTGCCCGGTTCGAATGCTGTGCAGGCAGCCGAGAACGTCCGGCAGGCGATGGCGAAACTCGGCAAGAGCTTCCCGCAGGACCTTGCGTATCAGACCAGCCTTGATACCACGCAGGCTGTGACCGCCGGGATGGAGGAGATCATGTACACGCTCTTTGCCGCGCTGGGTCTGGTCATTCTGGTGGTCTACATTTTTCTGCAGGGCTGGCGCGCGACCATCATACCGCTGGCCGCTGTTCCGGTTTCGCTCATCGGCACCTTTGTCGTTTTTCCATTTCTCGGATTTTCAATCAACACCTTATCTCTGTTCGGATTGGTTCTGGCGATTGGCCTGGTTGTCGACGACGCCATCGTGGTGGTGGAGGCCGTGGAACGTCATATCGACGAGGGCATGGAGCCTAAAGCCGCGGCGCTGCAAGCGATGCAGGAGGTGTCGGGCCCGGTGATTGCGACGGCATTGATTCTCGCGGCCGTATTTGTCCCCACGGTGTTCATACCTGGCATCACCGGGCGCTTGTACCAGCAATTCGCCGTCACCATCGCGATCTCGGTCGCCTTCTCGGCATTTAACGCGCTATCTCTTAGCCCGGCGCTCGCCGCCATGCTGCTGAAACCGAGGACGAAATCGCGGGGATGGCTGGCCCGTTTCTTCGGCGGCTTCAACCGCGCGCTTAAGGGAGCCACTGAAAAGTACATTAGCTTTTCCGGTTTCCTCATTCGTAGGGCGGCGTTGAGCATCGCCATTCTGATTGCGTTCGTCGTCGTGGCCTATTTCCTTCGCGGCAAACTGCCTTCTTCCTTCTTGCCGGAAGAGGACCAAGGTTACGTATTCGTTTCGCTCCAACTTCCCCAGGCCGCATCACTGCAGCGGAATTCCGAGGCTGCGCGGCAGGTGGAAGACATCATCATGCACACTCCAGGCGTCCAGAGCGTAACATCGGTTATCGGATTTAGCCTTTTGAGTCTTGTGCAGAGCACTTACAATTCATTTTTCTTCGTTACCGAGAAGCCATGGGGTGAACGTAAGAGCGATAACGAGAGCAATGCCGCGATTCGAGCCCATATGGCAAGCGAGCTTGCAAAGATACCGGATGGAATTGCTTTTTCCTTCACGCCACCTTCGATTCCCGGCGTCGGAACCTCCGGCGGGGTGCAGTTTATGCTGGAAGATCGCTCCGGCGGGAGTCTCAGTTTCCTTGCGAACAATGTGGATAAGTTCGTTGCGGCCGCCAGGAAGCGCAAAGAATTAGCATCTGTAAGTACAACCAATCTTCCGAACGTTCCGCAGGATTTTGTAGACGTGGACCGCGCCAAAGTTGTGCGGCAGGGAGTAAACGTGGCGGACGTTTACCAGACGCTGCAAACCTTCATGGGTGGGTATCTGGTGAATTACTTCAATCGCTTCGGACGACAGTGGCAGGTGTATGTCGAAGCGGAAGGAAACTACCGGACGACCGCCGACGATCTCCGGCAGTTTTACGTTGCCAACCGAAATGGGACGATGGTTCCACTAAATGCCGTAAGTAATATCAAACCCATCAATGGCCCCGAGTTTACTCTACGATACAACGAGTACCACGCGGCGCAGATTAATGCGGCGGCCGCGCCCGGATATAGTTCCGGCCAGGCCATGCAGGCTTTGGAGGAGGTCTTTGCCCAGACCATGCCGTCTGAAATGGGATTCGATTACACCGGCATGTCGTATCAGGAGCAGAAAGCCGCCCAGGGCGTCTCAACCAGCACTATTTTCGGGCTGTCGCTGCTGTTTGTGTTTCTCATCCTCGCCGCACAGTATGAAAGTTGGTCGCTGCCGCTCAGCGTGCTATTGAGTACACCGGTGGCGGTCTTCGGCGCGTATCTGTTTCTATGGGCTCGGAAGTTCGACAACGACGTGTATGCGCAGATCGGCGTCATCATGTTGATTGGACTCGCTGCCAAGAACGCGATTCTGATTGTCGAATACGCCAAACATCAATACGAAAAAGAGAACAAGAGCATTCGGGAAGCAGCGCTCATTGGAGCTCGCATCCGGCTTCGCCCCATTTTGATGACTGCGTTCGCGTTTATCCTGGGCTGCGTGCCTTTGTGGACCGCCTCAGGATCGGGCGCGGTTTCAAGAGAAGTGCTGGGAACCACGGTGATCGGCGGAATGCTTTTCGCTTCGCTGCTTGCCATTTTCCTGATCCCGGTGATGTTTTACGTTGTGGAGAAGTTGTCTCATCGCCTCAAAGGGAAGAGCGCCCACCCTGTACCTGGACGACCACGCGACGAAGGAGAACCGGCCTGATGCGTTGGGCTATTGGTTTGGCCGCCTCGCTGATTCTTCTGGCCAGTTGCACCGTCGGACCGAATTACAAGCGGCCGGTCGCTAATGTGCCGGCCGTGTACCGCGGTGAAGCGGCATCTGAACCAGGCAATCAAGCCGCCAATTCCTTGGGCGACGAGAAGTGGTGGACCGTTTTCCAGGACCCGGAGTTGCAGAATCTGATTCGCATGGCGCTGAAACAGAACTACGATCTGCGTATTGCCGCCACTCGTATTCTGCAGGCTCAGGCCCAGGTGGTTATTGCCCGGGCGGGCCAGTTCCCGAACGCGAGCGTCGGTCCCAGCGTTAGCGGCGTCCGTTCGCCCGGAATTCCGGGAGTCTTCAAAAGCTATTCCTATCTGGCCGATGAATTGACCCTTTCGGGTTCGTGGAACATTGATTTCTGGGGACGATACCGTAGAGCCACCGAAGCCGCACGCGCATCGCTGCGCGCCAGCGAGTGGGGCCGGCGAGCGGTGATCGGCACTCTGGTCGAAAATCTTGCGGCTGCCTACTTCCAATTGCGCGAGATCGATCTCGAACTGAGCATTGCCAAGCGCACGCTTGGTTCGCGCCAGCAATCCCTGAAGCTGGCGACAACTCTGGAACAGGGCGGTGCTACATCCATGGTGGATGTGCGGCAGTCCCAGCAGCTTGTAGAAGAAGCCGCCGAAACCATTCCCGATACCGAGCGTCTCGCCCAGCAAACCGAAAACCAGATCAGCATTCTACTGGGCGAGAACCCTACAGCCATTCCGCGAGGCCGTCCGATTACCGAACAGCCCCTTCCGCAAACAATTCCCGCGGGACTGCCATCGCGGCTGCTCGAAAGGCGGCCGGATATTCGGCAGGCGGAACAGCAGCTTATTGCGGCCAACGCCGAGATCGGAGTGGCCCGAGCGCAACTGTTCCCACAGATTTCATTGACCGGCAGCGGCGGTGTGGAGAGCATCGGCCTGGGAAACCTGCTGACGTGGGCGGCTCGATACTGGAATTGGAGCGGCACCGCTACCCAGCCCATCTTCAATGCCGGCAGCCTCCGCGCGAATGTCCGGCTGGCGAAAGCGCAGCAGCAGCAACTCCTGCTCACGTACCAGCAGACCATCCAGACCGCCTTCCGCGAAGTGTCCGATTCGCTGATTGCCTACCAGAAATATCGCGAATTCCGCCAGCACCAGCAGGCATTGACCGCAGCCGCGCAGGATGCCGCTCACCTTTCCGAGATCCGCTATCAAGGAGGAGTGGCTAGTTATTTAGAAGTACTTACGAACGAGACCACTTACTTTACTGCCGAACTTAATCTTGCACGCGCGGAGTTGAATGAGCGGCTCTCGCTCGTACAGGTTTACAATGCGCTCGGCGGGGGTTGGGAGCAATAGCTAGTTTGCGGTGTGCTGTTATCCGAGGGGCTCGCTGCTACATCAAATTCGCCGCACGAATTAAGACCGCAGGAGCACTACGACCAGAGTAGCGCTTCGGCTAGTAGGTCCCGGCTTTCCGCAAACCACGAGGCACGTTCCCGATCGACGTACTCGTGGGCATCGATGTCGCGCCAAATGTCCTTTCCAGACCGCGTAGCTGCAAAATGCTGGTTGGCTGTTCTGGTAGCGCATCGAGCCGGTGCGCGATTTCTTCAAGGAGGCGTTTTTGATCAGCAGGGCTTAGAGATTCTACTTGGCGAAGCGCCTCTTCGTAACGTGTGGTGGCCATGATTGTCGCGCCGTTTTGCGGGTGTTCCTTCACTGAAAGAATAGCGCGAGAAAGCGCGCCTCTCTTGCGGCGTTAAACGGTAGCCTTATTGAATGGCCTTAATGCGAGTGCTCTACAGATACTTCGCCGCTACTTGCCTTACCGCCTCGCTCATATTCGTCTGCTTGCGAGTTGGGCATCTGAATGCCACTACCGTCGCGCTCCTGATGTTGCTGCTTGTTCTTGGAACCGCGACCAGGTGGGGTTTGCGCGAGGCAATTTTCACATCGGTGCTTTGCGTCTTCGCGTTCAACTACTTCTTCTTGCCTCCGCTTGGAACTTTGACCATTGCCGATCCGCAGAACTGGGTCGCGTTGACTGCCTTTATCGTGAGCGCGATTGTGGCCAGCCAGCTCTCCGCCCGCGCCAAGAGCCGCGCCGAGGAGGCTCTGGCCCGGCGTCGCGAAATCGAGCGCCTGTATCAACTCAGCCGCGCCCTGCTCATGGACGAAGCAGCGGACCTGAATCGTATCGCCCTCTCTCCTATTCGCGATATCTTCGGATTGACGCACGTGGCCTTTTATGAGTCGGAAACTGCCCGCGTGCACTCGGCCGATCCCGGCCCGCTCACCCGGAAGGATCTGGAGCGAAGCGCGCAATTAAACGAACCGGAGGCGCAGCAGGATGCGACCATTATTCCGGTACGCCTCGGAGCAAGGGTCGTGGGCAGTCTGGGCCTCGCCGGGCCGCCGCTCACTACGCCCGAGCAGGAGAGCATCGCCAATCTCGTGGCCATCAGCTACGAGCGCACGCGCGCACTGCAGCAGGCTGCATCCGCAGAGGCGGCGCGTCAGGGAGAGCGGCTGAAGACGTCCATCCTCGATGGGCTTGCGCACGATCTGAAGACGCCACTTACCGCCATCAAGACCTGCGTCAGCACGCTCATAACGATTCCACCCCAAACCGAAGAAAAGCGCCGCGAGTTACTCAACATCATCGATGAAGAAACGGAACATCTCCATCGAACCATTACGGAGGCAATCCAGCTTGCGCGGATCGAGTCGCACAAAGTGATGCTGCAAAAGACCAGGACGCGAATTGCCGGACAACTCGAAATCCTCCTCTCGCCTTTCCCCGATGCACAGCGTTTTCTAGTCGATGCGCCGCAGGACTTGGAGATCAGTGCCGATGTGGATCTTCTGAATCAGGCGTTGCGGCAACTGATTGAGAACGCCAGAAAATATTCCGCCGGCAAACCAATTGATATTTCCGCGGAGAGGGATGGCGCAACCGTGAGCATAAAAGTGTCGGACCGGGGTCCTGGGATCAGCCCGCGCGAGTTGGAGCGTATCTTCGACAAGTTCTATCGCGGGACGCGCGGGCGAACCGCGGCGGAGGGGACCGGCATGGGCCTGGCGATTGCGAAGGGTATCATCGAAGCGCATAGCGGAAAGATCTGGGCCGAGAACAGGCCCGGCGGCGGCGCTGCTTTCGTGGTTCAACTTCCGGCGGCATGAACGGCACAACCATCTTGGTTATCGACGATGAACCGCAACTGCGGCGTGCCATGAAAGCTACGCTGTCCAGCATCGGTTACGCGGTCGTAGAGGCGAAGACTGGCGAAGAAGCGCTGGCCGTGCTGGATGAGTTGCGCCCCGATCTGATTTTGCTCGATCTAAACATGCCGGGAATCGGAGGGCTCGAGACCTGCCGGTCCATTCGCGAGCGTTCAGATGTTCCCATTATCATTCTTTCGGTTCGCAACAACGAAATAGACAAAGTACACGCCCTTGATGCCGGCGCGGATGATTATGTCACGAAGCCTTTTGGCATTCAGGAACTACTCGCGCGCGTTCGCGCGGCAATGCGCCGGGGCCCCGCCGGCGACAGCAGCACGGAGCTAATCCAGGCAGGCGATCTTGAAATTGACTTCGCAGCTCGCCTTGTTACTCTGAACGGACTCGCCGTTCGCCTGACGCCGAAAGAGTTCGACCTCTTGCATTTCCTAGCAAGCAATGCCAATAAGCCGGTCCCGCACAGAAAACTGCTGCAGGCGGTTTGGGGGCCCGATTACGGCGATGAAGTAGAGTACCTTCGGGTTTTTATCAACTCGCTGCGTAAGAAGATTGAGCCGCAGCCGTCGAAGCCCCGGTACTTAGTTACTGAGCCGTGGGTCGGATACCGGTTCGTATTGCCTAATCCAGAATAAGTTCTTGAGTAATTCTTAACGCCCTCTTTATGGGTTTCGCCCTATCTTGGTTTCGAAGTGAGGGACGCTGCCCATCATGCTTGACCTGTTCTGGATTCTGTTGTTGATCGCGCTGTTTTGCGTCTGCTGGGTGTTCACCCTGGCCTGCGATCGCCTGTAGCGAAGAGCAACTATGGAATACACAATTGCCGCGGTCCTGGCAGCCCTCGTTGGAGCATACCTGCTGTACGCTCTGCTGCGGCCGGAAAGGTTCTAACTAAATAGTGACTGCAAATGGCTGGCTTCAGATTGCCGTTTTTTCGTTTCTGGTTTTGCTGTGTACGAAACCACTCGGAATCTACATCGAAGCGGTGGTCCAGGGGCGGTGCACGTTGCTCTCGCCTGCGCTCCGATGGCTGGAACTGCTTATTTACCGCTTAACCGGAGTGCGGGAATCAGAGGAGACGCGATGGACCACCTACGCCGGCGCCTTGCTGGCATTCAGTGCGGTCAGCGCGCTACTGCTCTATGGCATTCAGCGTCTCCAGGGCGCGCTTCCATTCAACCCAATGCACTTGGGGGCCAAGGCGATTCGTCCCGATCTCGCTTTCAACACAGCAATCAGTTTCACCACGAACACCAACTGGCAAAGCTACACTCCGGAAACAACGGTTAGCTACCTGGTGCAGATGGCGGGGCTCACGGTACACAATTTCCTTTCAGCGGCAGCAGGTCTGTCCATCGCCATCGCTCTGGTACGCGGTTTCGCGCGGCACAGCTCGAAAACCATCGGCAACTTCTGGGTGGATCTCACCCGATCCACGCTGTACATCCTGCTTCCGCTCGCAGTTGTCCTGGCTCTGGCGCTCTGTTCGCAGGGGGTGATTCAAAATCTGCATCCGTACACGGCTGTCAAAACATTGGAAGGCGTCACGCAAACCATCGCGCAAGGACCGGTTGCATCCCAGGAAGCCATCAAGATGCTGGGCACAAACGGAGGCGGGTTCTTCAACGCTAATTCCGCTCACCCATTCGAAAATCCCACTCCGTTTACAAATCTGTTGGAGATGCTCGCCATCTTCATCATCCCCGCTGCCCTCACGTACACGTTCGGCAAGATGGTGCGGGACACACGTCAAGGCTGGGCGTTATTCGCTGCAATGGCGGTTTTCTGGTTCGCGGGTACCGCGTCGGCTTATCACTTTGAACAGAAGGGGACGCCCGTGCTGGAGAAAGCCGGGGTTCAAGTGCATGCAACCGCGAAGCAGCCCGGAGGCAACATGGAGGGCAAGGAAACACGCTTCGGTATTGCCAATTCCGCTCTGTTCGCGACGGTCACCACAGATGCAAGCTGCGGCGCTGTGAATGCCATGCTCGACAGCTTCACGCCATTGGGCGGATTGGTTCCGCTTTTCAATATCGAGCTGGGCGAGGTGGTGTTCGGGGGTGTCGGCGCGGGGCTTTACGGCATGCTGATGTTCGCCATCCTGGCCGTCTTTATCGCGGGCCTGATGGTAGGCCGCACGCCGGAGTATCTCGGCAAGAAGATCGAACAAAAGGAAGTGAAGATGGCGATGCTTGCGCTCCTGATTCTGGCATCCAGCATTCTGATTTTTTCGGCGCTATCGTCGGTAGCGCCGTTCCCGAAGAACGGATTCTGGAATTCCGTTGGCCCCGCGACGGCGAATCTCGCTAATCCGGGCGCACATGGCTTCTCCGAAATCCTGTACGCATATACCAGCGCGACCGGCAATAACGGCAGTGCCTTTGCGGGCTTGAGCGCCAACACGCCCTGGTACAACATGACGACCGGCTTTGCCATGCTGATCGGCCGCTTCTTCATGCTTCTGCCTTTGCTCGCCATAGCGGGCTCACTCGCCCGAAAGAAGCAAATCCCAGCTTCGGCGGGTACTCTGCCGACCCATGGGCCGCTGTTCGTGGCGCTTCTGGTTGGCGTGATCATCATCGTGGGTGCTCTTACGTTCCTCCCGGCCTTATCGCTGGGACCGATTGTGGAGCATCTCATCTCATAGGAGAAATCATGAACGCCGAATTGGAGCAGCTGCCCGATGTCTTTCCCCTGAATCTCGCACCCTCTCCCGATCCAATTCTTCCGGCGGGAAAGCGATCGCGGCCTCTGTTCGATCCTCCGATCATGCGCCGGGCCCTGCTCGATTCCGTACGGAAACTCCATCCCGGGATGCATGCAAAAAATCCGGTGATGTTTGTGGTCGCGCTTGGCGCTCTGCTGACGACAGTGCTGCTGTTTCGGAGCGATACGGCCCACATTGCCTTCAACGCGCAGATCGCGATTTGGCTTTGGTTCACGGTGCTCTTCGCAAATTTCGCCGAGGCAATGGCAGAGGGGCGCGGCAAAGCGCAGGCGGAAACTCTCCGAAAGGCGAAAACGGAAACTGTTGCTCGGAAATCAACCGGCTCGGGGGTCGAGATTGTTCCGGCATCGACGCTACGGAAAGGCGACGTTTGCGTTTGCTATCCGGACGACATCGTTCCCGGAGATGGCGAGGTAATCGAAGGAATTGCCAGCGTCGATGAATCCGTCATAACCGGTGAAAGCGCTCCTGTAATCCGCGAAACAGGCGGAGATCGCAGCGCCGTGACTGGCGGGACCAAAGTGCTCTCCGACTTCATAAAGGTCAAGATCACATCCAACCCCGGCGAGACATTCCTTGATCGCATGATCGCCCTGGTAGAAGGTGCGCAACGGAAAAAGACACCCAACGAGATTGCATTGAACATTCTGATCTCGGGCCTTACGCTCATTTTTCTGCTCGCATGTGTAACGCTCGCTCCATTTGCGCACTACGCTGTGAGTGCGTCGGGAAAAGGTTCGGTCCCGAGTGTGGCCGCTCTTGTCGCCCTGCTGGTCTGCCTCATCCCAACCACAATTGGTGGTCTGTTATCGGCCATTGGCATAGCCGGCATGGACCGCGTGATGCAGCACAACGTGCTGGCGATGAGCGGCAAAGCGGTGGAAGCATCAGGGGACGTGGACACCCTGCTTCTTGATAAGACGGGCACCATCACGTTCGGCAACCGCCAAGCCGTTGAGTTCATCCCTGCTCACGGAGAAAGCGAGGCCGAACTGGCCGAGGCCGCGCAACTCTCCAGCCTTGCCGATGAAACGCCCGAGGGCCGGAGCATCGTCGTGCTCGCAAAACAGAAGTATGGACTGCGTGGACGCGAAATTGCGCCGCATGAGGCGGAGTTCATCCCGTTTTCGGCGCAGACCCGGATGAGCGGCCTGAACCTGAATGGGCACGAGATTCGAAAGGGCGCTACGGAATCCATCAAAAATTATGTGAGTGAGCGCGGCGGCTCATTTCCTTCAGAACTGGCGCAAGCCTCCGAAGCGATCAGCCGCTCAGGCGGCACGCCGCTTGCGGTCACGGTGAACGCGCGGGCCCTGGGCGTTATTCATTTGAAGGACGTGGTGAAAGGCGGCATGCGCGAGCGCTTCGATCAGATGCGGCGTCTGGGCATCCGAACCGTGATGATTACCGGCGACAATCCGCTTACCGCGGCGGCAATTGCAGCCGAAGCCGGAGTGGACGACTTCCTTGCGCAAGCGACTCCCGAAGACAAACTGGAGCTTATTAGGAGGGAGCAAAGCAAGGGACGGCTGGTGGCGATGACAGGCGATGGAACCAACGATGCGCCGGCTTTGGCGCAGGCGGATGTGGGCGTTGCGATGAACACCGGCACTATGGCCGCGAAAGAAGCCGGCAATATGGTTGACCTGGATAGCAACCCGACGAAGCTGATTGAAATTGTCGCCATAGGCAAGCAACTGCTGATCACACGCGGCGCGCTTACGACGTTTTCCATCTCAAATGACGTGGCGAAATACTTTGCAATCCTCCCCGCCATGTTTGCCCTTACCTACCCAGCGCTCGGAAAGCTCAACATCATGCGATTGCACTCGCCGGAGAGTGCAATCCTAGCGGCCGTGATTTTCAACGCGCTGATCATACTCGCCCTGGTGCCGCTTGCCTTGCGCGGAGTGAAGTACCGAGCTCTTAGCGCCGGCCGTCTCTTGCGCCGCAACCTTCTGATCTACGGACTTGGAGGAGTGCTCGCGCCGTTTCCCGGCATCTGGTTGATTGACCGGCTTCTTGGGCTGATTCATCTCGCGTAAAGGAACTTGCCTGCCGTGTTTTCGCAATTACGACCTGCTTTACTCATCACCCTCGCGCTTAGCGTTCTGACCGGAATCCTGTATCCGCTCGGTATTACCGCCCTTAGCCGGCTGCTTTTTCCAGCGGAAGCGAACGGCAGCCTGATCAGTCGCTACGGTACGGTAGTTGGTTCAAAGCTGATCGCGCAGAATTTTGCGAACCCGGAGTATTTCCATCCGCGGCGGTCTGCCGCTGGAACCAACGGCTACGATGCAACGGCCTCAGGCGGTTCCAATCTCGGCCCGACCAATCCGGATCTGGCAAGCCGCCTTCAAAAGGATGCGGCCGCATACCGGGCCGATACGGGTTCGGCTGCGCCAATACCGGCGGACGCCATCACCACGTCTGGCAGTGGTCTCGACCCCGAAATCAGTCCCGCCAATGCGCTGCGGCAAGTAAACCGCGTGGCGAGAGCACGTCATGCCGATCCTGACCGGATCCGATTGCTCGTGGAACATCGGATGCAAGGGCGTCAGTTCGGAATTTTGGGAGAACCCCGGGTCAACGTACTGGAACTGAATCTTGCGCTCGACCAGCACTTTCCGGTTCGCCGGTAGGCTGATCCGGCTCCTTAGTTGATCCTCGCAGTTTTGCGCGTCACTGAAACACAAGCAAACATCCCGGCGTCACCAGCACGGAGCGAGGTGCCCCTATGACCGCGTCTGATGTTCTTGTCGAGAGCTTGATCGATTGGGGAGTAGACGTCGTCTTCGGCCTCCCCGGAGATGGCATCAACGGGTTCATGGAGGCGCTCCGCACTCATAAGGACCGCATCCGCTATATCCACGTGCGGCACGAAGAGACTGCCGCGATGGCGGCCACCGGGTATGCGAAGTTTACCGGCAAACTCGGCGTCTGCTTTTCCACCGCCGCGCCGGGCGCCATCCACATGCTGAATGGGTTGTACGACGCCAAGATCGACCAGGCGCCGGTACTGGCAATCACCGGGATGACCTATCACGACCTGATCGGCACCAACTACCTGCAGGACATGAATCAGGATTACCTCTATCAGGACGTAGCCCTCTACAATCAGCGCCTGATGGGGCCCGCGCATGCCCGAAATATTGTCGATTACGCGTGCCGCGCGGCACTGGGCAATCGAGCCGTCGCCCACATCGCGCTCCCGATTGATTACCAGGCCGCCGATATGGCCGATCAAAAGCGCTCGAAGCGCAATCTCAAAGACCACACGTCCGAAGCGTTCACCATTCCCAAGCGCGTTCCGGAGCGTCTTCAGCTTGAGAAGGCAGCGCGGGCGCTCCAGGGCAAAAAAAAGATCGCGATTCTAGTAGGCTCCGGCGCTCGCGGCGCAAGAGAAGAGGTTCTGCAAGTGGCCGACCGGCTTGGCGCTCCGGTTGTGAAAGCGATGCTCGGAAAGGATGTAATTCCGGACGACAGCGCCTATACGACGGGCGGAACGGGCGTGGTTGGTACCCGGCCTTCTTCCGATGTTTTCGAAAATTGCGATGCCCTGCTGGTGATCGGAAGTTCATTCCCATACATTGAATTTCTGCCGAAACCCGGCCAGGCGCTCGGTATTCAGATTGACCACCGGCCGGAACGCATCGGGCTTCGCTACCCGGTAGATATCGGACTCGTCGGCGATGCACAAGCCACTTTGCGCGAGCTCTTGATGTATCTGCCGCGCAACGAGGACCGCACGTTCCTGAAGCAGGCGCAAAAGGGCATGGAGGACTGGTGGGAGCTGATGGAAGAACGCGGCACCCGTACCGATAGGCCGATGAAGCCGCAGGTAGTGGCGTGGAATTTAGGCCAGGTGCTTGCCGATGACGCCATCGTTACCGGCGATTCCGGGACAGTCACCACTTGGGTCGCGCGCATGAAGCTGCGTGCACAGCAGCAATTTTCATTCAGTGGAACATTGTGCAGCATGGCGGCGGGCCTGCCGTATGCGATTGGCGCGCAAGTGGCTTACCCGGGACGACAGGTCGTTTCCTTCACGGGCGACGGCTCGCTCAGCATGATGATGGGCGACCTTGCAACGCTCGCCCAATACAAGCTGCCGGTCAAGATCGTGGTTCTCAAAAACAACACGCTCGGGCTCATCAAATGGGAGCAGATGATTTATCTCGGAAATCCCGAATACGGCGTCGATCTGTACCCCATCGACTTCGTTAAAGTGGCCGAGGCGTGCGGAGCCACGGGCGTTCGCATTGACCATCCGAAGCGCTGCAAGGATCAATTGAAAGATGCATTGGCGATTGATGGCCCAGTGGTAATCGAGTGCATCACTGATCCGATGGAGCCGCCCATGCCGCCGAAGGCCACGAAAGCGGAGATGAAACATTTGGCGCAGGCGCTGGCGCGTGGCGAGCGGGATCGCGGACGAATTTCGCTTACGATCGGCCGCCAGGCCGTGGACGAATTTCTGTTTCCGGCCAGCGATTACGGCGCTATCCCGCGGGCTGCTGAGAAAATTACCGGAAAAGACAAAAAGAAGGAGGAGGATAAATGATCCCCTCCGAAGAAGTGATGGAGCCGAAGGCTGCCGAAGAACTGGCTTCCGCGCTCAAGCGCAAAATCGATGGCGAGGTCCGCTTCGATAGTGGCTCACGGGCTCTTTACGCCTCCGATTTATCTATTTACCGGCAGGTGCCCATCGGCGTGGTCGTACCGCGAACGTATGAAGACGTAATCAGAACCGTTGCGCTGTGCCGCGAGTTCAATGCGCCCATTTTTGGCCGGGGTTGCGGGACCAGTTTGGCCGGGCAATGCTGCAACACGGCGGTTGTCATTGATTTTTCGAAATATCTGAATAAGATTCTCGAAATCAACCCGAAGCGGAAATACGCCTGGGTGGAGCCGGGCCTGATCCTCGACACCCTTCGCGACGAAACGGAAAAGCATCATTTGACGGTCGGGCCCGATCCGGCCACGCACGAGTACTGCACGCTGGGCGGCATGATCGGCAATAACTCGTGTGGTGTTCACTCTGTAACCGCAGGTAGAACGGAAGATAACGTCGAGGAACTCGATGTTCTCACGTACGACGGCCTGCGCATGACTGTCGGTGAGACAAGTGAATCCGATTTGGATTCCATCATCGGAAAGGGCGGCCGCCGCGGTGAGATCTACGGAAAGCTCAAGTCGATTCGCGACCGCTACGCCGATCGAATACGGGAGCGCTTCCCGAAAATTCCACGGCGCGTCTCGGGCTACAACCTTCCCGAGCTGCTTCTGGAAAACGGATTTCAGGTTGCCCGGGCGTTGGTGGGGACTGAGAGTACCTGCGCCATTATTCTGCGCGCCAAGATGAAACTGGTCCACAGCCCGCAGCACCGCGCGCTCATCATGGTCGGGTTTCCGAACGTATTTACCGCGGGCGATCATGCCGCGTCATTCCGCGATCTGGGCCCCATTGG
>DATIMA010000232.1:0-16171 GCA_035475915.1 Bryobacteraceae bacterium
CTGAACTGGTTCTACAGGAGTGGGTTGAAAATAAAGGAGGTAGTAAATGTACATGAGAATTACCCTTTCCGGTCTCTGTTGTATGGCTCTGTGCTGCATCCCAGCATTCGCTCAGGCGACCGGGAGCGCCAACGATCAGAAGTTCGTCGATTTCGCGGCGCAAACCGATATGACTGAGGCGCACCTGGGTCAATTGGCGCAGGACCAGTCCTCGAACCAGGCCGTCAAAGATTTTGCTCAGATGCTGGTTACCGATCACACCGACGACTACAACAAACTGACTGCGGCGGCGACCAAGGCCGGGGCTACCGTTCCGAAGGGGATAGACGCGGAACATAACAAGATAATTGCGCCATTTGAAAAGGCGAAAGGGGCTGCTTTTGACCGGCGGTTTGAACGCGACATGGTGGCGGGCCACACAAAAGCAATCGCCGAATATAAGAAGGAGGAGGCCGATGGTCAGAACGCGGACATGAAGGCCTATGCCACCGCGGCGTTACCGGTTCTTGAAAAACATCTGCAGGCTGCCAAGGATCTCGAAAAGGCAAAACACACCAAGTAACTCGAATTGGCTTACTCGACGCGTTCCCACACAGGGTAGGGAAGTCCTGCCAGGCGATTGATAGAGAATGCCTGGGCGGAGAGCAGCATAACTGCGACTTCCACAATCAGCAGATGCTTGGGGCGCGATAGCAATCCAAGAGAGACGATCAGGGTAGTGGCGCCGGCCGGAGGGTGACTCACGTGCAGCAGCACCATGAGAGCCCCCGTCGACGCCAGCGAAATGGCCGCGGCCGCCACGGTCGGCCAGTCCACCCCGTGATTGATCCCATGCGGCGAGAGTGCCGTTCCAGTTATCCATAATGCGGCATACCCGCACAACAGGCCAATGCCGTGCCCCAAAATGGCGTGCCGTGGCTTGGCGGAAGGCGCAAGCGGCGAAAAGAAAAACAGGTAGGCCGTGGGCCCCAGCGATGGAAAGACAAACGGAGTCTGTGTGACTACGGCGAGAATCGCCAATATACCCGTTGTAAGCAGGCAATTCAAACAGACATACGCCGCCCAAACCGATCGAGGATGGAAGTGCCGCAGTAACCAGGACAGCCGCAGGCGATTGGCGAAGTGAAAGACGTGCTCGGCGCCGTGTTCAGTAAAGAGTGAGAGGATTTCCTCGGGGATATTCGATAGAGGCGGAAGCATAGCGCAATCTCACTGTAGGACAGCCGTCTTGGCTATGCCGGGGCCGCCGGTCAGCTATGCTGCCGCGATGCTGGAACGCGGCCTGAAGATTCTCTTCAGCGACCGCCATATCCACCGGAACAACAGAAGGGACAAAGCGACTGCCGCGAGCGCAATTGCAAACAGAACCACAGGATGCACAGACATGAGTAGCGCGCCCCCAAAGGCAATTGCGTCTTCGGCGAGGCTAAGCAGGAAATTTGAAAAAGGCTCCGGCGAGGTATTGGCAGCGAGCCTGGTGGCTGCCTTAGCTCCGTGTGAAGTGAGGGCGATACCGCCGCCAGCGAGCATTGCGATCAGCCGGATCTTCGGATCGAAATGAGCGAACGCCGTAGCCGCGAGAATAGCGCCGGCGGGTACGCGAATGAAAGTATGAACAGCATCCCAGACGGAGTCGACCGCGGGAATTTTATCGGCGATGAACTCGATGAGATAGAGCGCTCCAGCGGCCGCCAGCACCCAGGTGTGGCCTAAATACGCGAGATCGCCTGGTAGCTGCGCGACGTGGAAGCGCTGCAGCAGGCCGAGCGTGAGCACGGTGGCGTACAGGTTAATTCCGGAGAGCCAGGCCGAGCCCATGGCGAAAGCCAGTGTGCTCAAGTCCATATTGAAATTCTAATGGAGGAAATGCAATGTGCGATTGAGCAAAATTTGACGAATCCTGCTTGCGAATATGGCGGACTTCCGTTTATTTGAGCTTCCATTCTCCGTGTTGCTTAATCTCGGCGTACATGGCATCAGGAGCCAGGTCGAGTTCGCCCGGCCATGTCACCGCGCCGTATTGTATATACGCCTGCAAAAACAGAGCGGGAACCGCCAACTGTGCGAACACACCGGCGTCGGGAGAGTGGATCAAATCGCTCATATACACGTATCCTTCTACTCCATCGAAGAAGCGAACATGTAAACGGAACCCATCCAGCGCCGTGACCTCGGCCGCATCGTCCGGCTGATTGCAGATGATCGGCGGGATTGTTAACGTTGTCATGGAAGCGGATCGATTTTGGCTGGCTGTGTCCTGCTTTCGCATAATATCCAGTTTTCCATAAGCTCCGCTTGGTGGAGTTGCGCCCACTCCAGAACTAGCCGTTCCGCTGTGCGCGGCAAGCTTCCCGAGAGCATGGTGAGATCCTGAATAGTCACTCGCGCTCGCCAATTCGCATACCGCACGTGGAAGTGCGGCGGCGGGTGATCGTTCCAGAACATTTGAATGATAATGCCGTAAAACGCGCTGATCGTCGGCATGAGGCGCTTTCCTGTTGTCAGCGTACTGCACGGTCCGGTATTCGAGCCGCGTGGAGGGGCATACGCTTTTCACGATGAGTGCGGCCGGAGCCTCGGATCTCCGTTCGCCCTAATTGAACATCAAGGACTCTTCGGTTGACATTCTGTAACGAGTTGCTGAGGATGGGTTGTTTGCGTTTTGGACCCCCTCGGTTTTCGCGAGCCGTATATGAGCTCGGAAGGAGCGCAAGATTGAAAACACGAATCTTGATTGCTTGTTTTTCATTGTGTATTTGCTTTGGCCCAATATCCGCGCTCTCACAAACATTCTCATTTCAATTCCTGGCGCCCCATCCTGAACAGAACCGATGGCGTTCGCTGTTGAAGACTTCGTCCGAGATTCCGTTGTGGGCAGTGCGGGATGCGAAGCCGGCAAAAGGGCATTATCCGGTTCTGATTTACGCGCCCAGCGATTCTTCCGTTTCGTGGGAGAATGCCGATCTGTGTGAGTATCTTGCCGGTCATGGCTACGTCGTTCTTGCGAGCCCGTCGATGGGAGTGTCGACGCGGGACATGACGGACGATCTGGACGGGATCAATGCCCAGGCGCGCGACATCTCGTTTCTCATCACGTATGCCAAGTCGCTTCCCGACACGGATTTATCGGAGGTCGCCGTGGTGAGTTGGAGTTGGGGCGGCATCTCGAGCCTGTTTGCCGCGGCACGAGACCCTCGCATCGATGCCCTGGTCTCCATGGACGGCAGCATGCGCTATTACCCGGGTCTCGTCAAAATGGCCGGCGATGTTCATCCAGAGCGGATGACCATACCGCTTCTTTTCTTCACTCGGGGAGATCTCAGCCTTGAAGCTTTGGCAAAAGACGATGCCCCTGCCGTAGACAAAGTTGGTCCAAACGTTTTAAACGCCTGGATACACGGCGATCTCGTCACCGTGAATATGCTGGGCATGGCACACGCGGAGTTCAGTTCGATGTTTCAACGCAGGGAGAGCGCGCAACGCTTTGCGGAAAATCAGATAGCCGATTACGGACGGGACGACGCCAACACGAGTTATGCCTGGGTTGCGCTCTACACGTTGAACTTCGTGAATGCCTACCTGAAACACGATACCTCGGCAAAGGCGTTTCTTGAAAGAACCCCAGCAGAGAATGGCGTTCCGAAACACTTTATGGGCATAAGGCTTCGTCCCGCGCAGAACGTATCTACTCCGAAGGCCAGGTGATCTCACGATCACGTCCTAGCTAGGCAGGTTGCGGAAAAAGATCAGCCGTTCTCCCCTCCCTTACGGTCGGGGTTCTGTAACTGCCTGCAAACGCGGACACAACTTTCGGAACCGCGCGCGTCAGCAAGCGACTTTTGGGCTTTTTCCGCATCCACCTAGACTAGATGATTCCCATCCAGGCGCATCGTATAGAACCGTTTCGGGGTGAAGGAGAAAGTCGGCCAGGGGCGTCAGTTCGGCAGCGACCATATCTGGTCGGCGCGATTATGTCCACAGGAATCGAGGCTCAGGTTTTGTGCGTTGTCCTGATCGCTGCCAGTGAGGCATTGCTTATTGCCGTCGTTGATCAATTCGCCGGTCAGGGTATAACGCCAGTGCTGGGCTTTGCTGTTCGAGCATGGCTGTGTCGCGGGCTTTCCGTCCACAATGTCAAGACAGCCTGCGGAGGATTGTAGGGCGCTCCGGGAAGTGACTGTCCAGGTTTCCGCGGGGCTGCCGTCACAGGCTCCAACGCTCCCAGGCATCAAGCAGCGGGTGTAGCCGTCGATATCGCGATGCTTTCCGGCAGCGACCATGGTGATCGTACCGGTACGGGATGGATTTCCGCAGGAAGACGCCGGATGGATCCACCAGATTGCCGTATCGTGAGGGGCAATTGCGGCTTGCAGATTCGAAACAGCGTGTTGTTCGACGCTGCTCCACACATCCCGCGCATCCAAGTGGCAACCCGCCTTACTTGAAAAGCCGAGATCGGCCGGACTCAATTCGATTCGCTCCGGTGTGGCTGCCCGATTCAGCACGGCGACCGCATAGTTGCCGTCCTTCAGATGCTTAAACAGAACGTCAATCGCGGGGCTTCGCCGCACTAAGGTCGCCATTCGGCCCAGCGGATCCTGATCGATTGCGATGACGGCCTTGTTGCCGAGAATCGAGATTGCCTCCGGGTTGAGCTTTTCGAGATCGGAACTGAGGATCAGCGGCGTCGACATCATGGACCATAAGGCCATCTGGCTACGCGTTTCCGCTATAGTCATGCCATTATCGCCGCCGATTATGAAATCCGCATCGTTCCAGTTCCCGGGCTTCTGGAACCGCCCCAGCGGGAGGTTGTAGGCGTAGTTCCAAAGCACGCTGTGGAAGCGAGGACGATCGGGTTGATTTGCATGGAAGGTCGCGATGTCGGAACCCTCACGCCAAAGCTGACCATAATCACCAACCCAGCTCAACACGTCATACCATTCCGGGGTTCCTTGGAAATATGCCGGCGCCGATTCTGAAAACGTGATTGGCCGGCCCGCTTTTTTCAAGGCCGCACTTTGTGCCTTGTAAGCCTTGCGGTAGACCGCGATCTTCGTTTCGCCGTCCGGCACATATAGGTTACAGCCGTCCAGCTTCAGATAATCCACTCCCCAGGATGCGAACAGCTTTGTGTCCTGGGTGAAATGATCGTTGCCGCCGCCGTCTGGTTCGCCACTGCCGGCAAATCCACCGCAGGTTGCATAACCGGCATCTTCATAGATACCGAACTTCAGGCCGAGAGCGTGCACCGCATCCGCAACCGGCTTCATTCCCTGAGGAAAGCGCTGCGGATCGACCTGCAGATTGCCGTGATCGTCACGATCTTTCTGCATCCAGCAATCGTCGATGGTGACGGTGTTGTAGCCTTGTGCTGCCAAGCCACTTTTTACCAGGGCCTGGGCGTTGGAAAGAATCGTTTCAGCGGTGTAATGGCACTGATAGTGGGCCCAATCGTTCCAGCCCATGGGCGGAACGGCCGCTAACGGCTGCGCGCGGTCAGCAGATAAAGCGATGTGGGGGGCGGCCAAGCCGCACAGTAGCAAGAGAAGAGCCGGCAGCATGTTCCGATTAAAGCACCGGCGAGGTAATGGAGCGAGCGGAGCCTCCGATCTCCGGTCGCTTCATTAGTTAACAAGGAATGTCTCTGCGTTGGCATATGGTGACGCGACGGCGTGCAGCGTTACACCTTAATTCGTGCCGGCCATTCGCTTACTCCGCGACTTGTTAACTTTAGAAAGTGATGCCAACGACTGCAGCGAAGCCTATTGCGCCGCCCAAGCGGCTGATGTTCGGACCAGGTCCCTCAATGGTCGATCCGCGGGCGTACCAGGCTATGTCGCAGCCCATCGTGGGCATCCGCGATCCCTACTTTCTGGAGATCATGGGTGAGATCCAGGCGGGGCTGCGCGAAGTCTTCGGCACTGCGAACGAAAAGACGTTCATGATTCCGGGAGCTGGAAGCGCAGCGATGGAAGCGGCGGTTGCGAATTTTGTTCTGCCGGGTTCCAAGTTTGCGGTTTTCGCCTCGGGTCATTTTGCCGATCGGATGAGCATAACGGCGAAACGGCAGCGTGCAAACGTGGTGCGTCTGGAGAAGCCCTGGGGCGAGGTTTTCACGGCCGGCGAGGCAGCGGATTTCATCGAGCGGGAGCGGCCCGACGCAATTGGGTTTGTGCAAGGAGAAACATCCACCGGCGCCTATCAATCCGGCCGCGCGATAACGCCCGCCGCGAAGCAGGCTGGAGCGCTGGTGATTGCCGATTGCGTTACCTCTTTGGGTGCTATGCCGGTGGAGCTTGACGCGGTGGGCATCGATATTGCATACAGTTGCTCGCAAAAGGGGCTGAGTTGTCCGGCGGGCCTGTCTCCGCTCTCCGTTTCCCCAAGAGCCTGGGAATGGCTGGAGCGGCGCACCGAGGACCCGCACACCTGGTATCTGGATCTGAAGCTGATGGCCAAATACTTCGACGCACCGCATAGCTATCACCACACGCCATCTCCGCCGCTGTACTATGCCATGCACGAAGCGCTTGCCGCAATCGAGGAGGAGGGTTTGCGGAATCGTTGGGATCGCCACCTGCGGGGCGGCCAGCGTTTGGTCGCCGGCCTGGACAGACTTGGGTTTCAGCCTTTTGTAAAGAACGCCGAGAGCCGGATATGGCATCTCACAACGGCCATACCCCCGGCGCAGATCAACGAAGCGGCATTTCGCGAGAAGCTGTTGAACAAATACAACATCGAAATCGGCGGAGGGCTGGGGCAGGTGGCCGGCAAGGTTCTACGTATCGGCACGATGGGACCGCTGGCATCGGAAGACAACGTCGATTTTCTTTTGGAATCGATGGCCGCGTGCATGTAAATTCCGGATCGGACCGGCTTCATTAACACGTCATGGCTTCCGATTTCGTTATCCAGTTGGGCCTCTGCCATCTGCAGCTTTTGAAGGGCGATATCACTGCTCTGGCAGTGGACGCGATCGTGAATGCCGCGAACTCGCAACTGGCAGGAGGCGGCGGAGTAGACGGAGCTATTCATCGGGCCGGCGGTCCGGAGATTATGCGTGAACTGGACGAGATCCGCGCGAGAACTGGCGGATGCGAGACCGGGAGCGCGGTTGTGACTGGCGCGGGCCGCTTACCGGCAAAATTCATTTTCCACGCAGTGGGCCCACGATATCGCGATGGCAAACACGGCGAGGCGGAACAACTTGCATCCTGCTATACAACGTGTCTTAATCTCGCGGCTGAACGCGATGTGAAGACGATGAGTTTTCCATCCATAAGCACCGGAATCTATGGCTACCCGTTGGAGGAGGCTGCGGAAATCGCTGTGAAGACGGTAGCGAACTGGCTGCGCGGCCACACGGACCCTGTCCGAGTGGTGAAGCTGGTGCAGTTCAGCGACCGGGACCATGAAGTTTACCGCCGTTACGCGCAGGATCTGCGCCGGGACTTCGCCGCCGGCGGCCAAAGCTAGAATGTGAATGGTCCATGCAAGTTCTCGAAGCTGGAGAAAACAAATATCTGTTGTTGGAACTCGATCCGGAATTCATCGGCAACGTCGCGAAACAGGCCGGTTTTGAATTCAAGATCGATGATCAGCAGCGCGTGATGTCGCTCGACCTGTCCGTGACGGACCGGCAGACGCCTCTGCTGTTGTTTGATGCCGCCGATCCAGGAAATTTGGGTTGGTTTTCGCGCTGTCAATTCTATGTGGACGGCAAGACGGGCAGCGTTCTGCAGACGCCGCTCTCGGTGGCGAATCAGCGCGACCGGTCGGGCCGCGCTCTGCCGCAGGCTATTCGCGTTCAGATCGCAAAAGAACTCCCCGGAACATTCCATATGCCAGGACGGCAGCCCATAACCGAGCAGGTTATTTACGCGGTGCTCTTTAACCTCTTACGGGCGCTGTTGAACACCGGCGTGGGCGTCTGCGGCGGCCCGACGGTAAAGCCGCTGGCGGGCCGGACCGAACAGATTGGGCCCAAAAATTAGACGCGGCAAGTGCCCGTTCCCGCGAATATTTTGAGAGCCAAATATCATCCTATTGGTACTGCGCCGTTTTCTTGAGAGACTTGACAGCGTTGCTAGACTGATGACTTAAGGAGCCTTTCAAAGGCGTCTGTTTAGTAGTACGATACGAATTTGGTACAGGCAGGATGGTTAGCCGAGAAGAGTTGGACCCGCTCGCTCCCCAACGGGAAGCAGCCATCTTTTACGGCCTTTTTCTGCGCGGCCACTCGGCCGACGACTTGCGGCGCGATATAGATGTTCCGCGCCCTCTGCTGAACAAATGGCTACACCCGAGGCGCTACGAGGTAGGATTCCGGGATTCTCTGCGCCGGATGTACACCTATCGCAAGACGGTGCTGGCTATCTTTGACGAGCTGGTGCTGAAAGAGAAGCACCGGGCCCGTGTGAACTAGCTGGGCACTGAGATTCGGGCCACTGTTTTTTGCATTCGTGTTCATTCGTGGCCATAGTGTACTGATCTGAGCGAAAATTATAGCTTGCCCGAAAAACGCTTCTCGGTTTGTGCCCTCGATTGCCCGGACGCCTGCGCACTGGTCATAGATATCGACCATTCCGGCAAGGCGATCAAACTGGGGGGCGACCGGGGCCACCCGATCACACGCGGATTTCTGTGCGCCAAAGTAACCAAGTACCTGGAGCGGGAATATCATCCGGATCGCCTGCTCTATCCCCTGCGAAGGACGGGCGGGAAGGGCGAAGGGCAGTTTGAGCGCATCGGTTGGGAGCATGCTCTCAATGAGATTGCGGCAAAGCTGAAGACGGTCTCTGAGGTCGACGGGCCGGAAGCGATTCTGCCCTACAGCTATGCCGGAACCATGGGGCTTCTGAACGGGTCCGGCATGGACCGGCGATTTTTTCACAGGCTCGGAGCTTCCCGTCTGGAACGTACTATTTGTTCGACGGCCGGCGGCGTCGCTCTGCAGCTTTCGCAGGGCATTCGGCTGGGAATGGAGCCGGAGCAGTTTGCGCACTCGAAACTGATCATCGCCTGGGGCGCAAATATCCTTGGGACGAATGTCCACCTATGGCCCTGGATCGTCGAAGCTCGCCGCAAGGGCGCGAAGTTCTACGTTGTCGATCCAGTTCGGAACCGGACCACGAGAGCCGCCGACAAGCACTTCGTCGTGAATCCCGGTTCGGACCTTGCGCTGGCGCTTGGCCTGATTCATGTCATTCTGCGCGAATCTTTGCAGGATCAGGATTACGTCAGCCGGTATGCGAATGGATTCGAAGAGTTGGCCCGCCTTGCGGCGGAATATCCGCCCGAACGGGTTTCGAGTCTGACGGGAATCGCCGCAGCGGATATTGAACTTCTGGCCCGGGAGTACGCGGCCACGCAGACTACTGCGATACGGCTGAACTATGGCGTACAACGCAGCGAACGCGGCGGAAATGCAGTACGAGCGATTGCGGCGCTTCCGGTCCTCACCGGCGCCTGGCGCGAAATCGGCGGCGGATTGCAATTGACCACGTCCGGTGCGTTCGAATTTAATCGAGCAGGGCTGGAGCGTCCGGATTTGCAGCTTCGATCGCCGCTTGGGCGCGAGGCGCGTCTCGTCAACATGGCTCAACTTGGCCATGCCCTGCTGGAACTCGATCGTCCGGCAGTAAAGGCGCTGGTGGTCTACAATTCGAATCCCGCGGCAATCGCTCCGCATCAATCCAAGGTAATCGCCGGGTTGCGGCGTCCCGAGTTGTTTACGGTTGTGCTGGAGCAATTCCTGACCGACACCGCAACGTACGCCGATATCGTGCTGCCGGTAACGACGTTTCTGGAGCACACGGATGTTTACCTGGCGTACGGGCATTATTATCTGCAGTTGTCCCGGCCGGCTTTAGCGGCCCCCGGGGAGACGAAATCAAACGTCGAAATTTTCCGCCTGCTGGCGCAGCGAATGGGTTTTGCCGATGACTGCTTCAGCGATAGCGCGGACGAAATGATTCGCTGCCTTTTGGCGAGCCACTCACCTTACCTGGACGGAATTACGTTGGACAGGCTCGATCGCGAGCGTTCGATCCGGTTAAATGTCGCGCCGCCCGGTGAACCGTTCTCGCCATTTGCACACGGCAATTTCCGCACGCCTTCGGGTAAGTTTGAGTTCGGCGCGGAATCACTTGGCTATGTTCCTCCATTGGAGTCGCGCTTCGGAGATCGCACGCTTTCAACCCGCTATCCGCTGGAGTTGATCTCAGCGAAAAACGACGACAGCCTGAATTCCACTTTCGGACACCGCATGGATGTAGACGAACAGACAGCCAGGCTGTCCATTCATCCCGATGACGCAAACCTCCGTGGAATCGTGCAGGGAATGTTGGTCCGGATTCAGAACGATCGCGGCTCCTCGGTGCTGACGGCAAGCGTGGACGGCGATGTTCCTCGCGGCGTACTTCGTGCGCGAAGCGTCCGTTGGAATCGCTGCGCTCCCGAACAACGAGGCGTCAATCAGCTTACCTCAGAGCGTCTGACCGACATTGGACGAGGCCCAACGTTCTATAGTTGCCTGGTGGAAGTAACGCCCGTACTGTAAACCTGACGTCATCTCCGTACCGCCGCCGGTACTCGTACACTGCCCAGAATCCAGACTTTACAGGGCGGCTTACTTTCTTTCCGGGCCGGATAGAGAGAAAGTTCCACCTCGACGTACCTACTTGTGATCAGAGAGGCTGAAATCGAGAAGTGAGGTGGATTCATCCGTGCTCAAAGTCACATCACACTTCTGTTTGGAAAAGGTGAAGAACGGCCGTGCGGCTAGAAAGCGTTCCCGAGTGTTACCGGGAATGTGGTTGCACCGTAAGGTGTTGGCGAGCTCCGGTCGATAGGTGCTCTATGCGGGAAAACAGGATGGAGGGATGGATAAAAACGGGAGCACGGCGAAGCGGATTGGGCGCGAATATTGGGCGATCAAAATTGGCTCTTGAATTGCTTGCGGGTTGTGGTATGATCTGGAGATCCGAAAAGCGTCGGCTTATCGGGATAGAAGCACCGGGCGTCCGGAATTCAGGATTGAATTCCCGCGATCGGAAGCACAGCGCTATAGCTTCTTCTCTCTCCCGGTTCTCTCAAACCGGTACTAGCAAAAGGACCTCTACCGTGGTCTCAAAAGCTGTGTTACCGTTGATGAACCCTTTTTGCATAAGCTGCGTCTTTAAGTGAAGACTTGGCTGCTTCGAATTGTTTTATGAGTGAGCAAAGCTGGTCGAATTGAAGGAGAAGGAAATGACGAAGACCGAACTGAACAAATTTAAAAAGATCCTGGAAACCAAGCGGGACGAGTTGGAGCGGATTGTTCGCAACCGTGATGCAATCACCATCGAAAAGAGCGCCGATGCATTGGACGAGGTCCAGCATGCATCAGAGCGCGAGCTGGCCATTCGAAATCTTGACCGCGAATCGAACCTGCTGCGGAATGTCCGGTCCGCCCTCCGCCGCCTGGAAGACGGCTCATTCGGAACCTGCCTGCATTGTGAAGAGGAGATTAGCCCGAAGCGTCTGGATGCGCTGCCATGGGCGCCCTTCTGCATTCAATGCCAAGAGCAGGCTGATCGTAACCGGGATGAAGGCAACGACACGTTAGAAGACCTGCTGGTCAACGCAGCTTAAGCCTCGATCCTGCCGAACTCCCTCCGGGCCCAATCTCCTTCGCTTAACCTGAGCCCGGAGGGAGATTTGCTTTTCCCACCCCAATTCCCCTTTTCCGTTTGAATTCGCGGCACAATTCGGATCTTTCCGGTGTGGCTTGCCGCGTAACTTATGGGGGAAGGTTTTCGCCTCTCCTGTAATGGCTCGCTGCATAGCGTGCCCAACCCAAGGGGAACTACTATGTTGAAATGCCTGGCAGCATGCTTCGCCATGTTTGCTCTCCTGGCTGTTATGTCCCGGGCGCAACAGACCGCCTCACCGGGTCCGGCGCCTATGCAGCACCTGATCGGGACGATCACTGCGGTGGATGCCGCCACTCATGCGATCACGGTGAAGGAAGACAAGACCGGAGCTGAAAAAAAGGTACTGGTTGGAAGCACAAGAACACTTCTTAAGGTTGAGCCCGGCGCAAAAGATTTAAAGAAGGCTGTTCGGATTGCCGCGGATGATCTGCAAGTGGGAGATCGCGTGGATGTGCGCGGATCGAATCCCGCCGATGATCCCAACGCGATTGCCGCCCGAAGCGTCGTTCTGATGACGGCCCGCGATCTACAACAGGCGCATCAGGCCGAAGCCGCAGCTTGGCAGCACAGTACGGCGGGGATCGTGTCCTCGGTGGATCCCGCAACTGGAAAGCTGTCGATCACGCTTGCAACCCCGGCAGGGAAGCAGCCGGTCACGGTTGAGACAGAGAAGACGACGCAATTCACGCGCTACTCGCCCGAGAGCCCGAAAACGCCCAGTGTGTCCGAATTGGGGCAGATCCAGCCGGGAGATCAAGTTCGGATCATCGGAACAAAGAGCGAGGACGGCTCTACGATTACCGCGGAGAAGATTTATTCAGGAGCATTCCGCACCATCAATGGCGCCATCGTTTCCATTTCGCCCGATGGAAAATCGCTGACGGTCAAGAATCTGGCAACCAAGCGCCCGGTCGAAGTCAGTTTAAACAGTGGATCGGAGATCCGGAAACTTCCGCCTCCAATGGCGATGATGCTCGCCCGCCGCTTCAATCCCAGCACCCGGCGCGCGCCCGGTTCAGAGGGTGCGCCACAGGGAGAAAACAGCGGGAATCCGGAAGGGGCTCCGGCCCATGGCGCAAAAGCGCCCGAAGCTGGGAACGGCAACGGGCCGCGAGGCATGCAGGGCGGTTCTTCGCGCGGAGATATCGGCCAAATGATCGAGCATCTCCCGGCGATCAGCCTTTCCGAGCTCAAGCCCGGCGATGCGGTAGTGATCTCAGGAGTAGCAACCGGTGAGGACGGTTCCCGGCTGCTTGCAACAAACATCATTGCAGGGGTGGAACCCATTCTTCAATCCGCTCCGGCCCGGCAAGGCGGCCAAGCCACGGGCGGCGATTGGGGATTGGGAGAAATGACGATTCCGCAGTAACTAAGCAGCAGTAAATAAACATGGGACGACTCCGGTGCGGAGATTATTTCAGAGGTGAGATGAACGATAAGACAAGACGTGTACTCCTGATCGGGTTAGCTTTTGCAACGGCGGTTTGCGCGCAGAACACCACGAATCAAACAAGAGCGAGCGCGACACCTGCCGCCCAGTCGGTGCATCCAAGTGCGCGGGGCATGGTGCGGGGTTCAATCAAGGACGATACGGGCGGGGTGATTCCGGGTGCTACGGTAACACTGTCCAGCGCGACGGGCGCGGTGCAAACGACGAGTTCCGATGCCGATGGCAATTACGTCTTTCGCCATGTCGCTCCCGGAGCTTACACCGTATCGGCGGCTTATACAGGAATGCAACAGCAGAGCGCGCTTGCCGTGACGGTGACGCAGAGCAGCGGCTCCACAGCCAACATCGTGATGGTGGTGCAGGCGCAGCGGCAGGAAGTTACCGTCACCGATACCACCACGAATACGGTGAACACCGAACCCTCCAATAACGCGACCGCTTTGGTTCTGCAGAAGGAGGATCTTGATGCGCTTCCGGACGACCCGGATGATTTGCAAGCCGATCTTCAGGCGCTTGCCGGGCCGTCAGCTGGTCCCGGAGGCAACCAGATTTATGTCGACGGGTTTACCGGCGGCCGGCTTCCTCCTAAAGATACGATCCGCGAAATAAGGATCAACTCGAACCCGTTCTCAGCCGAGTTCGAGAAGCTGGGTTATGGCCGGATCCAGATCTTCACTAAGCCGGGGACCGATCGATTTCACGGCGAAGGATATTACAACATCAGCGACGGCATCTGGAATTCGCGCAACCCGTTCCTCTCGGTGAACCCGCCTTTCCGGACTCAACATTTCGGCGGAAACGTCAGCGGGCCGTTGGGCAAGCATGCCAGCTTCTTTCTGGATGTCGATCGCCGCAACATCGACGATAACGGAATCATTAACGCGACGATCCCGACGGATACGTTTCTGAGCTATCAGCCATTTCAGAGCTACTATGCAACCCCGCAGAGGAGAACCACGGTAAGTCCCCGGATCGATTATCAGCTTGGCGCGAACAACACGCTGAGTGTGCGATACGCCTATCTCAAGAACGATCACATCATTACAGGCATTGGGAGCTTCGATCTACCCACGACGACAATCGGCGGCCTGACATTTCCGGGCACCGGATATAGCAACTCAACGACGGAGCAGATGGCGCAAGTTGTCGAAACAGCAGTTCTGAGCGCGAAAGCGGTGAACGAGACGCATTTTCGGTTCGACCGCGAAAGCGCGACTTACAACAGCCAGAGCAATGCTCCGGGGCTTTTCGTGTCCCAATCGTTCGTTTCCGGAGGAGCCGGGTACACGTCCCTGAATTATCCGTCCAGCTACGATGTGCAGAACGGCTTCGAACTGCAAAACTACACGACGCTCACATGGGGCGCACACACCACAAAATTCGGTTTTCGGATTCGAACGGATTCGCTAAACGATCTGAGTCCGAAGGGCTTCAATGGCGAGTATCAATTTCTGGGCGGCCCTAATTTTCCCTATCTGGGGCCGGTGCTCCAGCCAGGTTTGGCTCCGAATAAGAACGGCGAGGTGAGCCTGCTTTCCATCCAGCAGTATCTTGCGACGGTACAGCTTTTGAACGCCGGGTATAGCAGCGCGCAAGTCACCAAGATGGGCTACGGTCCGTCCAAATACACGGTTCACACCGGCGATCCCAGCATCGGCTTCTATCAGATGGATTTTGGTCCTTTCTTTCAAGACGACTGGCGGGTTAAGCCCAACCTGACGTTGAGCCTGGGCCTGCGCTGGGAATCGCAGACAAACATTCCCGATCATAGCGATTGGGCTCCGCGATTTGGTTTCGCCTGGTCGCCCGATGCGAAGGGCCCGAACGGACATTCGAAAACCGTGATCCGCGGCGGCTGGGGCATGTTTTACGAGCGCTTCGATATTTCAGACGTCGAAACCGCGTACCGTTACAATCTCAGCAATCAACAAACTTATACGCTGGACAGGCCCACGATCTTCGATTCGACATTTTCAAGTCCCATTCCGGTCGCCGACTTGACCGGAGCAACGGCCAACGCGGCACAGAAATACCAGATCGACAGCCGTTTACAAGCGCCTCGCCTGATGCAAACCGCGATCGGTGTGGAACGGCAACTGTTCGCGCATACCACTCTTTCGGTAAACCTGATGAATTCCCGCGGTACACATGAACTGCGGACTGTGGACATTAACGCCCCGTATCCGGTACCGGGACAACTTCCACCCGGCGCGCTGGGAAATCCGAACAATGTGTGCTGCCGGCCCTTTGGCAACGTCGGCGATATATACAATTACGAATCCGACGGCATTTACAAGCAAACTCAGCTTATGGTGAACGTCAATAGCCGCGCCGGCCGCTGGCTCAATCTCTTTGGCCGATACAGCTACAACAACGCCCACAGCGATACCGACGGCCTCTCCACGTTGCCGGCGAATCCATACAATTTCGCTGAAGACTGGGGGCGATCGCATCTCGACGTGACGCAAACGTTATTCCTGGGCGGTTCGATAGCGGCTCCCTGGGGACTACGATTTTCGCCATTCATCGTGGCGCATACGGGAACACCGTTTAACATCACCACTGGCACGGACCTGTTTCTGCAAGGCCAGGGAAGTGCAACGGCGCGTCCGAGCGTTGTGGATACGACCTTGCCCGGCTATTTCGATACACCCTACGGCATCCTGAATCCGCTCCCCATCGTTGCCGCTCCAGGGACCTCTAATATGATCGAGCGCAACGCCGGAGACGGACCCGGCTACATCGGCTTGAATCTGCGCGTCAGCAAGACCTGGGGCTTCGGGACCACCCACTTCAAAGGCCCATCAGGTGGCGCAAGAGCAGGCGGAGGCGGGTATAGGGGCTTCCACGGATTCGGCGAGGCGAGCGAGCATCGCTACAACCTGACGCTTTCGGCCAGCGCGCGGAATATTTTCAACCACGAGAATCTGAATACTCCGAATGGAGCGCTTATTTCTCCGTTCTTTCTGGAATCTACCGGCATCACCGGCGGTTTCGGGGCAGAGTCGACGGCCAGCAATCA
>DATIMA010000233.1:0-14258 GCA_035475915.1 Bryobacteraceae bacterium
ATCGGAGCTTGCGGAAGCGATCTGCGCTTGCAAAGCTGTCACATCCTTCTCCGACAAATTGAAGGACGGCCCCGAGGCATGCTCGCATTCAATCGGCCGGAAGCTTTCAACCCGTACACCGTTTTCATCCAGCCGGCCGAAAAGCAAGCCGCCCGTTTCCACTCCACCGTGCGGGATCCGCCGGTATCCTTCATTCACCACGAACTCGATTTCGTGGAAAGCTGCAAGCGAGTAGGTAACCGTGAACGCGGTGCCTGGAATGGTCCAGAATGCGTAATCCGCGTCCGGAGTGGTCGAGGTGGTCATGTGCGCAGAGAGTCTGACGGTAAACCCGTCAGAAATGAAACCGTGCCTGTCTCATCGGATTCTCCCGTGTCCGCTTGCAAGGCGTAATAATAAGTGACCACGCCGATACCAATGATGATGATTACGATGACACTCATCCAGCGTGCGGAGCGCAAGGTCCAGAGGGGTTCATCGGCGACCAGAGCAGCGGTGTAGCCCACGATAGACGCCGCCAGCGCTACACTCAATCCCAGCTTCCAGGCCCAATGCATGATGTCCAGTGCCGGTTGCCCGCCAATCTCCGACCAGGCAGCGAAAATTGCAATGAGTGCAATGAGGAATTCACACACATAACCGAACCGCAGTATCTTCGGAGTCATCCTCAGCGCACTCTCATTCTACGATGGAGAAGGAAATACAAAGTACTTCGATAAAGCATGATGAAACGTTCTCCGTGCCACAGATCGCGAGAGGTCTGATGAAAGTTGCGTTAGAAGGAATTGAAATCCAACTGGCTCACCCAGATGAACTGGACGTTACCTGGGTAGGGCAAGAGGAAGCCATGCGGCAGTTGATGGCGGCATGGATGATTATCGATCAGCGGGACGTGCCCATGAATCCACGGCTGTTGGGAAAGCCGGGGGTCGGGAAGACCACGATGGCCTACGCGGCTGGCAAGCGGCTGGGACGGGAGGTCTACATCCTTCAGGCAACTGTGGATACGCGGCCGGAAGATCTGCTGATCACCCCGGTGGTCGAAAGCGAATCGAAGCTGAAGTATGTTGCCTCGCCGCTGGTAACAGCTATGCTCCGGGGCGGCGTGGCCATTCTGGACGAAGGCAATCGAATGAGCGAGAAGAGCTGGGCGAGCCTGGCGCCGCTGCTGGATAACCGGCGCTACGTGGAGTCGATTGTGGCAGGCGTGAAGATCAAAGCTCACTCGAACTTCCGGCTGGTGGCAACGATGAACGAGGATTCCTCGACTTTCGACTTGCCGGAGTATATCCACTCGCGGCTGCAGCCGCAGATCCTTATCGATTTTCCGGAGCGTGAGGAGGAATTGGCGATACTGCGCGAAAACCTGCCATTTTCACCCGATGAGGTGCTGCAGTATGTGACCGACTTTCTGCAGCAAGCGCACGCGGCAGACGAGAGCTACACGGTTCGCGATGGGATTAACATCGCGCGCTATGCGCTAAAACTCAACTGCGAGACGGGAATAGGCACGCGGCTGCTTTTGCAGACGGCCGTTCGCGCAGTTTTGGGCGAAGAGGGGCTGCGCTACAGCTTGCGGCGGTAGGTAGTGATGGCGGTTCAGGAAACAAGCGACGTCGGAGTCATCAGGCGGGGCAATTTCAGTTATTTCCCGGTTGTTGCGGGGAGGATTGAATTCGCCCTGCGCCTCCGGCGGCATCTGCTGGAGCAGCGGCCAAAAGTGATAGCGGTCGAGCTGCCCTGGACGCTGGAGGCCCAATACACGCGCGCGCTCGATCGCATGCCGCAGATGTCGGTGATTCTTGTGCCCGACCGCGATGATGAGGAAGAAGGCGGCGCGGTGTACATCCCGGTGGAGCCCGGCGATCCCCTTGTTGAAGCTCTTCGGACAGCCCGCGAAATAGAAGCGGAGGTGGTGTTTCTCGATCCCTCGCGGGAAAGGCCGCATCCGCGCGGAACGTACGCCGACCCATTCTCGATAGAAAGCATCGGGATGCAACGCTATGTTGACGAGTACCGCGTGCATGCGCCGCAAGGCACACCGGAATTGCAGGTACAGGCCGCGGCAATGGCCTGGAAGCTGCAAGGCGCAGACCCGTTAGCTGCGACTTGCGTCGTGGTTTCGCTCGACGCGCTGGATGCGTTGCTGGATGCGATGGAAGTTCCGCAGGACGAGCCTGTTTCCGGTCGAACAACTCTATTCGAAACAACGGAAATATATAACCTGCATCCGGATTGCCTGGCGGAAGTGACGACGGAGGCTCCTTATTATCAGGAGCAATATGAAGAAGTGCGAGCGATGGAAGGCGGTCCGCCGGGATTAGATCGCCGGAGATGGCAGCTCGCTTTGCTGCGGGAGGCTGAAAGGGAATACGCGATTAATACGGGCGATGAGATGCGATCATGGCAGCGGCTTGCGATGGCGAAATTCAGCCGCAATCTGGCCATGCTGGACGGACACCTTCTGCCGGGCGTGTATGACCTTACGCTGGCGGCGCGCTCTATTGTCGATGATAATTACGCCTATGAAGTGTGGCAGATGGCGAACCGGTACAGCGTGCAGCAGACCGAAGATGCGCCGCTGGAGACCCTGAATATCTCGGGTGAGGAGGTGTGGCTTCACACGCGGAAGATCAGGCTGCGAAGGCGGCTGCCGCGGCTGAAGCAGCGGCTGAAACCCACGGGGCTGAAAGGCCGCAAGCAGGAGAAGTTCAAGGGTGAATGGGCCAGACAGACAGACGGAAACTCGATTTGCTCCTACCCGCCGGAAGATCTGGTTATTGAGAATTACGGGCGATTTCTGAAACGATACGCGAAAGCGGTAGTCTCGGAGGAGCGGTCGAGAGTTGAACCATTCCTCACTTCGATGCGCGACGGGCTGGATCTTCGCGAGACCATTCGCAAGTGGCACGAAGGGAAACTCTACGTGCGCGAACTGGGTAAATTTTCAGGCGAGGTGGGCGCGCTGGTAATCATCTTCGATGAAGACCGGAACGATCGTTACCAGTATTTGACTACCTGGCTGGGTGAGCACCAGAACGAGTCCGACATGGCGTTCTATTCAACGCAGCCGTTCGAACATATTGTCGGGCCGGGAATCGGGCGGGCGGAATATGGAGGCTTGCTCATGACGTTGCCGCCGCGCCGGCTCTACGACATCTGGAATGATTTCGACTACGAGACGGCAGAGACGAAGGCGGAGCGCCTGCTAATGGCGGCACTGGATTATTCCATGGAGCGGCACGTTGTGTACATCGCCGCCAAGCCGCCGCGAAGCACGTTCCGCCAGCTTGCGGCCCGGATCAACAGGAAGATCGTCTATATCCCGCTCGGCCAACTCTCGCCCGCGAAGCTGAAGAAGATTCGGGTGGTACACGTATTGGACAGCTATCAAAGGCGGGCGGAAGCGAAGCAGTACATCTGGTAAGAACCGGGAGCGATTTAGCGGGGCGGCATACTGGATTCGACGGGATACCCTTTTTCCTCCCAATCGGTATGAAAGTTTACCGGCAGATCAAGGACATGGATATTGGTGTAGCCCAATTCTTTCAGCGTGCTGTAAGCCGGGCGGATATTCGGACACTGCGCCATGGGACAGCAGCCGCAGTAGATCACGATTCGGGTGTTCTTCGGCAGCTTAGCGACGGCTGCTTTCAATTGAGTGAGGCCTTCCGGCTTGCTCGCCGGGCCTGCAAGCTGCGAATGCGCGATGTGTCTCTGGCGGAATAAGACAGGAAAACCAACGGCGATGATGACCGGCCGCTCGCCTTTCCGCAACATCTCAGCAAGAACCGCCGGCTGCAGTAGTTGGTTCGGGGCCCACGGGTCGGCAGCCTTTTGAGCCCACGACACGCCGCCGGCGACAGAACACAACACGGGAAAAAAGTCTCTGCGATTCATCATTGTCTACTTTTCTGTTTTATAGATGGTTCCGTTTTTCATGACAAAGGATACCTTCTGAAGGACAGAGATGTCCTGCACTGGATCATCGGGCACGGCGATGATATCGGCATAATAACCCGGCTTCAGTTCGCCGATCTGGCCACTCCAGCCCAGCAACTTCGCGCCATTCAAAAGATCGGCCTGTAACACGGCAAGCGGCTTCATGCCATATTGCGCCATGAGCACAAACTCCCGGGCCTGGGTTCCGTGCGGGAACGGGCCGACGTCCGACCCGGCCGCCATAGGAACGCCTGCCGCCAGTTGCTTGCGGAACTCCTGCACGTGCAGATCGATCATCGTGCGAAGGCGCTGGCTGTCGGCGGGCGACTTGGTATGCGCGGCGAAATATTCCAGGATGGTAAAGGTCGGGACAGCGAAGATATGCTTTTCGCGCATCAGCCGCATGGTTTCATCGCTCAACTGCTCGGCATGATCGATGGATGCGACTCCGGCCTCCGCTGCATACAATGTGCCCGGTTCGCCGGTCGCGTGCACGGCGACCTGCTTACCAACACGGGCGGCCTCCTCAACGGCCGCAGCCAACTGTGCTTCGGTGTATTGGTACGGTGTCGAGAGTTTTCCGGCGCGAATAGAATCCTTCCCTGTCTGGTACATCTTGGTGAAATCAGCGCCCTCTTTGTACTGCTCGCGAATTACCTGGACGATCTGGTCCACAGTGTTGGCGTAGGTCGCGTTCGAGAGTATGTGCTGTGCCGGGTTGAAGCGAATGGCGTCTTCGTGGCCGCCGAGAATATCAATGGCATTCCCGCTTACGCGCAGACGAGGTCCGGGCACTTTCCCGGTATCGATTGCATTCCGAACCGCTGTGTCGGCTGAACCCGCGCCCTCGGTTCCCATATCGCGTTCGGCGGTGAAGCCTGCCATCAGGTCGTCGCGCGCGGCGAGCACGGCGGTGATGGTCCGCTGCGGAACCGATTCTTCCACGGTCTGCAAATCTTCCGCGCCGGGATGAAGAAACAGATGAACGTGCGCATCGATCAGTCCCGGCATCAGGGTGGTATCGCCTAGGTCGATGAGCTGCGCGTCCGACGGATGGGTTACGCTCTGCCCTACCCCGGCGATGCGTTCACCTTCCACCAGCACCTCGCCCGGAGTGAGGATCTGGCCGGTATCTACTTCCAACAAACGAGCGGCATGGAGCACGATCGGCCGCGAGTTCGGAGCCTGCGCAAACAGACAAGCGGCGAGTAGGAACGGGGCGAGAAATTTCATGGATGCGATTCCGACGGAACGGCTTCCACCAGCTTCTGTACTCCGGGGGCGATCTGAATCAACAGGTCGCCAACACGGGTATCGACATACTTATTGACTGTCGCGAGGGTTCGCTGCCTCCAACCGGCATTCGGCGGATTACCCGAATCGAGATAACCAAGCGCCTGTTGACCGGCATCGCACAATGCCGCGATGGCATCAGCCACGGGAAGGTTTTCGTTCAGCAGCGAGTTATTTTGCAGAACCGGCTGCACCAGCTTTGTGTTCACGGCCCAATGCGCCAGATCCTTTCGAAGGGTTTCGCTATTGCGCTGGCCTTTGGGAGCGGCCAGATAGCGATCCACTTCATCTCGAAACTCGCGCGCGGCGTCGCTCTCGGGCGGAATCGAATCGACCAGCCGGTTCAAAGGAGTCGAGGTGGTGTACTTTTCGGCGTGGCGCGAATATCCTTTTACTGGTTCGAGCACAGAAGCAAAGATGTCCAGCGGCTGGTACGGCATGGCTCCGGCTAATCGCTGCCGCATCAATTCCAAATTGGAGCGCTGGGTGAGGCCAAGCCATTCGAGCCAGCGATTGGTGATCTCCAGACGTTTGTACATGAATGCCGTGCTGGTGATGGCTTCCGGCGACCACAACCGTTCCGCGATAGCGGCCAGCCGAGGCCATAGTTTCGCGTCCAGGTTCTCCGGCATGGCAAGCTCTTCCCACATGGCCGCTTCGCCGCCCAGAATCATTCTTTGCTGCTGCGGAGTGAGATCGGTAGCCGTACCAGGGGCCGGCTGCGAGGATGCCGTTTGCTGACGATGACGTCCAGGCGGCGGCGGGGGTATCTTCATGGGATCGATTGCATAGTGATAGGAAGCCGGGTACATCAAATCGAGATAGTAGCCGGCGGAAAGAAGGCCCTGATACCCTTCGCGGGCGGCCTGCCAAAGCGATGGCTGGCCGCGCCATGACTGGATCACGACGGATTTCGGCAGGCCCGGATTCAGCACCTCATCCCAGCCGACCATATGCTTGCCGTGCCTGGCGACAATCTTCTCCACACGCCGGTTGAAATACGTTTGCAAAGCTTTCGCATCGGCCAAATGATGCGCGCGCATAAACGCCTGAATACGGGGACTGTCGTTCCACTGCTTGGGATTTACTTCATCGCCGCCGATATGGAAATAAGCGTCGGGAAACAGATGCGCCATCTCGCCGATGAAGCCATCCAGAAAGCGATAGGTATATTCCTTCGTCGGGTCCATCAGATCGCCGAGAATGCCGAAGCCGGGCACGATTTCAAAGGACCCGGATCGCGAGCCCAGCTTGGAATATCCGGGCAACCAGCTTGTGGCGTGGCCGGGCATATCGAACTCGGGCACAATGCGAATTCCGCGATCGCGCGCGTATGCGATGACATTCCGAATCTGAGCCTGGGTGTAATACAGACCGTCCGATCCATAGCGCTGCAGCCGCGGATAGCGTTTGCTCTCCACGCGAAAGCCCTGATCGTCAGAAAGGTGCCAGTGCAGCACGTTGAGCTTTACGGCAGACATGCCGTCGAGAGTTCGCTTGACTTCATCGACCGGAATGAAATGCCGTGAGACATCGAGCGAGAGCCCTCGCCAGGGGAACCTTGGCTGGTCGCGGATAACGACGGACGGGGCCGAGAAGCCGGGTGTAACGCCGGGCCCGGTGTTCTGTTCGACCAGTTGAAGAAAGGTATCCATTCCGCGGATCGCTCCGAGCGGATGATCGGCGGATAAGCGGGCACCCGTTGACGTGACCTGGAGCGAATAGCTCTCGTCATCGCCGAGGCACTGCGGCGGGCGATGATCCTTTCGTTCGACGACGATACTGAGCGTGGCTCCCGCACCCGGTTTGACGAAATGGAGCCGCACCGGAATACCGGTCTGCCGCGCGAGCCGGACAAAGATGCGCTCTGCCTGTGTCTTCACTCGTGGGTCGGTCGCGCCCGCGCCGGAGAGTGAAATCGAAAAGGTGATGTTGATGGGCAGCGATCCGGGCTGCAGGGTCACACTAGCGGGCCACGGCATGAGCGGCAAGGCATCCAAGGCCGGCTGCGGTGATTGCGCGAAAGAGATGGAGGCGAAAACGGCCGTGAGGAAGATAACCCGGAGCTTGTTCAAGTTGTTTAGCTTATCTCAAAATCAGGAGCCAGAACTGCCTGGGAAGAGTAGTTCCATCGCGTTCGGCCTGCGATCCGCTCATCCTACTTCCCTAACTTTATGGCCGCGCGCGCTGCCAGGCTTCGAGGAAATCTTTGCCATGATACCGGACGGTGCGGGCGTCGATAACTTCAGCGCCCGGTCTTAGAGCGGCATCCGGTGTGAGTGCGTGGCGGCTGGTAAATTCCATCTCGATTGTGACCGGACCATTCAACCGATAGGGTTGAATTGTTCCGATCTTACCCATTGCAGCCTGCGCGCGTTCGCGGATCAACCGGCGCGCGCCTTCCGCTGAAAGCGATATGCAGGTGTAGTTGTCGATTCCTTCCTTCACCACCGCTGTTTCAGCATCCGGATCAATCTGCTTCAACTGGTCAACGGCGGCCCGGTCGCCGCTGAGAAAGATCACAGGCGTGTTATACCAGCCGGCGAGAGCGGTCCTGGTTTCTATCTCGCCGACGGGCTTGCCATTCATCAGCAGATTTTGAATACCGAGCGAACTGTAGCTGTGGGCCATGACGCCGCCCGGGGTGTTGGCTCGCGCGTGCTGGCCAACGAACGCCACCGCAGAGTAATGCCGGTCCATGAGCATACTTGCAGGAAGTGTTCCCATGATGAGGTGCGCCCTTGAATCGATTGTCAGCGCCGAAAGAGTCGCGCTGCCGTCGTGCCCATCCCAGACGAAGACGTCAGTCGCCCCGCCAGCAAAAAAGCCGTCAACTGCGCTGTTGATTTCGCCGGTAAGCAGTTGGCGCATTTCCGCGTCTTTCGGATTGGTCTGCTCCTGCCTGCAGACGCCTGCGACACCCTCCGCATCGGTGATCATAAACACCGTTTTCGGCTGTGCAAAAGCAGAAGAGGCGATGGCAAGCGCGAGCAGTGCGGTTTTCATCATGTGCCATTCTCTCGCATGCGTGAATCGCTGGCTCCGGCTCGGATTCAGTGCCGCCTTTCAATAGCGATCGTGGTGGTCAGCGGCGGCGTTGGCTACTGTACCCGCGATGCCCCCGATCACGGCCCCGATAATTGCTCCTTGGCCGTGCCCAACGGCTGCTCCAATGACAGCTCCGGCGGCGGCGCTACCCCCGATGATGGCGGCAGTCCGGCCATTGTGCGTGGGCTGATTGTAGTAGCCGTTGTCGTAGACGGATCCCCGGTAGACAGGCGCGGGCGCGTATACAACAGGCGGAGGCGCGTAGGCATAGCCGCGGCCGTGATCGCGCCAATCATTATTACGATCATTATTGCGGTCGCGATTACGATCGCGGTTCCGTTGATCATTTCGCTGGGACCGTACCTGTGCGTGGCCATAATTGCCGGAACTGTGTTGGGCCGCCATCGCAGGAATTCCCGCGCCCATCAGCACTGCAATAAGGTTGACCGCTGCAAACTTTTGAATGCGTTTCATAAGTATCTCCGGCTGTAGAGATGGAAACGCAGAGGGCGAAGTTGCCCAGGTGGACGAGCTTTAATGGGCCTCCCGTATCGACGGGATCAGGCGGAGGGGAATGGTTGAATTCAGCCAGGCAATTGCGAATTGCTGAGATTCGCGCAGGAGCCGTGAACTCACATCTACGGTTTTTCCCTTCAACTCAAGGCCCGCGCGTACAGTTCAAGCCATGCTTTTCGTCTTCGTTTTGACCCGGGCTTGATGTTTCCGCCCCCACTCACAGATCTTCTCCAGCACCGGCGCGAGCGTCATACCATATGGTGAAATCGAATACCTGACGTGCGGCGGTACGGTTTTCTTGTCGTGCCTCAAAAGGATCCCGTCTTCCACCATTTCATGCAGATGGCGGATCAGCATCCGCTCCGTGATCTCTGGTATGCTTCGCCTCAATTCGCTGGTTCGCAGCGGGCCGCTGAGCAGTCTCCATAAGATCGTGCCTTTCCAGCGCCCGTCGATGACCGACAGCATCGAGTCGATCGGACAAGGCGAAACCTCTTTTTTGGAAACCGGCATATGCCTTCCATTCTTGCACCCGAACTGACAAATTAGTCAGTACAAGCGCGTGCGTCGCTACCCCAGTCCGACGCGTCCATAAGCCAGGGGAAAAGATGCACCTTCTGAACATCATTACGATTACTTCCGCGGGCTTAATGGTAGGCAATGAACTCGCTATGTCGGCCTTCGTGAACCCGGCTCTCCGCCGCCTGGAGAGCGGCCCGCAAGCGCAGGCGCTGTCCATTCTCGCCCGTTCCCTCGGTCGTGCGATGCCTGTCTGGTACATTTTATGTTTTGTGCTCCTAGCGCTGGAGTCATTCCTGCATCTCCATCAGGCTGCTCTCGCCCCCTTGCTGATCGCGGCAGGTCTCTGGGTGGGTGCCATCATCCTTAGCATTAGTGTGCTGGTGCCCATCAACAATCGGATTGCTTCCTTGCACGCAGCAGCGCCTGCGCCGGGCTGGGAGCGCGATCACAGAAAATGGGATGCTCTCCACCGCGTCCGCATTTTATTGCTGATATTAGCCCTTGTTATCGTCGTCAATGCATTGGTCGGTTGAGTTCGCCAAGTACCGTGTCGGAAGCTCTCTCCGGGAAGGTCATACACACAGACGCCATCCTTCCACTTGACGCATTCTCGTCGAGTTGGGGAAGTGAATTGGCGAATAGAACGCGGATAGTCAGGAAGAGTAGAGCAATAATCCATCACTGGGCCGTAACGCCCTAGGCTTCCGGCGAACACCATAGCCATAGGCCCGCCAGCCTGCCGAGCCGCATCGATGTGCGGATCTTTATCTAAACCGTGCGGAGGATGAATTCGCGGCTTTAGCGCCGGCCCGATGCGCCAACCTCCCAATATTCGGGTCCATGACTTGCTCGGATTCGGCGATCATTGTGCCCCGAATTCCGGCGTGTGGAAGGTGGGCTCGCGACGGCGCAGTTCTTCGAACACGGGGAGCAGATCGGGTCGATGCATGTGAAGACGTGGAAATTCGGCATGAGGCATTGTGGGCGGGGCTGAAGCCCCGTGCGGGCTCAAGCCCGCCTCCATTACGTTACAGGCCCGAGAGCAACGAGTAGCCCTGGTGGGAGCAGTACCAGCTCAGCAGTCCATTTGCGGCCGCCAGCGCGATGAAATAGACGGCAATTGCCGGCTTCGATTCGGCCGGTGCGTCGCGGGTTGAGAGGCGGTATAGCGTCCCGCCGGCCAGAATCAGGAATAGATAATCGTGCAGCAGAAAGAAAAAGATCAGACTGAAGATTAATACGGCCACGCGCTGCTGACGGCCGAGCGCGCTCATGGCTGCGCCGCCGTCGAAGATGGATACGGGAGTCAGATTCAGCAGGTTAAGCCAGCCGGCAAACTCGGCCACGGCAAGCCAGACCTGACGCCCGGTCTCGCGGAAAACGAGGTAGGCGATCACGCCGGATAGAAACCCGAACAGCGGGCCGGCAAGGGAGATCATCGCCCGCACACCCGGATCGACGTTCGCGCCGGTCCAGCGCACAAATGCGCCGAGGCCGGGCAAAAAAGTGGGCAACTCCGCCTTGAATCCGAAGCGGCGAACCGTCACGTAATGCCCCATTTCGTGCAACAGGACAGAAGCTGTAATACCGACAGCGAACCACCAGCCGAGCAGGCTCCAGTAGACGCCCACGAACGCGAGTAAGCTGAGGGGGAAAATGAGTTTGGTGAGCAGCGGCATGGCTGCGGCTCTCAACCGGCTTTCGCGCACGGGCGTCGAAGCTGGGGACATCCGCGCGTCCAGCTTTTCGATTTCGCGCTGCACGCCGCGGCGTTCTCTGGATTCGGGAAGAAACTGAAGCGCTGCCTGCCAGTGCTCCCGGGCGAGTGGAAGCTGGCCTAGCGCCGCGAGCTGCCGGGCCCGGTTCGCAATTTGCTCCAGTTGATTCGCATAGACAAGCCGCCCGCAGTGGCTACACGCCAGTGCGCCGGAACCGAGCGAAGAACCGCACTTGTCACAGAAGCTGCCGTGCGCTGAGGTAAATGCCGCCAAATATCAGTGTACCGGCGGAAGGGGTGCGGTTAAACGTCCTCCGGTTCGTCATCGAAATCCGGGAGGTCCTGGGTGGATAGCGATGCCAGAAAAACCGAGACCGCGGACTCGATGCCTTCCCGGTCGTCTTCATCGAACCGGTTCAAGCTGGCGCTATCGATGTCCAGCACTCCTAGCAGCTTGCCCCAGTTCAGTAATGGAACGACAATTTCCGACTGCGAAGCCTTATCGCAAGCGATATGGCCCGCAAACCGGTTGACATCGGGGACAATGATCGTTTTCCGTTCGGATGCGGCCTTCCCGCAGACGCCTTGGCCGAATGGAATGCGAGCACACGCCGGGTTGCCCTGAAAAGGTCCCAGGACGAGGTCTTTTCCCTCGGCAATATAGAAGCCGACCCAGTTCACATCTTTTAATGATTGGAACAGCAGAGCCGCGGTATTCGCTGCATTGGCAACAAAGTTCGATTCATCACCCAGCAACTCCTGTAGCTGCTCGCAAATCTGTTGGTAAACGGCTTCTTTGGAGCCGGCGGCATCTACACGATTGAGAGTCAGCATCGTTAGATTAGTGTATCTCGCGGGAAATACATCTCTCAGCCAGTCGTCGGCTTGCGGTGGTAGGGAGTGGAAATATAGCCCTCCGCCTCCAATGCGGGGGCGGACTGAGGCGCTGTCTTGAGGGTTTCCCGATACGCCTTCACGGCTTGCGCGTGCTCACCTTTAAGGTCATACACCTGTCCCAAGCGAAGCCAGGCCATCACAGCGGTATTCAAATCGAGGTCATTTGAATTTCGGGTTGCCTGTTTCAGATCGGCCAAAGCGGGATCGAGATCGCCGTACCAGAAGAGCAGGTTGCCCTTGGCGTATTGAATTCGCTGCAGGGGCAAAGCGGCATAACCGGGCGATCCACTGTCGTGCAGATCCCTGATCTGCGCCAGAACCTGCAGAGCCGACTGCTTATCTCCCAGGTCACTGTACATCTGCACCTGCTCAAAGCGAAACAGGTAGTTGCGCGGGAAGGTCGCTACCAGGCCGTTCAATAGCTGGATCGCCTGCTTCGGGCGATGCTCGCGGCGGTAGATGGCGGCCAGCAGAACACTGGCATCGTAGCGATCGAGCGTTCCCGCATGAGCGACCCACTCCAACTGCCTAATGCCGTCTTCTTTATCGCCGTGAAATCCGCGGATCTTGCCCAAAATCCGCATGTACATGGGGAGGCAGCCGACAATGTACTCGCTCATGCCCGAGGCCAGGTGGGCATCCACAAAATCGGGCACGAGGGCGAGAATTTTATCGTTGGCTTTGCGCGCTTCGGTCGCCTCATGCAGCGAATCGAGCCATGCCTTCTCGACCAGAAACAGGTAATTCGCTCGCAGCCCGTGCGCGACTACCAGAGAGTACAGCGCCCCGATATCTTCCGGATTCTTCTGCAGGCGGGCGCGGCTGAGTTCGATGGCGCGGTTGATGGCGCTATTGAACCGCTGCTTGTTTTCCGCTGAGATCTGCATCTTAGGTCTTCGCAGGAAAGGATTGGTCCCGGTGACGAGCTCGCTTTCAAGTGCGCCGTCCCGGAACATTTCCCGGAACAGGACGGTTTGTGCGATGGCATTATAAGGAAAAGGGTCGTCGGGATGGCACAGAGCCTGCTCGTCGAAATCGACGAGGGCCTGGTCGTATTCGAGGTTGTAGAAATGGACGAACCCGGGATTTTTGAGCGGATCTTCCAGGTGAATTGTTGAATTCGCCCACGGAAATGCAGGCAAAACAGCTAAGGCCGCCAAAAGTACGAGCCTGCAATAGTTCCTCTTCACTTACGTGTTTCCTGAATTCCCGATCGCAATTGCGGTATTTCGAATGACTCCGGCATATTTGGCCCGGCGGACAGGCGACCTTTGAAAGACACGACGAAAATCATCTTCAGTCAGTTCGGCCAGGCTTTGCAGAGATGGAGCGAACCAGACCGGCTGAAACCGGCTATCCTCGCTCACGGCAGCCCGACCGTTCCACGGGCATACATCTTGACAGATGTCGCAACCGAACACGTGGTCGCTCATTTTTTCAGCCAGCTCTTTGCTGATCTCTCCGCGTTTCTCGATTGTCAGATAGGATATGCAGGCGCGGGCATCCAAAGTCCAACCGCCAGTTCCGTCGGAAACGATGGCAGCCGTAGGGCAGGCGTCGATGCAGCGCGTGCAGGTACCGCAGCGATCCGGCGGCGGAGCATCGGGCAGGAGCGGAATGGAAAGCAGCAATTCGCCTAAGAAGAACCAGGACCCCTGCTGCTGGTTAATGAGGCAGGTATTCTTGCCAATCCACCCTAAACCCGCCATCTGTGCATAAGAACGTTCGAGCAACGGCGCGGTGTCGACGCAGATCTTCCAGGTGAAGGGGTGGTTGTGGCGTTCGGCAATCCGGCTGACGAGCGATTCGAGTCCTTGGCGGACCACGTCATGGTAATCCTGGCCCCAGGCGTAGCGCGAGATCCAGCCGCGGTCTTTTCCGGTGATGTCGGCGGTATGCGGGTGGGCGGTGTTGTAGAGTTTACCGACACACAGGATGCTTTGTGCGGTTGGGAGAAGATTTCGGGGGTCCGCGCGCAAATCGCCCCGACGGTCGGTCAGGTATCCCATCTCGCCGGCAAAGCCTTTTTCGCGCCAATGTTCGAAGCGATCAAAGTCCGCGGGCGGCGCAGCGGAGGCGATGCCGGCCAGCTCAAACCCGCAGTCCCGTGCCAGCCCTTTAATCTGTCCTGGTGTGATTGGCAAAGCCCTGCTACCCTCTTATTTTATTTTGACGGCATCGCTACTCGAATTTCAAAGCGTGTTTGTACAGCGCGGCACGCGACTGGCGCTGAATGGCTTATCGCTGCGCGTGCAGGCTGGAGAGCACGTGGCCATTCTTGGGCCAAACGGCAGCGGGAAATCGACCCTCATCAAGACAATTA
>DATIMA010000234.1:0-17584 GCA_035475915.1 Bryobacteraceae bacterium
CGAAGAGGGCAAACTGCTTCCGCTTGACGTGCAGGTTGGCGATCGCATTCTCTTTGGCAAGTATTCCGGTAGCGACATCAAGCTGGATGGAACGGAGTACCTGATCATGCGCGAGGACGAAATCCTCGGTGTCCTGAGCAATGGTGCTGCCGCAGCGAAGGCGAAATAAGGAGTTTAAACAAGAATGGCTGCAAAACAGATTGTTTATAGCGAAAATTCGCGTCAGGCAATTCTTCGTGGTGTAAATCAGCTTGCTGATGCCGTGAAGGTGACGCTGGGCCCCAAGGGCCGGAATGTTGTTCTTGAGAAGAAGTTTGGCGGGCCGACCATTACCAAGGACGGCGTCACGGTCGCCAAGGAAGTTGAGCTGAAGGATCCGCTCGAAAATATGGGCGCGCAGATGGTCCGTGAGGTTGCTTCGAAGACCTCCGACATCGCGGGCGACGGCACCACCACTGCCACCATCCTGGCTCAGGCCATCTTCCGCGAAGGCGTGAAGTCGGTTGCCGCCGGGGCAAACCCGATGGCGCTCAAGCGTGGTATCGAAAAGGCCGTCGAGGCGGTTGTCGAGGAAGTCAAGAAGTTCTCGAAGCCCGTTTCCGGCGACGCCATTGCCCAGGTTGGCACCATCTCCGCCAACGGCGATGCTACGATCGGCAACATCATTGCCGAAGCGATGAAGAAGGTGGGTAAGGACGGCGTCATCACGGTCGAAGAATCGAAGACCATGGTGACGGAGTTGCAGACTGTCGACGGCATGCAGTTTGACCGCGGCTATCTGTCCCCGTACTTCGTCAGCGACCCCGACCGCATGGAAGCGGTCCTCGAAGATCCCTACATTCTGATCCACGAAAAGAAGATCAGCAATATGAAGGATCTGCTTCCGCTGCTCGAACAGATTGCCCGCTCCGGTAAGCCGCTGCTGGTGATTGCCGAGGAAGTGGAAGGCGAAGCGCTGGCTACCCTCGTGGTCAACAAGCTGCGCGGCACTCTCAACGCCTGCGCCGTCAAGGCTCCCGGCTTCGGTGATCGCCGCAAGGCCATGCTCGAAGATATTGCCGTCCTCACCGGCGGCAAGGCTCTCATGGAAGAGACCGGTATCAAGCTGGAAGGTGTACGCCTCGAAGACCTGGGCCGCGCCAAGCGCGTCACGGTTGACAAGGACAACACCACCATCATCGATGGCGCCGGTACTCAGAAGACGATCGAAGGCCGCATCAAACAGCTCCGCAATCAGATTGAAGAGACCACCTCTGATTACGATCGCGAGAAGCTGCAGGAGCGGCTGGCGAAACTCGCCGGCGGCGTGGCGGTCATCAAGGTTGGCGCAGCGACCGAAACCGAGATGAAGGAGAAGAAGGCTCGCGTCGAGGATGCTTTGCATGCCACGCGTGCAGCCGTCGAAGAAGGTATTGTTCCCGGCGGCGGCATCGTTCTGCTGCGCGCAGGCGATGCTCTCGCTAATCTCAAAGGCGAGGGCGACGAGCAAATCGGCATCAACATCATTCGCAAGGCGACCGAGGAGCCGTTGCGCCAGATCTCTGGCAACGCGGGATACGAAGGCGCCATCGTGATCGGAAAGGTTCGCTCGAATACCGACCACAACTACGGCTTCAATGCCGCTAGCGGTCAGTTCGAAGACCTGGTGAAGTCGGGCGTCATCGACCCGACCAAGGTCACTCGCTCCGCTCTGCAGCACGCGGCTTCTATCAGCGCTCTGATGCTGACCACCGAAGCCATGATCGCTGAAATTCCCGAGAAGAAGTCTTCTGCGCCCATGCCCGGCGGGCACGGCCCCGAGATGGATTACTAAGATCCCACGTTCAATTGAACTGGCCCGCTCGGCTTCGGCCGGGTGGGCCTTTTTTATGTGCCGATCTCATTTGCTGAAGGCGGATTTAACCTGCCGGCACACCCGCAGGAACTCCGTAAACACGCGCTGCGAACCGTTTCTCTTTCGCAGAACAATTCCGATTTTGCACCGGATTGTGCGGTTCGGAATGCGAAAGCACCAAATACCGGCGTTCGCAGGCCGCCGGCGAGAGCGCGCCGCAAAGCCCAGATTCATCTCAATCAGCTTATCGATGGTTTCTTCATTTTCGACTTCCGTTATTACTGTCGGGTCCAGTCCGTTTGCCGAAAACAGGCGATCGCAGGCGCGCCGGATGTGGCTCCGCGGCGGCGGTGCTATCAAAGGATACGCGGCCAGTTCGGAGAGCGCGATCCGGTCCCGCCCGGCCAGTGGATGATCCCTGGCCACGGCCCACTCGAACTCCTCCTCATAGAGAATTTGACAATCCAACTCAGGAACAGGGCGGGGAAAATCCGCCGGGTTAAAAAGAATTCCTATATCCAGTTTGCTTTCCACCACGTCCTCGATAAGGTCGTCGGCAATGCCGGTGGCCAGGTGTAGATGCACACCCGGAAACTGATTCGAGAACCGCTGTAGAACGGCGGGAAGAAAGGACATCATGATACTGCTGCTGGTTCCAATCCGCAGATGTCCCGTCCGAAGGTGGTTCAGATCGTTCACCTGATTTTGCGCGTCCTCGATTTCCTTGCGGATTCTCAGATTGAGATCGGCCAGGACGCGGCCCGATTCAGTCGGCTTGACCTTGCGGCCGGAGCGGACCAGCAGACGGCAGCCGAGTTCCTCTTCGAGCATTCGGATCTGGCGGTGTATCGCCGAATGAGAAATGTGCAGCAGCTTCCCCGCTGGCATGTACCCGCCCGATTCGATCACATCGCGAAGCAGTTGTAGCTGTCGGAATTCCACAGGGCCTTATGATCTGTGCTATTTTCCGACGCTTATTGTCGCACAATTCTAATTGACACCCGGCCCTCGAAACGATTCAATCGAACCGCGGGAGATTTGGGGTTTCCTGCTGGCGGGTTGGGGGACTCGTCTACATTCTCAACCGGCGATTCTGTCCTCTATTCGCGCCGCGAAGCCAATACTTCGAGGGGGTTAGATGTTTGAAAGCAAGATAAGACTCGCTGGCGGAATAGCCGCCGGGATGTTCGCGCTTTTGGGGTTATTCGCCGAGCCCGGAACGGGCCAGGTGCTTTACGGATCGCTGGCCGGAAACGTCAAGGACTCATCGGGTGCGCCCATTCCAGGTGCAGTGGTTGCCGTAACCCAGAAACAGACTCAGTTGACGCGCCAGGCGGCGACCGATCAGAGCGGCCAATATAGCCTGACCACGCTTCTGCCGGGCACCTATGACGTCAAGATTTCAGCCAAAGGCTTTAAAACGTTTTTAAAAGGGAACGTTCCCGTCGTTCTGAACAGTGTCGGCCGCGTCGATGCCTCACTAGAGGTGGGGGATGTGAGCCAGACGGTGGAAGTCAACAGCGCCGCTCAGCTATTACAGACCGATCGTGCCGACGTGCACCACGACCTGACCGCAGAGACTATCGAAAATGCGCCGCTACCGCCGGGGAATAACTTCGAGTCGTTGTTCGGGACGATCCCCGGGATCGATCCGCCAACAACTGCGCATTCGATCCCGACCAATCCCTCGCGCGCACTGCAGTTCAATGTCAACGGGACCAGCGAATATGGCAACGACATCCGGATCGATGGAGTCAGCCAGTTCAATATCTGGGTTCCGGAGAACGCCGCTTACATTCCATCGTCGGACGCAATCCAAACAGTGAATACAGTGACGAATAACTTCAATCCCGAGCAGGGATTGGCAGGCGGCTCCACAGTCAACGTGCAGATCAAAAGCGGAACCAACCAGATCCACGGCGATGTGTATGAATATCACTTCGATAACAACACGGAAGCCCACAACTTTTTCGATCCGAATAACGGAATTACGCGAGTTCCGAAGGATATCTTCAACCAGTTCGGCGGAAGTGTTGGAGGACCGATCAAAAAGGACAAGCTGTTCTATTTCGGAAACGTGGAGTTCACCAGGCAGCGGCAGTTTGCCACTAAGGTCGCGACGGTCCCCACTCTGGCGATGATGGCTGGCGACCTGCGAGGCTCGGACGCGGCGAACGGCCTGGCCTCGAACGCCGACGTGGTTTACGATCCCACGACCGGAAATGCGAGCGGCACGGGCCGGCAACCCATTTACTCCACCAACAACCCGGCTGACGCGGCGCACTTCAACGCCCTCTGCAAAAGCGCCACTTGTTTGAACGTCATTCCGACCGGCCGGATCAGCCCGGTGACCCAGAAACTGATGGCCCTATTGCAAAAAGCGCCGGGACGATTTTTACCCAGTGCGAGTTCGTCAGCGCCCAGCGACAACTATTTGGCCGCTACCGATTTCGCCTTCAACCGCACGACTACGGACGAAAAGATCGATTGGGTTGCAACCAGCAAGCTGACTATGTTCGGCCATTTCGGCTATCTGAACTACGACGATCTCGACCCCCAGATGTACGGCGAAGTGGGTGGTGAACCCATCAGCGATTATGGTGGCAATGAGGGACAGGGGAGTGGGCATACGGTCACGCTTTCTATCACGGGCGATTACGTGTTGAGTCCCCATTTCGTGCTGGACGGCAATTTCGGAATCACCCGAATGGTGACGAACTCACAGCAGCTTGACCTGGACAAGAAACAAGGCCTCGATGTCCTTGGCATTCCAGGAACCAATGGCACACGAAAGTTTGAGGGGAGCTGGCCTCGTTTCGCTATCAGCGATTTCAACGACCTCGGGACGCACAACACCTACATGCCCTATTTTCGAAACGATCCTCAATTCTACTGGAGCGGCAATGCCACCTGGATTCACGGCAGCCACACGGTTCGTTTTGGCGGGTCTATCTTTATCCTTCACCTGAATCATCAGCAGCCGGAGTGGAACGCCGGTGGAACCACGCAACCGGGAGCAGGCGGGTTCAGTTTCGGCAGCGGTCCGACAAGCTGTAAGGATTGCAAGAAGGGAAAGGCGTCGAGCACGAACGCCTACAACAATTTCGGAACGTTCCTGTTAGGTCTGGACACAAACTACGGCAAGAACATTCTGGTGCCCGATTTCTTTCACACCATTACGCAGCAGTACAGCCTTTATGTTGGAGATCAGTGGCAGATCACCCCCAAGTTGACCGCCAGCCTGGGCGTGCGCTGGGAATACTTTCCAATGCCCACGCGCGGCGGAAGCCGGGGTCTTGAGCGCTATGATTTTGCGAGCAACATGATGATGCTTTGTGGCCTGGGCAGCATTCCGACCGATTGCGGTGTCTCAATCAGCAAAACGCAGTTTGTACCCCGCGTAGGTCTGGCGTATCGCCTGACCCCTACCTTTGTGATCAGAGCGGGATACGGCATCACCAACGAACCCTATAATCTTGCCGACGATCTGCGGACAAACTACCCGGTGTTGATCCCGCTGGACGTAAACGCCGATTCCTACAAAGCCGTTGGCGTGCTGGATAGCGCCAGCCTGCGAAATTCGCCGGTGGGCTCTACGCTTCCGGTGGGCATACCGCTGCCCGTGATTCCGGATCTGTCAAGCGGCGAGGTCCCTATCGATCCGAACGTAGGTTTGGCCACGACGGGAAGCACCGTAGAGCGCGGCTACATTCAATCCTGGAATTTCACGCTTGAAAAGCAATTCGCGCACGAGTGGGTCGCCCAGGCAGGATACGTTGCCACGCGGACCATTCGCCAGCTCGGCTATCTCGATTTAAACGTACAAAGTCCGATCGCGCCGTCCGGATGCGTTCCGGGCAGTTCGACAGCCGAGTGCGGTGGTGATGTTAGCCGGCCCCTATACAATGCCGCACATGATTTCCGGAAAGCGGTTACATCTCTTATTACTCCTGTCGCCAACAATCACTATGATTCGCTTCAGACGACGTTAAGCCATCACTTCCAGGGCGGGTATCAAGTTCAGCTCGCTTACACGTGGTCAAAAACGATTGGATTCGCAGGACTCTCCAACGAGAAGGGGATGGCCTACATCCAGACGCCATCGGCTTACTTTCTGAACCGCGGCCTCGCGCCCCAGGACCGGCCCCATAACTTTGCGGCTATCTTCGTCGCTCAGCCGCCTTTCGGTGCGGGCAAACGATGGGCGAACACAGGCATTGCTTCTAAACTCCTGGGAGGCTGGCAGCTTAGCGGAATTTTGAAGGCGGTTTCGGGAAGCGTCTTCGAAATGCACGCGGGCGGATCTTCGACCAGCAACCTGAACGCATCGGGCAATACGCAGCGGCCGGATATCGTCAAATCATCGATTCCGATTTCAGGCGAGGTCGGACCCGGCACGACCTGGTTTGATACTGATGCATTTGCGCCGGTAACCGACCTGAACCGCTTTGGCACTTCGCCGTTCTATCCGTTGCACGGACCGGGGATGTTCAATCTGGATATGGCTCTGGCGCGCAATTTCCGGCTCACAGAGCGGTTCAACCTTCAGTTCAGGGTGCAAGCGATCAACCTGACAAACACGCCGCATTTCGGCAATCCAAACGGCGATCTCAACAGCAGCAGCTTTGGCCTGGTAAACGGGCTGGCAAACACCGGGCGCGATGGCGGGGTGGACGCCCGCCAGCTCGAGTTCAATGCCAGACTGAGCTTCTAAGACTACCGCGCATCGTCCGGCCGGCGCGGGCCGCCCGGATCCGCTTACACCTCTCACGCGATAATCTCAGATAATGTCGCGGCTCCGCCAAATTGCGCGGTATCTGGGCAAATCGGGGATTGCCTTCCTGGTCGCGCTCGCCTTTTACCTGCTGTTCTATTTCACCGGCCACGGCGCACTCGCCTTGCTCGCTTTCCTCGCGCTGCTTGTGACTGCCGCCATCCTGATTTTTCGCGGCCTGCGATACATGCAGCGGCATTCGCTCTGGAGCCTCCGCAACCGCCTGCTGTTTGTCTACGGCCTTATCGGCTTTCTTCCCATTCTTCTGCTGTTCGTGCTCTTTGGGCTGGGGGCTTGGGCGCTCATGAACGAGCTTGCGATTTATCTCGCGCGCTCTGCCCTAGATCGCCGTCTCGATCTAGTCGAGGCCGTGGCGCTTACCCTCAAGAGAATGCCTCCGGACGTTCGTATCCCCGCCGCTCCGGAGGTGCTGAAGTCGTTTGCCTACGATCTCCCCGGCATCACGATCTATCTTAACGACGCCAATGGCGATCATCGTTTCCCGCCCAATAGCCCGCCCCTAAATGTGCCTCAGGGTTGGAATGATTCGAACGGCCTGATGATGATCAGTGGGCATTCCTTTGGCTGGGCCCACATGAAGGTGCCAGACGGCGCCATTACCGCTCTCGCGCCTCTCTCACGCGAAACCGTGGAAAACCTGGTTCCTCACCTCGGCATCATCGCTCTGGTCGAAACCGATTCGGCTGGAAAATCCGGCGATGCTGATTTCAAATTCGGCATCGGCGAACCCGGCAAGCCTGGTGACGAAGGAAACGGCCATCTCCCTCCGCCCGTAAGCCGCTTCGATATTCCCGTCGGATGGCCATCCACGCTCCCTCATTTCCATCTGGACACGCCGAATAAAACGTATCAGGGTGTGTTGTGGGTCTATTCCCGGCCTTCAGCCGTGCTGCGAACGTTTTTCTCCGGACCGGAGATTCTTCGCGGAGTGCTATTCGACGTTGTGATCGCAATCGCCATCATGTTCCTTATCGTGGAGCTTGTGGCGCTGGTCATCGGCGTCTCGCTCGCCCGCCGCATGACCGGAGCCGTCAATCAGCTTTACGAAGGCACCCGCCGCGTGATCTACGGCGACTTCCGCCACCGGATCCCCGTCCGTGCCCGCGATCAGCTCGGCGAGTTGTCGGAATCGTTCAATCAAATGACCGGCAACCTTGAACGCCTGCTCGTGGTCGAAAAGGAAAAGGAACGGCTGCAAACGGAGCTTGAAATTGCTCGTGAAGTGCAGAGCCAGCTCTATCCCAAAGAAGCTCCGCCCATACACGGCCTGCAACTGACGGTCCGCTGCGATCCGGCTCGAATGGTCTCCGGCGACTACTACGATTACCAGGAGGTCGGCAACAAAAAGCTGAGCTTTGCCATCGGCGATGTTGCCGGCAAAGGCATATCAGCGGCGCTGCTCATGGCTACCATCCAGGCGGCCTTGCGCGCCCAACTCGCCCAATACCAGCTATCGCGTGAAAATGAATGCACTCATCAACCGGAGATCGATGTCGCCAGCCTGGTATCGCAGCTCAACAAACAGGTCTTTGCTAATACCTCGCCCGAGAAATATGCGACGTTCTTTTTTGCTCTCTTCGATGAAGTCTCGCGAACCTTGACCTACACCAATGCCGGGCACCTTTCTCCGCTCCTGTTCCGCGATGGCGGAGTGGTGCCGCTTGATTCGAACGGTATGGTTGTGGGCGCATTTCCGTTTTCGATATATAACGAAAGCTGCCTGGTGCTGAAGCCCGGCGATCTCCTGGTGTGCTACACCGACGGCATCACCGAGCCTGAAAACGCCTACGGCGAAGAGTTCGGCGAGCATCGCCTGAAAGACCTGATCCAGCAGCACCATCATCAGGATAATCACGAAATTATTCGCATCGTTCTGGATGCCGTTCGGAGTTGGACCGGCGGACCCGAACTTCACGACGACATGACTCTGCTGCTCGCTCGGGAGGTGCAGCACACGTGAAGATTCTCACCGCTGCCGAGATGCGTGAAGTGGACCGGCTGACCATCGAAAGCGGCATTCCGGGTCTTATCCTGATGGAGAACGCCGGCAGCCGCGCGGTGGATTTCCTCCGCGAAACTTTTGCTCCTCTGACGGGCCAGCGCGTCGCGGTAGTCTGCGGGAAAGGGAACAACGGCGGAGACGGGTTCGTGGTCGCCCGCCAGCTCTTCAGCCGAAACCTGTGCCGCGATCTGGCTGTCTTCGAACTCTTCGATCCCGAAAGCCTGACCGGCGATGCGGCCGAGAACCGGCGCATGCTCTCGGTCTGTGGTTGCCCGGTTACGCGCGGATTACCAAACGAACTCCATCCGGCCACTGTGCTGGTAGATGCCGTGCTAGGAACCGGTCTGTCCGGACCGGCCAAAGGCCCGGCTCTCGATGCCATCCGGATCATCAACGAACGATTTCCGCTCGCGAAAAAAGTAGCCGTTGATATTCCTTCCGGTCTGCCTTCTGACGAAACGAACCCAACCGGCGAGTTCGTAAGGGCCGATTACACAGTCACCTTCACCGCTGCGAAACGAACTCAATGTCTCTCGCCGATCTATGAGAAAGTAGGTCAGCTCACGGTTGTCCCCATCGGGACCCCACCGGAATTTTGCGAAACGAACCCAAAGTTCACTCTGAACTTGACCGCCCAACCGGATATTCGCCATTTATTCGCCAAGCGCCCCCGCGATTCCAATAAGGGAATGTACGGACACGTCCTCATCGCCGGGGGTTCGTTTGGTAAAAGCGGCGCTCCGGCCATGGCAGGCATCGGAGCGTATCGCAGCGGAGCCGGGCTGGTGACCGTCGCAGTTCCGGAGAGTGTGCTCCCGAGCGTCGCGGCAGTTCGCCCCGAACTGATGACCGTTCCTTTGCCCGGGACGGCGGACCACGTGTTGGACCTTCTGAAGAGAATGACCGTCCTCGCAGTCGGCCCAGGGCTCGGGACCGAAGACGAGACAGTTCGTTTGGTAAAACGCCTCTATGCCGAAGCCGGCGTTCCAGCCGTCGCAGATGCCGATGCCCTCAATGCATTAGCCGGTGGGCTGCCGTACACCGATAAGATTCGGATCCTGACGCCGCACCCGGGCGAGATGGGCCGCTTGACCGGCAAATCAGCGAAGGAAGTCCAGGCGGACCGGCTCGGCGCAGCGCAGGGGCTTGCGCGACAAAGCGGCGCTGCGATCGTTCTGAAAGGCGACCGCACAATTATCGCTTTTCCAGACGGCGAAACCTGGGTGAATCCAACCGGCTCGCCTGCCATGGCGACCGGCGGAACGGGCGATATTCTGACCGGTATGATCGCCGGAATGATTGGCCAGCATCCAAGCGATTGGAAGCGGGCTGTCATCGCAGCAGTTTGGCTGCACGGGCGCTGCGGTGAATTAGCCGGCGAGCACTGGGGCGAAAAGGCGGCGCTTGCGACCGATCTGCTGGATTTCCTGCCAAGGGCGATGAATGAACTCCGTCCTGCGGTTTGAGACTTGCTCGGACGAGGAGACGAGGGAGGTCGGCCGCCAGCTTGCCGGGCTACTGCCTCGACAGGCGGCCGTATTGCTGATCGGAAATCTCGGGGCGGGGAAGACTACGCTCGCTAAAGGCATCGTGGAAGGGCGCGGAGCCGCTTCGGCGGATGAGGTCTCAAGCCCCACTTTTACCTTGATACACGAATACGGCGATCCAGTTGCCATCTATCATGTCGATTTGTACCGGCTGGACACGACGGAAGAAGTTCGCCACCTGGGGCTCGAAGATCTGTTTGAAACGGACGCGCTGGTTCTGGTCGAATGGGGCGAGCGTTTCCCGGAGCTGTTTCCAGCAAAGCGGATCGAGATCCGGATTGCAGATGAAGGGGAGGACGGACGGAGAATCGAGGTAACGAGTCTTTGAGGCTGCTGGTCTCCTGAGTGTATGAATACTTTAAAGGCTGAGCTGGCGCGATTCCAGAGCGTGAAGGATCTAAAGCCGATCCTGACAGCGCAGGGACCGTGCCTAAGCCTGTACGTTGGACTCAGTTCCGCGCCGCCCCCGCAGGGTGCGAAAGCGAACGAGCTCGAATGGAAAGAAATCGTCAGGCGTATTGAACCGAAACTGAAACAGTACGGAACGCAAGGCCGCGAGCTGCTGGAATCGATCATGGATTGGGACGCGATTCTTCCAGAGGGAAAGGCGCGGGGCAATTCGCTGGCCGTTTTCCGATCGCCTGATCAGTTTCGGGTCGCCTGGCTGGATGAGCCGACGTCGAGCCGTGCGGTGGTTGGGCCGCATTTTTACATTCGTCCGCTGCTTCCGCAGGTAACCAGGAATGCTGTTTTCGATATTCTGGCGCTCAGTCGAAATGATGTCCGGATGCTGCGCTGTACATCGAGGAATTCAGAAGAGGTTGCGTTTCCGCCGGGCGTGAAGACCAGTTTCGACGACTGGATGAACACCGCGAAACCCGATCACGTCAGCAACACGATGGAAGTGGGCGGGCCATCGACCGGCAGCATGAAGGGCGTGATGTCCACCTACAGCACCACCGACCGTGAGGACCGGGGCGAATTTGTGGCGCATTTTTTCGGACAGATCGATCGCGGCGTAAACGAACTATTGCGCGGCAGGAGCGAACCCGTGGTGCTTGCCGGTGTAGACCATCAGCTATCGTTGTACCGATCGATTAGCACGTATCCTAATCTGGCACAGGAGGCGGTGCAGGGCGCTCCAAACGGGTTGAAAGCCGGCGAGATGCACGCCCGGGCGCTGGAAGCAATGTCCAGGTGCTATCGGAAAAAGGTGGACGATGTACTTGCGGAATACAATCACAAGGCCGGCGGCGGCGCGTCCAACCGCTTGAAAGACATCGTTACAGCTGCGCACGACGGGCGCGTGCTCACTTTATTAGTTTCCGACTCGCTGGAGAGTACCGGAGTGTTCGATCAGGCAACGCACACTGTGAAGGCGAGGGAGACCGGCGGCTCGGAAGATGAAGACCTGATCAACGACGCGGCAGTGCAAACCATTCTGCACGCTGGACAGGTATACGTCGTGCAGAACGGCAGGATGCCGAACGGAGCGCCCTTAGCCGCGATCTTCCGTTTTTAGGGAAGACGCAGGCGAAAGCGCCTGCGCCACGCGACGCCGAATAATCCAAGTATTCCGAAAAATGCCAGACCGAGACTGGCGGGCTCGGGCGAAGCGGACACGAACCGCGAGGCATCGGTTGCGGCAAGATCGGCTATCACCGCATCGCCGGCCGTAGTGGGATGCAGGCCATCCCAGAACAGGTATTTGTTCGGATCGACGCTCTGGCCCTGCGCGGGATCGGTAATGTTGTCAAATCCGAAGCCGTGCGGATCTCCCTCAATCTGCTCAAAGGCCCCATGAACATCGACTCCGATGATGACGATATTGCTCATGGTGCTCAGCAGACTGGTTATGTCGTCGTTCATCTGATCGTTGAAAGCGGAAGCCGCAGTATTAGCGGCGAGCGTGGCAAGAGGTCCGGACGCCCGAACGGCGGGCGTTTCACCGAGCGGAGGCAGATTGAACCATAGAAAATATTTTCCTCCCTCTCCGGCGAGGGTCTTGATATTCGATTCGATGTTATCCGCGGCATTCTTGGCAGCGCTCACGACCGTGAAAGGATTGCTGGTTAACGCATTCGAAATGTCATCCGAGCCCGCCCAAAAACTGTACAGCGAATGAGGAGAGGCGTTTGACCCGTTGACCGAGTTGAACAGATCCACCTGATCGGTGGTAAACGGGACGGCGGGCGGCTTGCTGAGAAGCGTGCCTAGAGAAAACGCCGGATTGTGCCCGGTTTGCGCCGACCCAACCGCGAAGTTCGTACCGGCCGGATTCACGGCAAGACCTGCGGCGGTGTTCACGATGATAGGAGCCGGATCGGGGAGGCCAAATTTGCTTGCGAACTGATCGACCCATAACCCAAACGGGCCGGTGGTGGGCGGAGTCGTATGAGGTCCGTCAGTGAAAGCATTCGGGGCGTAATTGCCGAGGGTTTGCCCCACCGAGGCGAGGCCTGCGGCAACATTGCCGTTATCTGAAAGACTATCTCCGAACACAACCAGTTGATCGACCGAGGAGGCCGTTGCCGCATAAAGCGGCGACAGCAGGATGACACCCGTGATTGCAACTAACTTTATGCGCATACTTGATTATTCTATGCGGTCCCAGAGCAAAGGTTTCAGTAAATCAGTACTAAACCAACCTCGTCACAACCACTGCCTTCGGTCATGGCTCAGAAAACGATTCTGGTACTTTCAGCAGCTTTCAGAGCCGCGACCAACGGAAGCGGCCTTAAGCACTCAACGTGACGACGTTGTACTAAACACCGGGGCGGTGCGGGCCGTGATTGAGGATGGCATCAAACGGCCCATCCGGTTACTACTGGAAGCGTACTGCTATCGGGCCGCAGTCATCCTTATTTATTCGGGGATGGATACGATGGCGTTTCTCAACATGCCTGCGAACCGAAGTGACGTGATGCGCTCGGATTTCATTGAATGGGCCGAGCGGTACGTGAAGATCGCCGGCCCGACGCCGCCGACGGGAACAGATCTATATGGAACGCGCTGCAGCGTGCTACACGGAGGCGCTCCTTCACGCTTTACGCGCGAGGGGAGAGGGAGACTGATACGCCACTCCTCAGCCGACGTCCCGGAACTCGTGCGGGCGTTTTTCGCCGGCGTGGATCAGTCTCTGGTTGACCTGGCGAAAGACTCAGAAAAAGCAGAAACCGCCAATCGCAGACTGGAGGAACTGGAGGCGAACGGGCCGCAGGCCAACCGAAGCTGAAGGTGATCGAAAATGAAATTGAATGCGATCACGCGCCAGTATGCTAACCGTGGAGCCAGACAGCACAGCGGTGCGGGTCGCCTTGTGGCGAGCGATGCATGTCCAGATCGATCCGCCGCCTCACGTGCTCGAAGACGAGATTGGCCTGCAACTGGCGGATCCCGGCGACGGCTGGCGCGATCGGCCGGACATGGACCCACACGCCACGCGCTTTTTTCGCGCCTCCATTCTGGCCCGAGCTCGCTTCGTCGAAGACCTGGTTGCGGAGCAAGCTGCAAGCGGCGTCGGCCAGTACGTGATCCTCGGAGCCGGTCTGGACAGTTTCGCCCAGCATCGCCCGGGGCTCGCCTCGCGTTTGCTCGTCTTCGAGATTGATCGGCCGGGTCCTCAGGCGTGGAAGCGCCAGCGCCTCGTCGACCTCGGCCTTGGCATCCCGCCGTTCCTGCGGCTCGTGCCGGTCGACTTCGAGGCCGGCGATGCGTGGTGGGAGCGGCTAGCGGAATCCGGATTCGAGGCAAACCGGCCGGCGGTTATCGCTTCTACCGGAGTCAGCATGTATCTTTCTAAGGACGCGATCGCGGCCACGCTGCGCCGGGCAGGTTCGCTTGCGCCATCTTCGACGTTTGTCATGTCGTTCATGCTGCCGGCCGAACTGGTAGACCCCGAGGTGGGTCCCGCGCTTGAGCGCGCGGCGGAGGGAGCGCGAGCAAACGGCACGCCCTTCATCACATCCTTCACGCCGGCGGAGATGCTCGCCCTGGCCCGTGAGGCCGGTTTTCGAGATGTCCAGCACGTCTCAGCGGAAACTCTTGGCCGGCGCTACTTCAGCGGCAGGACGGATGGCCTTCGTCCACCATACAATTCGGAAGAGTTGCTGGTTGGCACGACGTGATCAGTGAGCTGTCCCGGTCATTACAACATCGGATCGGGCATCCCCGATCCCTACAGAACACCGAGGCCCTTATGCAACTGCGGCTCTGTAAAGCTCCGGAGTGCAGAATCAGCGCGATAAGCCGAGGACGTCAATCCGGCTGTACTGAAGAAAATGGCGATCAAACGTGAAAGCGCGGCGGATTCCCCTTACATCTAGAAGTGCAAATGAAATCGCGTCACATAGACTCCAGTCTTTATCGGAGTGGCGCGCGATGATCTCTCGGGCACGATCCTCCTCCTCCGGAAGCGCCCGGATCACCGGCAGACCGCCAGTGAGTAGCCATTCCCCGGCGAGGGCCCTTCCCAGCTTCCGCAACAACAGCCCATGGGCTTCCACTTCGATGTAGTTCGTCATGAAGCATGGCCGCCTCTCCGATGCAATTTGGCCCGCAATCGCAACTGCGCGTTCATGATCCGCATCGTCTGCATCCAGCAGCGCGAGAATTGCACTCGAATCCCACAGAACGCCACGCCTGACGGTCATGCGTCCAGAATCGCGTGTTTGTCCCGTGCGCCAGGTGATTGGCCTCCGCTGCGTCCAGCACCCATCAGGCGAAAAATCGGGTGGCCTTCTGTGAAGGGCGGAATATCACCCGAGGCCTTCCCACCAGCAGCCTTCCGGGTCTTTGTCAGGCGCACGAGGCGGCGTCCGCCGCGCCTGACGCTCGCGAGGTCACCGCGCTGGAGCCGCCGCCAAAGCGTCGAGCGCGAGACCCCTAATGCCCGGATTGCCTCGTCGATGGTTAAGAGATTTGCGGCCATCACTTGGATCGTATCACAGGAGTCTCACTGTCTCATTTGTCTCAACTTCCGTATCTCACTTCGGTCAGATTTCAAGAGGTTGACTGAGCCGCAGACGTCTGCTGAGCGGCCTTTCTGCCGAACAGAGTCTGAATGCCGATGTAGGCGCTCTTGGGTAGCGTGCGCACCATCCGGCGGCGGCGGTCGCGGAATGCGGTACGGCGCTGTCGGACCAGGTCGCGCAAGATCGATCCGGCAATTTCTCCCATTTTCCAGACGCCATCGCGAAGGCTTCGATTCATAGCCGGGCTTTGGCGGTGTATCTGGTCCAGGGCAAGCGTATCGGAGGCGAGGGCAATGCCGTGGTAGTAAATGATGCCCGCGGCCAGCGCGCCCTGGGTCAATTCATCCCCAACCGATTCGATAACAGTTCCCAACACGTGCAATCCAACCTGCCCAACGGTAAGGGCCATGGTCGCGCCCAGTTCCAGGCCTTTAGTAGCCATGCCGAGCAAGCCGCCATGCTGCAGATTCAAGGCTTCATCCAGATCAAAATCGCTTTCGGAGAGATGCTGGGCTGCGCCTCCCATCAGATCTCCGGTCGCGTAGATGCCCATGCCGGCTTTCTTGATCATCAGATTGAGGGCAAGCGAATCCTGTCGATTCAGGTAACTATTGATGAACAGGCTTGCGCCACAGCGCTGGATCAGGAGTCTCCACGTGGACCAGGAGGGGCGCTTTCCAAGCCGGGAGAGGACGTGAAGCTGCAGTTCAAGAGCGGCGACGAAGATTGTAAATAAGTCGATGTACCGGTTGTGGCTTATGCCGACGGTCAAACCAGTTGTGAGCGCGCGCTCGGCGATATCTTTTTCGAGGTCCGCGAGGACCCACTCGGCCTGCAATTCGTAAGCGGCAGCGCGATCGGGGCAATCTCGCGTTGCCCATACATCCGATTTCAAGAGGGCGGCAAGGTTTTCCGTGCGGCGGTTCCGCTGCGAAGCGCTGGCGCGATGCGGCAAGTTCTGCCAGCGGGAGTAGCGGGAGCGATCCCGCGGCTGGGGCCAAACCGTTCGCAATTTGCGGAACCAGAGATGCCTGTACCAAGTTCCGAAAAGCACAGCGGCGGAGATGCACAGAACCGGTCCGACAGCGAGTGCGGCCAGCATAAACCAATCGGGGCCGCGAGGTGGCGCGACAAATCCGAGGCTCAACCGGAACCGCTCCGCAAGGGCGATGGCGTAATGATAGAAGATCAGGGCGTAGCCGGATAAGACGACGAGCAAGCCCGCCGCAGCCGCCCACAACAATCCCGAGATCAGAAACTGGCCGCGCCTCCGCATGCCCTCCAAGGCCGGCGAATTCGGGGGCGATGTGGAATTAACGTCCATACTATATTTTGCTTCTTGCGTCTTGAGAGCGGCGGCCAGCCTCTAAGGTAAAGAGATAACCATGTACGACATAAAGAACCTTAGCAAGCTAAAGACGCTTGACGCGAATGCGCCGGAGGCAATGAAGGCTTTTTGGGCTTTCGATAAACAGGCCATGGCAGCCGGGGCAATTCCGGTCAAATACAAAGAGCTGATGGCGCTGGCGGTTGCCTTCACTACGCAGTGCCCGTACTGCATCGAAATTCACTCGAAGAGGGCTCGGGAAGCGAATGCCTCGGAGCAGGAGATCACCGAGGCCGTTGTCGTAGCAGCGGCGCTAAGGGCCGGCGCGGCTATCACGCACGGGACGCACGCGATGGCGTAGAAAAACCCGCTTGCTACGCGCGCGGTTCACAAACGATTTATCGCTGGATGGCTGCTAAGGCCTGTTTCGCAGGCTCAAAATTAGGGTCGATGCGGACAGCGGCTTCGAACTCCGCCTGGGCATCCTTGAGCTGATTCACTCGCGCCAGCGCCATCCCCAGGCTGGTGTGCAGTTCAGGATCGTCCGCGCGATAGGCCAGCGCATCCCGGTAGCGGAGCACCGCTTGATTGTCGTCACCCGATTTAGCGAGATCGTCTCCCCACAGAAACAGCACCTCTCCCAGGTGCTGGCGCGCTTTAGCGTTGTCCGGTTTTTCAGCGAGCACCTCTTTGAAATCGCTGGCCGCGGCTTGCCAATTCCCGGCGGTGGCTTCCAGGCTCGCCAGGTTGTAGCGCGCATCCGTGTAGTTCGGATCGAGCCGTAAGGCGCGCTTGAACTGCTCTTGCGCTTCAGGCTGTCTGGAGGCGTCGACCAGCGCCACGCCCAACTCACTTGCCGCCAGAGGACTGGAGGGCTCGGCCTGAGAGGCCCGCTCGAAATAGGTAATCGCGGCCGCGGCATTGTCCTGGGTAAGCAGCAGATCGCCCATGTTGAAATTGGCCACGAAATCGCCTGGATATTTCTCCAGACGCCGCTTGGTGACGGCCTCTTGCAGAGCGGCGCGCTGGTCCTGATCTCCAACCGGCAATACCTGAAGCCAGAGATCGCCCATCTCATCGAGTGCTTCGTTGCCATTCCGGACGCG
>DATIMA010000235.1:0-17089 GCA_035475915.1 Bryobacteraceae bacterium
GCGAAATAGGCCGCCAGCCTTCGTCGCATTTCTCTGGCCTCGACGCGGACGATGTTGTCTTCGCTCGGAACATAACCCGGGCCCCGGCCGAAGACCCGGACGCCGATCAACTGCGCAGTCAGGTTTTCGGGCTTACCGAGAAGTGAATTCTCACAGATATAGAGGAGAAAGCCGCGTAGCTTCGGCCCCCGCGAGAAAAACTGACTCGCTGCGATCCGTTGAACAAGCTGCCAACGTGGATCGAGAGGTGAGCACGGCGTAATAACCTCGGAATGCAGGGTCCTCATCTGACGGACCATCAATAATTAGCAACCAGCATCCGTAAATCGGAGGATTTAAGGATACACCAAGAGAAAGCAGGTTTCCAGAACGTAGAGCCATACTCCGGCACCCCGGTTTACCTCCTGCTTACGCGTGTATTTACCGCTAATTTGCTTGCGTTTTCCGAGTCTTACACGCAAAATTGCTTCCAACTCGAGCTGGAAAGCCCGTGTGAGAGGCTGAGGCGCGCTTAGCCTCTTGTATTCAGGGGAGGGCAAATGTTACGTAAAGTAGCGACTCTGGGCGCGGTGTTCTTCTGGTTCCTTGGGCCTTGCTTGGCGCAGGATTACCGGGCAACGGTGCAAGGTGTGATTACAGACTCGAGTGCAGCCTCGGTGTCCGGCGCTCAAGTGATTTTGTTTAATGTAAAAACGGGTATTTCGAAAACAGAGCCCAGTGGAGGTCACGGTGAGTACCGGTTTGCTCTGGTGGAGCCCGGTATTTATCAAGTTAGCGCTGAGCTGAGCGGTTTCAATAAAGCAGTTGCTGATAACGTCCGTGTGGAAACATCGGGCGATGTCACGATCAACCTTACGATGCGGCCAGGAACCGTATCGGAATCGGTCGTCGTGACGGCCAATCCGGTCGAGTTGCAGTTGAACACAAGTTCGAAAAGTCTGACGATCACCCATGAACAGTTGGCCAACCTGCCGGTACAGGACCGGAGCCCGTTCGCGCTTACGCTTTTGGACCCCGCGGTACAAAACAACTATCCTGCATCGGCCACTCCGTTTCACATGTGGCAGGCCAGCGAGATGGATTTTGGGGGCCGCACGTCGCGCCAGAACGATGTGCTGATCGACGGCTCTCCCGTGCAGATCGGCCCCAAGGGGTCCTACACGCCAACCATCGATGCCACCCAGGAAATGGTGGTGGAACAGGTGGCGGTGGATGCCGAGTACGGCCACACGGCGGGCGGCGTGATCAACATCGCGACGCGGCAAGGCGCCAATGATGTACACGGGAACGCCTATTACTACGGCCGCAATCCCGATTTGAATGCCGCCACAAATTCCCTGACACACACTCCGAGCGTGGTCCGGAACAACATCTGGGGCGGCACATTGGGGGGTCCCATCAAGAAGAACAAGCTGTTCACGTTTGGCAGTTATGAAGGCTGGAAGAGCACCACTCCATACACTACGACGTATACTCTGCCCACAGCCCTCGAGCGGACCGGCGATTACTCGCAATCGCTGAACATCAACGGTGGACTACGTACTGTCTACGATCCGTATAGCACCGTATACAACTCGAAAACCGGAGTGGCCAAGAGAACTCCATTTCCTGGAAATAAGATTCCGGGAACCAGGCTCGATCCCACCGCCGCGAAAATGATGTCCTATATTTGGCAGCCCAATTTTGCTCCGTCGAACATTACGGGCGCAAATAATTTCCGCAAAACAAGCGGGCTTGCGACGGATTACTGGAATGTCTCGGACCGGACCGACTGGGATGTAAACGAACGGTTCAGAGTCTTCGGGCGGTACAGCGAGTTCAATGCCACGAACGCTCTGCCCGATTACACGGGCATCAACTCGCCCGCAGCTTCAAACGGTCAGGGCGGGATCATGTTTTCTCGAAACGTAGCTGCCGATGGGGTATACACGTTTAACCCCACAACACTGGCCGATTTCCGGTTCAGCTATGCGGCTTTCAACGATAATGCAGATGCGCCGCAGAACGTAATCGGGGCCAGCGGCCTCGCCAATTTATGGCCGAGCAATTGGTATCAGCCATATTTGGGCCAATACGGGGGGAACGTTTACTTTCCTACGCTTAGTATCGGACCGACAACGGGTCGTTTGAATCAATTTGGCGTCGGCAATCTCTATTTCCAGGAGCCGCACAGCTATAACTTCACCGCTAAGATCGCGAAGACTTGGGGCTCGCACAACCTGAAAACCGGCCTGGAGACGCGTTATGCCGCGGCTCACCTTTCCTATCCTGGGAATCTCCGGTTTCAATTCACATCTGCCGCGACGGCGAGTACGTTCGTTTCCCCAAATGTGAACCTGAGCGGCGACCCTTACGCGACGTTTCTGCTGGGCGCCCCGGACAATGGATCATCAGCATCTTTTACCGGCCCAGCCGATATTTCATTGCATTACTACGGCGGCTATCTTCAAGACGATTACAAAGTAAGCCGGCGGATGACGCTGAATTTCGGGCTGCGATACGAATTTGAAAGCGCCCCGGTGGACGGCCAGAATCGCTATACGCGCTACCTGGATCTGAATGCCGTGAATCCAACGCTGCAGAACAATCCTCCGCCCTACACTAGCGCCGAACTCGCGGCGCGCGCTCAGTATTTGGGGAGCAGTTCGGCAACCCCGCCGCCCAACGGACAGTGGCTCTATGCCAATGGCTCCAGCCGTTCGCCGTTTGTCGCACCTGCATACAACTTTGCACCGCGCCTGGGCGGCACGTTCCAGCTAAATCGCAAAACAGTCCTCCAGGCAGGCTGGGGCCGTTTCCTGATACTGAATTCAGAGGTGCAGGACGGGGTTCTCGCACGGCCTAACTTCGTGGGTTACAGCGTTACATCCAGTATTCTTCCTTCCCAGAAAGGCATCCCCGCTACCCAACTATCGAATCCTTACCCGAGCAACAACGCCCTTCAGCCAGTAACTGGCAATAGCCTTGGCATCAACACAAACCTTGGCAACGGCGGCAGCTATCGCTACCAGAACTACAAGGACGGCTCGCTCGACCGGTTCAACGTCACGCTTGAGCGCGAGTTGCCGGGTCAGTTCCGCCTGGATGTAAGTTTCATTGCGAGCAACGGGCGCAACCTGGATTCAAACGCCTGGTATGACACGTTTCCGGTGAACGAACTGAATCCCAATTTTTATTACAATCCGCAGACCGGGCCGGACTATTACAACACGGTGCCAAACCCGTTCTACCATTACCTGACGGCCGCGCAATTTCCTGGGGCGCTACGGAACCAGAAGACGGTTGCGCTAAGCCAAATCCTTGCGCCTTATCCGCAATACCGCGATCTCGAGGAGACCAGCGTACCGATTGAGCAGGACGTGGTTCGGAATTTCGAGGTTCAACTTCAGCGCGCGTATGCGAACGGGTTCACCATCTTGGGCTCTTATATTTACAACCGGGAATGGAGCACCTGGTGGCCCTCGTCCGATCCCACCGGCGGCCCGTACTACTACAATCGAACTCCAGCGTGGGGTGATGGAGCAGGAACGCCCTATGCACGTCATCGCGTGATTGTTTCCGGCATTTACGATCTGCCGTTCGGTCACGGGCGGTCGATGTTATCTAACGCCAATCGATTCGTTGACGGCGCCTTCGGCGGGTGGTCTCTCGGGTCAATTTTTAATGTCAACGGCGGTGGACGGCTGGCGTTCGGCGGCGCATATCAGGCCGTGGGCGATCCAGCGGAAAGTGTGCCCGCGGGCTACGCCTTCAATCCCTCCGCGTTCGACACTTTGCCGGCTTACACAGCGCAGACGGGCCCAAAGACGTTCCCCGGAATCAATGGGCCGATGCAATGGAACATCGACGCGAATCTGTCGAAAAGCTTCCCCCATAACGGAACGGCTCAAGCTGCAGCTCCGCATGGAAGCATACAACCTGACGAACAGCATCATGTGGCAAGCGCCTGATGCGAATTACGGTGACTCAACTTTCGGCCAGCCGAATCTGTTGCAGAGCAATGTCGGGCGGAGCTTGCAATATGCCGCGAAGCTAGTCTTCTAGTTGGATTTGTGGGGCAGGTTGTTAACCTGCGGGCCGAGCGCCTGCTCGGCCCTACCCCATCCTTTTCAAATGGCCCGGCAATGAAAACACTCCGATTCTTATCCATCGGCCTCCTAACAGCAAGTCTCTATGCCCAGGCTTCCGGGCCCGGCGCAAAGAACATACAATTTTTGGAATACCCGGACTTTCCGCAAGCCGATTCTTCATGGGGATCGATTGGATTTAGCTCGCGGTACAACAAGGTTTACATCGGCGTCACGAATCATCGCGACCGTCAGGGCCTTTTCGAATACGATGTCGCCCAAAAGAAGCTGCGGCTATGCGGCTTCATCGCCGAAATGGGCCATCTGCGGCCTTTTGAGTGGCAGGGAAAGATCCACACGCAGATAGTGGAGGGGCCGGACGGCGCGATGTATTTCGGCTCAGATGGAGGAGAGAGCCGCGAAGAAGACCTGAAGGAGAATCCCAAAGGCTATGGTGGGGGATTCTTCTTCCGGTGGGATCCCGAACGGCAGCATCTTACGAATTTAGGCATGGGACTTCCTTATGAAGGCCTGAAGGATATCGCCGTGGATCACGTGGATGGAACACTGCTTGCCGTTTCCTATCCGCAAGTTCATCTTCTCCAATACAACGTTCCAAATAATAAAGTCACGGATCTTGGTCGAGTAGGAAGCGGTCATGTTCCGCGAGTGATTTTTACGGATCGGTGGGGCAACATTTACTACGTTGACTGGAGGCAGCGCCTGATCAAGTTCGAACACGATACGAAGAACCTCGTGTTCAGCCGGGATAGTTTGCCTGCTTTTCCGGGGACGCCTGGAATCGATATCATTACCGGCATTACGGCCTGGGCGGCCGATGCGCAGACCGGAACAATTTATCTCATCACCTACGGCGCCAAGATGCTGGCATTTCACCCGCAGCAACACGGAATTGGAGTCGTCGAGGATTTGGGGGGCATATACGATGATCCGTCAAGGCCACCCTATGCCTATTACTGTCCGAACCTTGCCTATCATCGCAATGGCAGACTGTACTATTTCATCGGCGGCCATGGATCTCACGCCGGCAAATTGGCGGGGACAACCCTTATGGAGTTCGACCCGAAGACGCGAGAGAAGCAAGCGATCGCATCGTATCCTCTGACCGTTCTGGGGGAAGCGACCGGGTCGGACGTTAAAGATCGGGAAGGCAACCTTTACTTTGCCGGCCGGCGTGACGACCCCACGGTAACGAAGTTCGGCGAGTCCGGTGGAAACCGCCCTTTCCTGATCATTTTCAATCCTGAAAAGGAGATCCAATGAGAAAGCTGGCGCGGGCGGGCCTGGCGATCATCATTGCGGTTACGCCTGCGATGGCACAGACGTTCGATCAGCCGGGCGCTTTTGCCATTGAAGTGTCTCTTGAAAATTCGCCTTGGCCGCGCTTGCCGATGTATAGAAACGCGATTACATCGCTTGAGATAGTGGGCGATTACGCGATTGGCGGCACATCGGCTGATCCCGGCCTAAGCCCTTACCTGTTTGCGGCTTCGCTTTCCAAGCGGCAACTGGAGATGGTATTTCCGCTGGATGAAGCGGTGATGGGGCAGCGCTCGATTCCCGGAGGATTCGGGCGTGGGCCGAATGGATCGCTGTATGCCGGAACCATTCCGCAATCGCAGGGTAGTAGCGGCCATATTATTCGCGTGGCAGTTGAGAATCACCAACTCGCGGTTAGCGATCTTGGATCGCCCCTGCCGGGCGAGGGTGTCTTCACCGTGATCGCGGATGCGAAACGGAAGATGATTTACGGGCTCAGTTACCCTTCTGGCCGCTTCTTCTGCTTCCATATCCCTGATCGAAAGGTGACAATATACAGCGAGACCGCTCCGGACCATGCTGTATTAAAACAGCTTTCGGAATATGTTCTTAAGCCGGACGATTACCTGAGCCGCCGTTTGGTTCTCGATGCGGAAGGGCGCATTTATGGAAGCTGTCCTCTTGGAGGCATCTTTCGATTCGATCCTGATTCCCAAAAGATCGAGATCCGCCGCGCCGTTATCCCGAGTGTTTCAGGACGCCGAGGCATTGCACGTGTCGATGCATGGGCAGTGGCATCCGACGGGACTCTGTACGGAACCAATGCGGCTGATGGGCAACTCTTCACGCTGAACCCTGACAACGGAAAGATTGTAAATCTCGGAAAACCGGCCATGATGCCGCGAATGAAGGGAATCGCTTTCGGACGGGACGGCGCATTATATGGCGTTAGCGGCGGTCGGCCTGGCTACACTCACGTTTTCACCTATCGCGCAAGCGATGGATTTCATGATTTCGGGAATCCTACCTGCCTCATGGTTGCGCCGGGAATCGGGCAGGGAGTGCCCTGGCGAGGATTTCAGATTGCGACTGTAGCGGCATCCGAGGACGGGCGATACATCGTGATGGGCGAAGACGAGGCGCTCAGCCAGTTGATGGTGGTTCCTGTGAGCCCCGGAGACATGTAGCCATGAAGTACGGAAATCGATTAAGCGGGCCTAGTTAGGACTATCCTTTCTGGACCGATATGTAAAGGCATTTCTGGATTAGAATCAACTAGCGGACCTCACACCCTCATTTAGTTCGAGAAACTATTTCGGAGGTCTATAGGTGAACCGACTTTTCTTTGCCGCCCTTACAGCGGCGCTGCTGACCTGCGCCGGACGCGTGAGCGCGACGACAATAAGCACAACCAGCTTTAATACCTGGAAAGCGAGTCTGACCGGAAGCCCAATTGAGCTCGACTTTACAAAGGTCAAGAACAGCACCTACAATACCTCGGCCGGTATTACCCTGTTGCCGCTGCAAGGGCCAGCACTCGCTTTTCTTATCACTGGCCCCGATAAGACCGGCTACTCCCTTAGCGGTGGCAATTTCGGAAGCGTCGTAAGTCTATTCGGTGCAGCCGATGGCGTAGGCTCTATCCGGATTGATTTACCTTCCGTCGGAGAAAACGCCATTCTCCTCGGCCTGGCAGCGCAACCCACTGCCGGCCTCACTGTAAACCTGTCCGACCAGGAGAGCTTTGCCGTTTCAAACGGGCTGTTGGGTTTGTCTCTATCGCACACCATTTCCTGGCTCACCATTTCCACGGTTAATGGCTCGAAACCCGTTCTGGATGATTTCTATTTCGGCGTCAGCAATTTGGCCCAGGACCAGGGCGCCCAATCTCAGTCTGCCGAAGCCGCGACAGCATTCCTGATCGGCAGCGGCCTACTGATCTTGTTTGGCGCGCGCCGCAAATTTGCACAGCGGTTAGCCGCCTGACACGTTTTGCACCTCCGATTACCTCCTCCGCGGGGCAGTTACGGCCGCCCCGCTCTTTTTTGATGCCCAGCCTGATACCCGTCCCGGAAGAAGCCTTATGTGTCTCGCGTGTTACTTTAGTGGCTGATTTACATGGCCTGGTTCACGCGACAAAAGCCATCGCTTGAGGATAATCCTGCTCAAGACGGCGAGCGCAGCGTTCGTACGGAAGGCTTGTGGCAAAAGTGCGAGTCGTGTGGACAGATCATCTGGCGTAAGGCAGTAGAAGAGAACCTGCAGGTGTGCCCGAAATGCGGCCAGCATTTCCGTATCGGCGCAGCGGAGCGTTTACGGCAGCTCTTCGATGAGGGCGTCTACACCGCCCACGATGCGGACCTCCGGTCATCGGACCCCTTGGGATTCGTCGATTCGAAGCCGTACACGCAGCGCCTGGAAGAAATGCAGAAAGCGACCCAATTGCCCGATGCGGTTATTTGTGCTAGCGGAAAACTAGCCGGCCGCGAAGTGCAAATCTGCGCGCTTGAGCTCAAATTCATCGGCGGCAGCATGGGTGCAGTGGTCGGAGAAAAGATAACGCGGGCAATCGAACGCTCCATCGCAATGCGAAATCCACTGGTGATTGTGTCGGCCTCCGGCGGCGCACGCATGCAGGAAGGTGCAATCAGCCTGATGCAACTGGCCAAGCTCTCGGCTGCTTTGATGCGTTTGGACGAAGCCCACCTCCCCTACATCAGCGTTCTGACCGATCCCACCACCGGCGGCGTTACCGCCAGTTTCGCCATGCTGGGTGATCTCAACATCGCAGAGCCCGGCGCGCTCATCGGGTTCGCTGGACCCCGCGTGATTGAGCAGACTATTCGCCAGAAGCTTCCCGACGGCTTTCAGCGCAGCGAATTCCTGCTTGAACATGGCTTCCTTGATGCGGTTGTGAAGAGAACCGATCTCAAAAGCTATCTCGCCGCCACATTTTCTTTCTTTCTCGTCTAACTAACGGCGAGTTCGTTGCAACTACTTCCGCAGATTCGTCATCCACGCTCCCACTGAGCAGCAAGCGGTCCTCAATGGCCCGGGCCCAGGTGGCCGCCGTTCACCAGAAATTGTTGCTGCCAGTCGTCAGCCGAATGCATATCGCTCGCGTATTGTTCCGGCGTGTCCCGAATCACCGCGCGCTCTCGAAGTAAGCGCGACATCAACAAGAGCGGCCGGGAAGAATGGGTCGTCATCTCCGATGCCTTACGGGCATTCGCAATCGCATCTTCGATAAGGCTTCCATACTGCTGCTGGAGCTTGTGCCGAAGCTCGGCATCGCCAAGCGGACCGGGTTTTGAGCCGGATCGCGTCATCGCCTGCTGAATCGCAGGGCCGAATTCATCGCGCTCCAGATTCGCAAGCCGGAGATACATGTCCGCTTTACCCGGTCCAAGCGCCAGAGCTTTCTTCAGCAGGTCCCGCGCACTCCGGTATCGCTCCGACCTCTGATCGGAATCCGGAGCTTGCTCGCCCAGCGCGGCCTCAAGCTGCGATAGCTCAACCAGCGGCTTTGTCTCAAAAGGGGCAAGCTCAATTGCTTGCCTCAAGTGATGTTCAGCGCGTTCCACCACGTCCGAATCGGCGGATGGTCTGACAGTCCCGGCGACAATCGCCCTCGACAACGCCACGCCGAGTTGTTCGTGGGCCTTCGCCGACGAAGGATCCAGATCGATAGCGCGCTGAAACGCCGCAGCGGCGTCATGTAACCGGTTCTGGGCTAAAGCCGTATTGCCTTTCTCGATCCAACCCTGCGCATCGTTCGAATCAGCCCTTCCCTGCCCCTGGATACAAAGCGCAACGGAGAGCAGGATTCCCATTCCACATGCTCGACCGATAATCTTGGTCACAAGCGCCTCCCCTCAAATCTGTGACGTTGGAGTTCGCTGCCCTGTTACCCCGACCATGCTCAATCGAGCGCGTAAATGGATCCATCCATGCTGGCAGCGTAAACGATACCGTTGTTGACAGCCGGACTCGCAAGGATGGAGCCGAGCTCCAGCAGGCGATCAATTCCCACAATGGTGGCGTCCAGCGTATTGTTCGGCTTTCCATCCGGACCGAGCGGGCCATAAATGGCCGGAAGGTTCAGATGGCCGTCTGCGGTCAGCAGATCTTTATGCTCGACTGCAGCGTGCACCCTGAACACGCTCCGAAAGGTATGCGATGTCAGGTCCACATCATGAACAAGCCCGTCGAACGTGCCGAAGTACGCGTGTCCGGCGGCAATCGCCGGCGACGAGAAGCTGTACGCCTTGAACGTGAGTTCGAACAGCGGTTTGCCGGTCTTCAGTTCCATGGCGCGGAATTTCATACTGTCGGAGGTAGTCACGTAGACCACTCCATCGGCAATCGCCGGTGACGAAATGACCCATGAGCCGCCGTTTTCTTGCTGCCAGAGCTGCTTTCCTGATCTCGCATCCAGCGCATAGATTTTGTTGTCTCGGCTGCCGAAGACGGCAATGCCATCGGCAATAGCTGCGGATCCGGGAATTCCTTGCATGAAGTGCGTCGGATCCACGCCGGTCGCAAATTTCCAAATCAGCCGGCCCGTTTTGACGTTCAGAGCGTATAAAACACCATCCCAAGCCCCGACGTACAGGACTCCATTCGCAATTGCGGGAGAGGAGTGAACCACATCGCCCGCCCTGTACTTCCAGCGAAGCTGACCCGTAGCTGCGTCCAGCGCATATATGTAGTGATCGCCGCTTCCAAAATAAACCTGCCCTTCGTAAACGGCAGGCGAGGAAAGAAAGAAGTCCCAAACGTCTGGAATTACTTCGCGCGCTGGAGCGAGGCCGTAGAGGCCGGCCGCATTTAGCCTGCTCTCTCCGCCGGTTTGAAACTTCCATTTGAGTTTTCCGGTCCGCGCATCCAGCGAGTACGCGTTGCCGTCCAGGCTCAGAACGTACACCGATCCGTTTGCCACCGCTGGAGTGCTGGTCACATTGGCTCCGGTTTGGAATTTCCAAATCTCGCGGCCGGTGCTTGCGTCCACTGCGTGAAGAAAATGATTGTTGCTGCCCGCATATACGATGCGGTCTGCAACAACCGGCGATGAGAAGATGCGCCCACCGGTTTTGAATTCCCAAAGGACGTGACTTATGTTCTTTGGCGCGGCGCTTTTGTACACACCGGTGTGCGCCAGATCGCCGCGAAACATCGCGCCGCTTTGCGCGAACGAAACCGTCGTGTACACCAGCAGTGCGGCCGCAATTGCTTTAGGCACGGTGAACATCGGCACCGCGCGCGTTATCCTTTCACCGCCCCCACCAGCACTTCCCTCAATCGCCTTCCCACGATCGCATCCTCGCCCGGTTCCAGCATCCAAACGCCCACCACAATCGTGTTCTCATCCGAATGCAATCCCGCGGAACCCTCTCGCCTCCCCGTCGATGGATTCAGTTCGATGCTTGGCGTCTCCTCCCGCAACCGCTTCGCGACATCCAGTGGCGAGATCTTCACCCGCTGCTGATCGTACCGGAGCAGCAAGTGGGGCACATGGTTCGCCACCGCCGGGATAAAAATGTTCGACTCCAAGGTGGGAATTGCCTTGAGTTCGGCGCAAATCCGGTCGGCCCGCCGCCGGAACTCGGTTTCCAATCCTTCATCCGATTGGCTGAGAAACCAATCCACCGCCGCGACCATTCCCACAATTTGTTCCTTCGCCACCTTCATTCCGCGCCCGACGCCTTCATCGAACGGATTGTTCGTAGCCGACGCCGCCGCAATCAGATCCTTGCGCCCCAACAGCAGACCTGCATTCTGCGGTCCGCGAATTCCCTTCCCGCCCGAAAACGTTACTAAATCGAAGCCGATCTGGCTATAGTTCCAAAGATTCGAAATGGGCGGAACGTCCGCCGCGGCGTCGTTGAAGCAAGGCACGCCATGCTGGTGCGCGACCCGGATCCAATCCTCGCGCCCGATCTGCCCGCCTTCCGCCGCATTGAAGAAGTGCGCCATTACCGTCGCACCGCTGAACGCCTTCTGATAATCGTCCAGCGATTCGACCTCAACAAATTTCGCCCCGCAGTTCTCCAGCGCATGATCGTAGCTGTACCGGTGCGCCTTTTGGATGAGTATTTCGTTCTTCGGCAGGCCGCCTACTTTGCTCGGCACGGCTTGAATCGGCGCGTTATTCATCACGTCGATGCATGCCGCCGTTCCCAGCGTCAGGGCCGAAGATGCTCCCGCTGTTACCAGCGCTGCTTCACACCGCAGCCTTTGAGCCAGGTACTCGCCCGCCTTCTTCTGCAACTCCAGCAGACGGACCGGATGCGCCGCCGCCTTTGCAACCGCCGCCTGCACGGAAGGGGGCATGGTCGATGCGGTCAGAATCGTATACGTCCCGGCCGCATTGATGATCTTGGTCACACCCAGCTTGTCATAATAATCTTCCGTTGAAGCCGCGGGGCTCGCCCCGTGCTTCGAAACGCCTGCCGCGCGCGCCTCATCTGCAAGGGCCATAGCTCCTAAAAGACCTCCCGCGCGACCCAGCAGGTCGCGGCGTGTGCTCGAACCGCTCATTTTCATTCCTTTCCTAAACGCCCGCTAAATACCTTTGCAAATAGACAAATTATGATGGGGAACGAGCCCGGGATTTATCCGGCCAGTAAACAATACCCCATCGTCTATCGACTTTAAGGAGATTTGTGGTATTCTTTTCATGTTGAGTACGTTAACTCATCTCCGGAAGCTTGAGGCCGAAAGCATTCATATCTTTCGCGAAGTTGTGGCGGAGTGCCAGCGGCCCGTACTCCTCTATTCTGTCGGTAAAGATTCCTCTGTTCTGCTTCGCCTCGCTCAGAAGGCCTTCTATCCCGGTCGCATCCCGTTTCCCCTTCTGCACATCGATACCAGCTACAAATTTCGCGAGATGATCGAGTTTCGCGACCGCTACACAGCCGAGCTAGGCGTAAACCTGATTGTTCACACAAACCGGAAGGCTCTGCAAGAGGGCGCAACTCCATTTGCTCTTGGTACCCAGCGCTGCTGCGGAGCGCTGAAGACAACCGCCCTTCTGGATGCGCTACGCGAGGGAGCCTTCGATGCGGCCATCGGAGGCGCGCGCCGGGATGAAGAACGCTCGCGCGCCAAGGAACGAATTTTTTCATTTCGAGATGCGCGCGGGCAATGGGACCCGAGAAATCAGCGCCCGGAGCTCTGGAATCTGTTCAACACGCAAATCAATTCAGGCGAAAGCTTGCGTGTATTCCCGCTCTCCAACTGGACTGAGGTAGATGTCTGGCACTACATCCATGTCGAAAAGATCCCGGTTGTTCCGCTTTACTTTGCCAAGCTCAGGCCCATGCTGGTTCGGGGCGACTCATTGCTCTCGGTTGAGCAGGATTTTGTGCCCCGGCTTCCCGGCGAGCAGCCCAAACTGGTGAAATGCCGGATGCGCTCCCTTGGCTGCAGCCCCTGCACAGGCGCCATTCGATCCGATGCCGAAACCGTCCCGGAAATCATCGAAGAGCTCTTGAGCGTGCGCCGCTCTGAACGCCAGAACCGTGTAATTGATCACGATCAGGACGGATCAATGGAACTGAAAAAGCAGGAAGGCTATTTTTAGAAATGAGCGCTGCCACTATCCTTTCCGTGGACCAAAGTTTTGATAGATTCCTGGAGCAGGAAACATCCAAAGGCCTCCTGCGGTTCACCACAGCGGGAAGTGTGGACGACGGCAAATCTACCCTGATAGGGCGTCTTCTCTACGATTGCCAGAGCGTTTTTGACGATCAGCTCGAATCGGTCACCAAGGCGTCGGTTGGCCGGAACGCCGGGACAATCGACTTCTCCCTGTTAACCGATGGTTTGCGTGCGGAGCGCGAACAGGGCATCACCATCGACGTGGCCTATCGTTATTTCGCGACGCCGCGCCGGAAGTTTATAATTGCCGACACTCCGGGTCATGAGCAATACACGCGCAATATGGTCACGGGCGCTTCTACTGCCGATCTTGCCGTGGTCCTGGTGGATGCTCGCAAGGGTCTTCTGCCGCAATCCCGTCGGCACGCATCCGTTGCCGCTCTCCTCGGCATCAAGCATATTGCGATTGCCGTGAACAAAATGGACATGGTCGGCTACGATCAGTCTGTTTTTTCCGATATCGAAGCATCCTTCCAGAAGTTTTTATCGCGCTTCGAAGGCATCGAGGCCACTTTCATTCCCGTCAGCGCTCTGGCAGGCGATAACGTTGTCCGGCCCGGCAGCCGCATGCGCTGGTTCAAGGGACCAACTCTGCTCGACTACCTGGAAACCGTGGAAGTCGAGACTCGCACGCACCGCTCAGCCTTCCGTTTTCCGGTGCAGCGGGTGGTGCGCCCCAATCAGGAATTTCGTGGATATGCGGGCACGGTTGCCTCCGGCAGAATCCGGGTCGGCTCCCCGGTCACCGTCATGCCGTCCGGACGACCGACTACCATCGAGAGCATCACCACTTTCGATGGCAAGCTCGAAGAAGCCTTTGCGGGTCAAGCCGTCACTCTGACGCTTTCCGATGAGATCGACATCATTCGCGGCGACTTTATCGTTTCCTCCGACGATCTCCCTCACGTGGGACGCTCCATCCGCGCCACCCTTGTATGGCTGCATCAGGATCCAGCCCAGGAAAACAAACGCTACCGCCTGAAACACACCACTCGCCAGGAGTGGGGTTCCATTGTTCGCGTCCAGCACACCATCAACATCAATACCCAGCAGCATGAACCCGCCCATAGCCTGGAGATGAACGCTATCGGCGTTGCCGATATCGAAACTTCGCGTCCTCTTTGCTTTGATCCATACCAGGAAAACCGCGCTACTGGCAGCTTTATTCTGGTTGATCCATCTACCAACGCCACCGTTGCCGCAGGCATGATTTCCGGTCCCAACTCTTCTGCTCCCATGCAGTCCTCCCGCGAGGGAAACGTAGCCTGGCGCATCGAAGAGGGTTCGCTCGTCATCTCACTTCCAGACCCGAACACCGCCATTCGGTCGGGCAACATCAGTGACCCGGAGACTCTGGATGCGCTCCAGCGCCTTCTCAAACAACTGGAAGTCCAATGATTTCTGAATCCGCTACTAAAACCGCCGAGGCCCGCCAATACATCAGGGCCGCCTTGCAGAGCGAAGGCGCCGCTTGCTTCACGTGCAGCTTTCAAGCCGAGGACATGGTCGCGCTTCTGCTTGTACGCGAAATCATTCCTCAAGTACCTGTGCTCTTCCTGGAGACCGGCTATCACTTCCCGGAGGTCTACCGCTACCGGGATGAGATGACGGCTCGCTACAATCTGAATCTCGTCAATGTGATGCCCGACAAGACGGTAGCCGAGCAGGAAGCGGAATTCGGGCTGCTGTACAAGTCGCGGCCCGACCAGTGCTGCAAGCTGCGTAAAGTGGGCCCGCTGTTCTCTGCCCTTGAGAAGTACCAGGTCTGGTTCACAGGTCTCCGCCGTGTCCAGTCGCCGACCCGCGCCAATCTGAAGCCCATCGATTTGTTTCCTTTACCTTCCGGAAAGCAGCTTGTGAAAGCGAGCCCGCTGGCGGATTGGCAGGACAAAGAAGTTTGGGGGTTTGCGAAAGAACACGGCATTCCGCTGCTTCCGCTGTACGCTGCCGGATACACCAGCATCGGCTGTCAACCGTGTACCCTGATCCCGATCGATCCGGAGAACGCGCGCTCTGGCCGCTGGGCGGGACATAAGCTTGAGTGCGGAATCCATATAGCCGAACCCAATTGAAATGGAGGTCCTGCTCGGATTTGCGATCGCGGTCGCCATCTCCTTAACAGGTGTAGGGGCAGGCACTTTGAGCACGCCGCTGCTGATTCTGCTTTTGCGCGTGCCTCCCGCCGCGGCGGTGGGCACTGCCCTCGCCTTCTCGGCCATCGTCAAAATCGCCTCGGTTCCCTTCTATGCCGCGCGCCGCCAGGTCAATTTCAACGTCCTCAAACTTTTGCTGGTAGGCGGCCTGCCGGGCGTCATCATAGGCTCGCTCCTGCTCGACCATTTAAAGAATGCCTCTCGCCAGAACGCGGTCTACGCAGTGCTAGGAATCTTTATCGTTGTAACCGCACTCGTCCGCCTCTACCGCGTCTTCCGTCCGGCCGCAAATGCCATTTCCAAAGACCGTTCCCGGCTCATTCCGTGGCTGGCTTTGCCGATCGGCGCCGAAGTTGGCTTCTCCTCTGCCGGAGCGGGGGCCCTTGGCTCTCTCCTTCTGCTTGGCATGACACCGCTCACCGCCGCCGAAGTGGTGGGAACCGATCTTTGCTTCGGCCTGGGCCTTTCCATAGCCGGTGGCGCGATTCATATCGGCGCAGGAAATTACGATCTCGCCCTGCTGATTAAGATGTCTATCGGCGGCATCTTCGGCGCAATCACCGGATCTGCCCTTGCCACCCGCGTCAACCAGCGCGCTCTCCGCATCGGCCTTTTGCTCGTGCTCATCCTGCTCGGGTGCCGGCTTGCCTTGCACCCCTAAACGCCATCGCGTGGGCTGACTGGCGTCTAAATAATGTTATCATCAATTGAAAGATTGATAACATGATTCGAACGCAAGTCAGCCTGGATGCGGGTGAATACAAACGTGTCAAAGAACAATCGCATGCTCTGGGCATCTCCATTGCCGAGGTAATACGGCGTGCAGTGCGTGATACGCTTCCACATGACACAGGTGGCGCCTGGATGCACTTCGCTGGCTTAGTTGAGTCAGGCGATCCCAAATCGAGCCAGTCTGTCGATGAAATTGTGTATGGCGCGAAAGATTGAGTGCTACCTTGATACCTCGGCGCTAATCGCTTTTCTTGATCGGTCCGACAGTTATCACCCTCTCTTCTGCCGTTTGTTTTCGACTCCTCCCCTGCTGGTAACGTCAGCCTTTGTGATTTCGGAAGGTCATGGCTGGTTCTTACGCCGCTACGATCAGCAACGCGCAATCCAGTTCCTTGCTTTCATAAAGGCACTGCCTGACCTCCTCATCCAGCCCTTCGGTCCTGAGGAATTGGAAACCGCGAGTGTGATTGTGAAGAAATTCCATGACCAAAAGCTTACCCTCGCTGACGCGCATGGTCTCGCGATCATGAAGGATCGCCGGATTCAGAAATGTTGGTCGACCGACCGGCACATGTCCCTGACGGGAGTATCTCTGGCCGTATAAATCCCTAGCCACATTTCCTCGCCTCCATAATCAAAGAGGACATGAAGCCAACCGCAATCGTAATCGGCAGCGGACCGAATGGACTCGCGGGAGCCATCACTCTAGCGCAAGCCGGATTTGACGTCGAGGTTCGCGAGGCATCGGAACAGCCGGGCGGCGGCGCTCGTTCTGGCGAGCTAACCCTTCCCGGTTTTATCCACGATCTTGGTTCCGCGGTTCATCCCCTGGCGGTCGGTTCACCTTTTTTCTCCGGATTACCGCTGCATGACCATGGCCTTAACTGGATTTGGCCGTCCGCCCAGCTGGCCCATCCGCTGGACGACGGCAGCGCGGTAACGCTCGAATTCGACATCAGTCAGACCACCGCTCAACTGCATGACGATGGGCCAGCCTACCGCAAGCTTTTCGAACCTCTGGTGGAGCGTTGGCCCGCGCTCGCCCGCGACGTACTTCGTCCTCTGAGCCTGCCCCAGCATCCGCTGCTGCTCGCCCAATTTGGCTTGCGGGCCGTCCAGCCATGTACGGTCGTTGCGAAGTCTCTCTTTCGGACGGAACGCGCCCGCGCTCTGTTCGCAGGAATTTGCGCGCAT
>DATIMA010000236.1:0-80264 GCA_035475915.1 Bryobacteraceae bacterium
CGAAGTGGAATTTGACCAAGTGTAGGGGCAAACCCGAGGCGGATCAAGATCTCAACCGTTAGTAGGAGTTAGCAGCGGGGGTTAACAGGGGCAAGTGGCTTGTTTTCAGCCACGTTAACAACACAAGAAAGTAAGGCGACAGCCTCATAAAGGCTCTGCTATACTTCTCCACACCCCCATGGATGCAGTTTCGGCTTCACGGGAAGAGCAGACCGAGGTGGCGGCTGTTCTTCAGTCAGGCATTTTTCAGCGCGCTCCTCTGCTGGAGAGTTTCTTTCGATATATCTGCGAACAGTACTTCGAAGGCCACTCCGGTGAGATCAAGGAGTACAGCATTGCGGTGGAAGCACTGGGCCGCTGCGCCGCTTTTGATCCAAAGAAAGATTCCATTGTGCGGGTGGAAGCGCACCGCCTACGGAAGCGGCTGCAGGACTATTACAAAGGTCCAGGGGCAGGCCATGCTTTTCAGATTTTGATTCCGAACGGACAGTATGCGCCACAGTTTGTGCCGGTCGAGGGGGAACGGGCCGAACGGGACCAAGATGACGCAACGAACACAATCCTGCTGGAAAGCACGGTTGGTCCGGTGGAGATGCCGGCCGGAAAGCCGGCGTGGCGGCCTAAAACCCCTCTCCACATTGCGCTCGCGATCCTGACCGTGTTGGTTGTAGCCGCGCTGGTGGGGTTGGGAATATTTCGCGAAACAGCCAAACCGCCGGTTGCTAACGAGCGCTGGACGGGACCGGTCTCCGGGCCGGTATCGATGGAATTCAGGATGCTCGCCGGATACCACGGGCCTCCCTTTACGGACGCCAACGGCCAGACGTGGAATCCAGACAGCTATTACACCGGTGGCCAGTCGAGCGCGATCCCGCCCAACCACTTTATAGAGGGCCAACCGGAGCCTCATTGGCTAAGATCGCAGCGATCCGGCGCCTTCCAGTACGACATCCCACTCCGGCAGGGGACTTACGAGCTGCATCTCTATTTCGCCGAAACCGAGTTTGGGGGTGGCAATCCGCGCGGCGGCGGCGATGGAACGCGGATGTTCTCGGTGAACGTGAACGGAACGCCGCGCATTAAGTACCTGGATCCGCTGGCGGAGGCAGGCGGTCCGAACCGGCTGCATGGACGAGTAATTAAGGATGTATCGCCGGAAAGCGATGGGAAACTGCACATCAAATTTGAATCCGGCACCGAGCCCGCATTCGTGAATGCTATTGAGGTTTTGTCGAGCGTTCCGGGCAGAATCCGGCCGGTTCGCATCGTAGCGCAGCCCCGGCCTGTTACGGATGCAGAGGGACAAATCTGGGGAGCGGATGAGTATTTTGTGGGTGGCACGCCGGTATTTCGGGCGGATAGCGTGTCGAATCTCCGCGGGAAGGTGCTATATCAAGGCGAACGCTACGGGAACTTTGCATACCACATACCGCTCGCACCCGGGAAGTACCGGCTGACCTTGCATTTTGCCGAGACGTGGTTCGGAACGCCGGAATCTCATCAACCGGCGGCTGGGAACCGGCTGTTCGACGTATTCGCAAACGGTGTAGCGCTGCTGCGCGGATACGAAGTCGCAAAGCAGGCGGGCGGCATTTACCGCGGAGTGGACGAGGTATTCGACGATGTGGAACCGAACGCACAGGGTGTCCTGGTGCTGGAGTTCGTGCCGCTCAAAAACTACGCGGAAGTAAACGCTATTGAGGTGGTCGAGACGAAATGAGCCGTAAGAGTAGCGCCTCAGCCCGGATGAAAGCCGATCAATTGACCTTGTAGGGTAATAACTCCGATCGCCGCCATGGAATCTTAGAGAGTCCATGCTGTATCAACGGATATGGGATTTTGGGCGGGTTGGCTGGGAGGCAGGGACTCGAACCCCGATACGCAGATCCAGAGTCTGCAGTCTTACCATTAGACGACCTCCCAAGGGTTCAACCGCAAGTATAACAATCTCAGGAAGCGTGATGGGCGGCGGAGCGCGCCTGATCGGACAGCAATCTGGCTTGAACAATGAACCGTTTCGGGGCAGCGCCGACATAGTAGAACGGATAACAAGTAATCATAGTCAATATCCGGTTCTGGTCACCTGACGCGGAAGATGCCGGAATCAAGCCGCCGCCGTCCGCGCGGAGCACACTAACATCGGATGGCTTGACTATCTTAGTGGCAAGCACCTGATAGGTGTAAGTTTCGCCTGGCGCTTGAAACGTCACTAAGTCACCCTTCCGGATGTCTTTCAGGCCGCGGAACAGTGTATCGCGATGCGCGGCTATGGCGAAATTTCCAATCTGCCCGGCAAGAGCTGTAGACGGCACGTGTCCGACAGCGACGCTAAGCATCTTCGCGTCGACGCCCTGGCGCACCATCGCGGAAAGATTCAGCCGCTTCACTTCAATACGGCCCAGCAGCGCGCCTTCGGCAGGAGGAACTGGTGTGGGCCGCGTTCCAGGCTCCGTCTTCGCAGCCGGCACCGCGGGACGAACCGCCGTTTCCGGGGCCGTTTTCCCCAACACCAGGCCGACGGGGGTTTTCTCGCGGATGTAGTCCGCGAACGTCACGGAGCGGTGCCCGGCGATCTGTTGATCGAACGCCCAGTTTTCATAGGCTTGATAGACGTACTGGTCACCGAGCGTGTAGCAGAAATAGAGCACGCACGGAATACCGATCATCAGAAGAATCAGCCGGAATATGCGCAGCGCGGACCGGTTCTGTTCGGCCGTTCGACGTCCGGCATTATGGCTATGTTCTCCGGGTCTTACATAATATCTGCCAGAGCCGCTTTTAGGTGGAACGTTGACGTGCGTCACTGTTGGTTCCCCTCCCGGCGGCCTGCATCCGCGGCGTCTGCCGAAATCTGCCTTGAGAACGGAACCGTCGAATAGGCCTTACGGGTTCGCACAATCAGCTTGCGGCCGTTCTCGGACGCCGTCACTTTCACGGTTCGGATAACGCGCGTATCGCTTGTCTCGTCGGGCACATAGCCGATCGTGTAGCGGTTCCGTATGTCTTTGGAAATCTTGTTAAAAACAGGGATGATCTGTGACAGTTCGTAAGGCTGAAAGTACTCGCCGCCGCTCACTGCGGCCATCTTCCGGAGTACGCCGGGGTTGAGGTCGCGATTCAGAGGATCGAAGAGCCCGACGGTATAAATCGTAGCGCGCGACGATTCGATCAACTTCATCAACTCTGAAAATGGGATGACGCTCACGTTATCTCCGCCATCGCTGACCACGATCAATGTGCGCTTATCACGGTGACCGTATTCCAGATGATTCAGCGCATATGCTATTGCATCATACAGAGCGGTCTGGCCGACCGGTTCGCCAAAATAGAGAGCTCGGCGCAGAATCTGAAGATTATCGGTGAACATCATTCCGGGCGGCAGTCCCCTGGTGATGGAATTGTTGAAATTGATGACGAAGAACTCATCCTCCGGATTACTCTCTTTGGCAAACGCCAGCCCCGCAAGGATCACTTCAGGGCGCTTGGATTGCATACTCCCGCTGTTGTCGACAACCAAACCAACCGTCACAGGCGTATCGACGCTGGCGAATTGCGAGATCTGCCGTGGATGACCGTCTTCGAAGACCTGGAAATTATCCGGCTTCAGGCCGGTCACATACCCGCCTCTTGGGTCTTTCACGCTTACATCAAGCAGGACCAGATCGACATTATCCGAGATGGTGTAAGTACCACTCTGATTCGATGTCGACTGAGTGGCAAACGCGAAAGGGACAGCAAACCCCGCAGTCAGCAGGATGGGCAAGAAGCGATTCGAAGGTCCGCCTTTCCTGCCCATCGCATGCTAATTAGGACCTGCTAACCGCGAGCGATAGCAACCCGGCAGCACTGAGTGACAGGAGCCCCAGTAATCCAATCAGCGGATTGAAACTGGCGGTGTGCGGAAGCGCTTTCGGTTCCGGCGCAGGAGTTACAGAAGCTGGAGCCGGTTGTTGCTGCGGCTCAGGAGCGGGCTGAGCGGCGGGAGCCGGTTGAGGCTCAGGCTGGGGAGCAGGCTGGGCTGTCGGAGCAGGCGCTGGAGCAGGAGCAGGCTCGGGCTCACGATAGTTTTCCGGGACGGGAACGGGCCGCGCCGACGCTAACTGGGCAACCAGCTTCTTCGGATACGGGAACTCTTGGCCGAAGTTATCGCCAGGATAGAACCAGGCCCGAACCGCTTTAGGTACGCCAGCAGGTGTCTCCCAGAAAGCAAAATGTGTTTTGCCTGTCGGCTGCAAACGATAATTCGGAACCGCTAGAATCGTCTCTTCCAGATGCTGCTGATCTTTATCATAGATCTGCACAATGTGGCGGTCAGATGGAGAGTCCATCAGTTTCCAGACGTAAGTGCCTGGATCGAGAACTTTGCTGCCGGCGATGATCGGCTGATTTACCGTAACAATGGTCATCTTGTTCCATTGATCCGCGTGCGCCCTCGGGACGAAAGAAGTGGCGATCAGGCCAGCCCCAGTAAGCGCGAGCGCGCCAATCATGAATGACCGAAAATTCAGACTCATTTTTGATTCCTCCAAACCAAACTAGTTGTTGTTATCGCGTCTTATTCACAATGCGCGATTTGGCGGGCTGATTGCGTGTCCTGAGCATCACCCTTTCTCAATTATGCGAGCATGTTTCATGCCAGCATTTTCCACACCCGTGTCTCAACACTTTACTGACGCGCGGTGATTTTTACACGGTGCAAAAACTACATCCTGGGGTCGGCCTCGAGTTGAAAACTGGTTGAACTACGAGCTTCTGTGGATAATTAATAAGCATTATTAAGCGCTTCTCCGCTACAGTATTCGATATGGCTCAAGAGGCAGAGGGTCCAATCACACTCGCAATCGATATAGGCGGCACGGGTATTAAAGCGATTCTGCTGGATGCGCGCGGCAAACCAATTTCGGAGCGGGAGCGGACCGATACGCCGCAACCCGCGACGCCCGATGCGCTGCTGCAACTCTTCGACCGGGAGGCAGGAGCGTTGGGCAAGTTCGACCGCGTTTCGGTGGGCTTTCCAGGAGTGGTAAAGCGAGGTGTTACCCTGACCGCCCACAATCTGGACCAGGAATGGGTTGGCTTCGGTTTGCAGAAAGTGCTGGAGCGGCGTTGGAAGAAGCCGGTACGAGTTGCCAACGATTCCGCGGTGCAGGGATTCGCCGCAATACAAGGTAAGGGCGTCGAGCTTGTGATCACGCTCGGCACCGGATTCGGATCATCGCTCTTCACCGATGGCCATCTTGTCCCTGGATTGGAACTGGCTCATCACCCCTGGCGTAAACAAACCTACGAAGACTATCTAGGCAAGAGAGGCCTGGAGAAGTATGGACGCAAGCGCTGGAATAAGTATCTGGAGAAGGCGATTGCACAACTCGAAGCACTGTTTAACTACGATCATCTTTATATTGGCGGCGGCAATGCAATGAAGATCAATTTCGCGCTGCCGAAACATGTAACTCGAGTCCCGAACGAGGATGGCCTGTTGGGTGGAGCGGCTTTGTGGCATTAGTGAATTCGATGAAGCAAAACTAACGTGCTGTCGAAATCCCCTTTCAGATCCAGATGGATTCCGTTCTGCATGAGCCACGCCCCGCTGAGTTCCGATTGCTTGTCGAGCAGTTTGCCGTCGATCGATTCCAACCGGTAGACCGCATGGTTGTCTAGTCCTTGCAAATAGATCACCGGCGGTGGATTCTCGTATTCCTGCGAATGCCGGAACGCGAATAGCAGGGCTTCACTCCCGTCCTTCGAAACGTACTCGTTCGCGGTTGTGTCATTCGTACGGGGAGAAAGAATCCGGTACAGATTCCCGTACTGAACGGTGCTGCGGATTCTCTTATCAAGCGCGATCATGCGCGTCGCAATCTGGTTGTCCTGATCGGTCCATTTGTTCAGGTTCGCGCCAATTCCCAGCGCGCCTTGCATGGCAACCAGAAAGCGGAACTGAAGCGGAGTGCTGCGCCCGTTCGTGTTCGGAACGTCCGTCACCCAGGCCGACATCAGTTTCGGCGCATAGACTTCCGTAAAACCTTCCTGGATGCGGAGCCGGTCGAAAGCTTCGGTGTTATCGGACGTCCAGAACTCGTCGACGTAGCGCATGATCCCGAGGTCGATGCGCCCGCCGCCACCTGAGCAGGATTCAAATTCGAGATTCGGATGCTTCGCTCGCAACCGGCTCATGATGTCGTAGAGATTGCGGACATATTTGACCCAGAGCGTCTTTTCCTCATCCGGCGCTACTTCGGGCCAGCCCGGTTCCGCGAAGGTCCGGTTCATGTCCCATTTGAAATAGCGGATGTTGTACTCGGTCGCCAGCTTATCCAGCGCATTGAATATGTAATCGCGGACATCGTCGCGCGCCAGATTGAGCACAAGCTGGTTTCGCAACTCGCTGCGCGGGCGGCCTGGGAAATTCATCACCCAATCGGGATGCGCGCGGTACAGATCGCTATCTGGATTCACCATTTCCGGCTCCACCCACAGGCCAAAATCCATGCCTAGACCGTTCACGTGCTTAATGAGACTCTGGAGGCCGTGCGGAAATTTCTGCGGATTCACGACCCAATCGCCCAGCCCGGCGCGATCGTTGTCACGCTTGCCGAACCAGCCGTCGTCGATAACGAACAGCTCAACGCCAAGCTTTGCCGCTTTATCTGCAAGCGCCTCTTGACCGGCTTCCGTTACGTTGAATGTGGTTGCTTCCCAGGAGTTGTATAACACAGGACGCGGCCGCGCTTTCAACCCGCCCGGCTGGATATCGGTGAGTTCGAGAGTGTGCAGCAGGCGCGATGCCCCGCCGAAACCGTGGTCGGAATAGCCGCCGTAAAATTCCGGCGTCTCAAGAGATTCGCCGGGATTCAGCGGATATGCGAAATCGAAGGTGTTGAAGCCTCCCGTGACGCGCACCTGGCGATACGGCGTCTGCTCCACGCTGATGCGCCAGTTTCCGCTCCAGGCCAGCCCGCCGAACCAGACCCGGCCGTGCTCTTCGCCGGCATTGCCGGGATCGATCGCAAACCAGGGGTTTAGATTATGGCCGGTGTGCCCGAGCCGGCTTTCAAGCACCTTCATGCCTTCATGAATCGGCTCGCGGTTAAGCTGCGTTTCGGCAGCCCAGCGTCCGCTCAGATAAGAGAGCCGGTAGCCATCGCCCGGCGGCATGTACCAGGTTGCCGATTGCGCCCTCTCCACCGTAATCTTCTGCTTGGTCCCGTTGCGGACAACGGCCCAGCGGCTGATGATGCCCACCTCGGGATAGAGCCGGTAGTGCAGGGTGGCCTCGATATCGTCGCGGATATCTTTCAGAGTGATCTCAAGATCGTTGCCCTGGAGACGATGGCGCATGTAATGCAGCACCAAGTCGCGGTCGCCGTCAGCGCGTGTGATCTTCAGCGCCGGCTCGTAATAGCGGGGTCCGCCCCAGCCGGGAAACTCTTCGTTCTCGAGCATCTGATGCGGATCGAAAGACGAGATGTCCTTCTTCTCCTGTGCAGCCGGAACATCCTCCATCCGGGTGATGGGACCGCCCCAGTACAGGTGCTGCAACTCGCCGCTCGGACCCACGCCCATGGCATACGAGCTGTGAGGACTGGTGATCAGCCAGACTTTGCGAGCCTGATCGAATTGAATCTGAGCCATTGCAACCGATGCAATAGCAAGTGTAAGTAACAATGGTCGTGCCACACGGCGCATGGTCTCGATTGTACGATTGCTGTTCATGCGCGGATATCGCGGATGACGTTTGCGCAGCAATCAGAGCGGAGCAGGTTCGCTAAAACGCGGAGATCTCGGCCACTTTGCGGGAATCAAGCTGGACCAGCACCGCCACCAACAAGTCGATGGTGCGATCAAGGTCGGAGCCCTCTATTACACTGTTGTGAGAATGAAGATAGCGTGTGGCAACGGCGATATTCGCAGCAGGCACGCCGACGCCATAAGCCTGTAATTCCTTCGAATCCTCGAACCCGCCTTGGGTAACCTCTGTCTGCAGAGGTATCTTGTTTTTTTGCCCGACTTGAAAGAGAAAATCGCGTAGTTTGAGGTTCACCAGCATCCCGACATCCGCCAGATAGATCACGGGCCCGGCTCCTAACTTTTCTTGGGAGTAATCTGAGCGCCCCCCCGGGTGGTCCGCCGCAATTCCAGCTTCCAGGGATAGGCCGAGCGCAGGCTTCACCAAAGCGACGGCCGTATGCGCTCCGCGCGATCCTATCTCCTCTTGCACGGTGCCCACGAAGTAAATGGTGTTTGGAGTCTTGATGCCCTGCTCCTTGAGCCGGCGAAGCGTCTCGATCAACATGACGCAGCCCACGCGGTCGTCCAGAGCCTTCCCGACATACCGGCCCGACGCGAGTTCTGCAAAGGAAGCAGCGGGAGCGATGGGATCGCCCGGACGGATGCCCAAGGCCTCTGCCTCTTCTTTTGATTTGGTGCCTACATCCAGGAAGACATCCTCGCGTGGGGTCACGCTGCTGCGCTCCGCGGGTGGAGTTACGTGAACGCTCTTCAAGCCGCTGACCGCTGTAACCGGTCCTTTGGCGGTCAGGATCGTCCAGCGCTGATCAACTAAGGCTTGGTCAAGCCAACCGCCTAACAGCTGAAATTTGACCATACCCTCCGGTGTAACGAAGCGGACTATCGCGCCCACTTCATCCATGTGCGCGGCCAGCATGATGCGTGGGCCATCGCTGGGCCCCCGCAGCACTCCGATAATGGAGCCCATCCCATCATTTGAAATTTCCAACCCGGCCGCCTGGAATTCGCGCCGCAGAATGTCGCGCACTGGGCCTTCATATCCTGAGGGCGCCGAAGCATTTGACAACTCTTCCAGCAGCTTCACGTCTCGATGCCCTTTTTGGGCGCATAGCGGTAACGCCCCAATGCAGAGCAAGAGCCCGAGACCTGAGATTAATTTGTGCAATGCATACCTCCGCGAATCATGTTTCAACCAAGATTCCAGGGACCCAATGTTACACCACGCATTTTGGCGGCCCGGCTCGTTACCGGCAAATCAATGATTCCTGACGGCAGCGGTTCCGCGTCAGTCAGTCGCGATGGCGGCCACGGTTCCGTTCGGGATGATGCACATGGGAACAGCGATTACGCCTTCGGACGTGGTGGCCTCGAAGGAGCATCCACCCTTATTCGCGCGCTCCAACGTGGTGACCGCGGATTACTTCAAGACCCTTGGCATTCCGCTGTTCCGCGGTCGGCGGTTCGTATCGGGCGAAAGTATGCCGGGATCAAAGAACCACGCGGTGATTCTCGATAAGCGCGCGGCAGACAAACTGTGGCCGGGCGGCGATGTGGTGGGAAAGCACGTCCGTTTAGATGAACCCGATGCCAAGGAACAGACCGCAGTTTGTGAGGTAGTGGGGGTAGTAGGTAGTGTACGCGAGAGCATTTTCGGCGGCGAGACGGAACCTCCTCACGTTTACATTCCCTTCGGACAGCAGTATCAGTCCGATATGCAGATCCATCTGAAGGTTGCGGCAGGAGGTCCGGAAACAGAGAAACGAATGCTCGAAGCGATCCGGCACGAAATTCACTCAACCGATGAGCGCCTGCCCCTTCTCACCTTGACGACCATGCGCCGGCATCTGGAATCGAGCGTTGAAATGTGGGTGGTCCGCACGGGCGCGCACATACTCGAAATCTTCGGCGGAGTGGCGCTGTTCCTCGCGATCATCGGCCTCTATGCCATCAACGCCTACACGATGGCGCGGCGGACGCGCGAGATCGGCATCCGAATGGCTTTGGGCGCCGATGCTTCGTCGACGCTGCAGATGATTCTGAAAGATGGGCTTCGTGTCACCGCGATCGGCACCGGTATCGGTTTGCTGCTAGCGATTGGAATCGGCCGACTGCTCGCCGGCTTTTTGTATGACGTTCCCAATATCGATCCGGTGGTAATCGCGGCTGCATCCGCGGTGCTTGTAGCAGTGGCGTTGTTCGCCTGCTACGTGCCAGCCCGGAGAGCTTCACGTGTTGATCCCATGACTGCCCTTCGCTACGAAGAAGGAACGGATTCAGATCCACGGCAAAGCCGTGCGCGAAGCAAGGGGTTCTTGGGCGGCCTTCGCCTGAGGCGGAGGCCTGGACGGAGCCAAAACTCATGGATCATGCTGTCTTTTCTCTAGCCTGCCATTTGCGGCTTGCTGGCCGTGTCACATAGGAAATGAAAAGGAGCACCAGCAAGATCAGCGGAGTGAAAGCTACTGGACCGTCTTTTGCCAGGTAATGCGCAACACATGCCGAGATCCACGCGAATGTAAATCCGGCATAGGCCCACTCTTTCAATGTCGGAAGGGCGGGAATGACGAGAGTGATGGCTCCCAGCAGTTTGGCGATACCCAGAATAATGCGTAATTGCTGCGGATATCCCACGTGCGCGAATCCTTGGACCGCCTGCGGATTGCCCGATAGGTAACTGAATGCAGCAAATAGGGATAGCGCAGCCAACACGCCCGTGGTTACCCAGTAAGTTACTTTACGTCCCATGCGGTCGCCTCCTCGATTGGTAAACAGCCACTTTTCGATGCAAAACGTCATCGCAGGGGTTCAGCTATGTACAGACGCGTTAGGCATCGGGGCTCTAAGCGCATCGTATGCTTTCGTCCAGCGCTTGTCTATAATCCGCGTAGATTGGAACGGCTTGAGATCGCCTTAACGGCGAACGAGATGGATTACGATCACGCTGTGCGCCGGGCATAACAGGGGCGACCGCGCGGATCAGGCGCGCCCTCGCCTCAATACATCGCAAAACGCCACAACGTGTCGCCCGCCGATGCTTCATCGACGCAACAGATGGTTCTGAAAAACGGGCTCGTGTCACCGCCATTGGTGTCGGTGTGGGTTTACTGTCGCTTAAGCCAGATCCGCCGGTCTGCGCCAAAAGCTTTAATTTGATTCGCTGACGAGGCCGGGAAACCAACGCAACGCATTATCGTGAAATAGCTTCCGCAGGACGGGAGAAGGCAGCGCCAAACCACCGTAGGTGTGCCCCATGTACGTGACATTTTCGTCTGTAGAAAGGAATTTCCAGTCGCGCGCATAGGTGTTGCGGAACTCAGTAAGCGCATCTCCGGTTTTTGACCGGGGGAGAACCACCAGATCCGTCGCGTAGAGCACGCGATCCTGATACTTCAGCAGGAACGCTCGTACTTTATCGCGTGGCTGAAGCATGAAATACGGAATCCGAGCCGCCATATCAACGGCGAAATTCGGATAGCGGTCAAATCGACGGGCAATGTCGTCGACGTTGGTCTCCATACTTCCAAGATGAGCGCCAACCACACGCAGATTGGGATTTTGCTCCAATAGGTGATCGCGGGCCGCGAGGATGGCTTTCTTCGAGGGCCAGTCGGGATGCGCGTAGGCGTACTCGCCCGGGTGCTCTTTGTAATAGGAGTAGTCGGGACTGGCGGGGTTAGGCGGCAGCCAGCAGGAGTCGGGTTCGGCCAAGTGAGCGATCAGGGTGCGGTTGTGCGACGCGATATCGCGATAGATGGGCTCAAACGCAGGATCGTCGGGCATAACCCACTTTCCGGCCTTATTCTTCATCTCCATGCCCATTACTTTGTAAATCTTTACCGCTATAGCGCCTCGGGCGAAGTCACCGTCGAGCTGGCGAATCGCGCGTGCGCTGAATCCCGGCCGTTCGAAAGCATATGGATCGAACGTAGTCGCAAACGCGGCGCGGCCTCGCGTACTTTCACGAAATTTGAGAACTTGGGTGCGTTGGGGCTCAAGGCCCTTGTAGTCGGGATCGCGATCGTCGATTACACAGATGTTGACCGCCCGCAGATTTAATCGCTCAAATAGTGCCGCGAGGTCCTGATCGTCCTTGTAAACGTGGATGTGGGTATCGATGGGACGGATTTCAGAAAAGCCCTTCAGAAGCGCGCTCTCGTTGGTTGCTTCAGGCTGAGACGCTTGGGCGGCAAGCGGAATGGATGAGAGCCTCAGGCCAGCGACGATGACCGTTGCCGTGAGCACCGTCACAAAAATAAGCCGAAAGGGCTTCACTGGCGTCCTCCTAAACCTTCTTACTATACGAGAGTCCTCGATCGAATACTCCGTTAAATGTCGTCTGCTCCACGGATCTATGACATCGTTGCCGAGATTAGAAGCGTGACGTGGCGTATCGGGAGTAACCGTTCGAAACCTGTAGCTCTGTTGTAGACTGATCTGGCACACGGGGAACGGAGAGCCTTATGGCAATGCGTCATACGCGCCTTTACAGGGTTTTCGCGGCGCTACACGAAGATACCGATAAAGGCTGGGTTTGGGTTCGGTTGAAGCAGATGGAGGGATTCCGGTCTCGTTCAACCATCAAGATATCGAAGGGTAGGTATTCCGTATATTGCGAGCACCGTAATTTTGACGAGAATGTTGTCAGAAAGTATGATTCAAGTTCTGATACGAGTTGCATTTACTTCGGGACCGATCAGGCAACATTTGCCGACAAAAAGCACACGGCAAAAGAAGCTGTGGAACATCGAGCGCCGGTGGATCTTTCGAAGGTTCAAGATGTGATCATCATAAGCGGTTGGTACCGAATGGGCTTAGGGGGCATTAACACCACCGAAGTGCACGAGCTGACAATCACACGGCCCCGCTTTGGCCAGTGGGCCGACATTCGTGCAGGATGCCATCATCCCGAGCCAGCGGTTCGCATCGCCACACGGCTCGCGATCCTCGGAACATGGTTGGGAGTAGCCGCATTTCTACCTGCTTTAGCGGAAGTGGAGCCGCTGAAAGCGTGGTTAGAACCTTCCATACACTACCCGGCTCTCGGTGCCCTGATTTTAGCCGGGCTATTTGGAATCGTTTGTCTGTTTGCGGCGCGCGGGATTCGCAGATAGCTGCTCCCGGCGGATAAGAACCGGCAAACGCTTCGCGGACAAACCTTTGCGCGATGCTCCCTTAATACATCACAAAGCACCACAATTTATCGCCGGTTGCTGCGATCACGTATTGGCGGCCGTCGAGCATATATGTCTGGGGTGGATTGCTGACATAGCCAATGCGAGTGTTCCACAGCGGTTTGCCTGTTGCCGCATCGTGAGCGACCAGGCTTCCAGCGCCATCGCCGCCAAACACGAGGCCGCCAGCAGTGGCTAACAGCCCGCCGCCACCACCTCCATCGCTGTAATACGGATGTCTCCAGGCGACCTTTCCGGTTTTGTAATCGATGGCCGTCAAGTACGTTCCGCCCGATCCAATCTCGGCTTCTTCCTTGCCGCCAAGGCCCATGGAACCGCGCGGGTCGAGGTCAGTCAGATAGAACTCGGAAAACGAATTGTGCTCGGAGACATACAGCAGGCCCGTTTCAGGCGAGAAGGCAGGCGGCTCCCAATTGATGGTGCCGTCTGAACCAGGAGAAACCAGCGAGCCGCCGACCGTGGCATTTTTTCCAGAATCGAGTTTCGGGCCGCCGAATTTGTTCAGGCCTGTTGCCCAATTCGTGAACTCGCCCCATTTGCTGGTAACAAGATGTTCGCCTGTCGTCCGGTCGAGCGTGAAGTAATAGCCGTTGCGCGTGGCTGTCAGCGCGAGCTTCCGCATTTTGCCATCGAACATAGCGTCGACTAAGACGGGAGTTTGAGCCGAGTCATAATCGTGCATGTCGTGAGGCGAAGTCTGGAAGTACCAGGCCATCTTGCCTGTATCCACGTTCACGGCGATCAGAGAACAGGTGAACAGGTTGTCGCCTGTACCGCGCGTCCCATTCGTAAAAGCCGGCGTCGGATTGCCCGTGCCGAAGATGTAGAGCTTCGTTTCAGGATCGTATGCGCCCGGAATCCATGTCTGCGCGCCTCCGTGCCTTGCGGCATCGAGACTCGCCCAGGTATCCAGGCCCGCATCGCCCTTCTGCATCGGCACCGTATAGTGCTTCCATTGCAACTCACCGGTTTCGGGATCGAATGAATCGAGGAAGCCGGGAGAATCGATGTCGTTTCCGGTTCCAACCAGGACATGGTTGCCGATAACCACGGGCGCGGGCGTAGAGAAATAGCCATCGTCTACGTTTGCAATCATCTTGTGCCAGCGCTCCTTGCCTGTTTTGGCGTCGAGTGAAACAAGATAATCGTCCGGCGTTTCCATGAAAAGATAGCCGTTCCACATGCCGAGGCCGCGATTTCCGATGTGGGTGCCGCCTTTGGTCTTCCAGAAGTAATGCCACAGTTCGTGACCATCGCGGGCATCGACTGCCCAGGCGTTGTCGGGCGTCGTGAAATACAACGTGCCGTCTACTTCCAGCGCCGACGCTTTGATTGAGCCGCCTCGAATATTGAGGTCGCCGGGGCCCTCGCCTCCGATGATCAACGGGGTTGCCGGCCCGTAGCGCCTCCGCCGGCGGCCGTTGGTTTCGCCGGTTCCGGGCGTGACCTGTGTCATCCAGGCGAGAGTCAGGTGCTGGACGTTTGAACCATTCACCTGTTTAAGCGCGCTGTAGCGCTTGCCGGTATAGTCGCCGCTGTAAGTCGGCCAGGAATCGGAGAGCGGCTTAAGAATATCGGCCGGATTCAACCCGTTGCCTTGCGCGTGAACGAGCAGAGGGGCGGCGAAGAGAGAGGCGGCAAGAACGATTCGATTGAGCTTCATTTCAAGGTCACCAGATATGCGGTTACGTCGTGAATGTCGTGATCGCTGTATTGGGAAAGCATGTCGCGGTGGACCTTCAGCGGGTCGTGAATTACGACTTTCGGTGTCTCTCCGTTTCGGCGGAACGTTCTTTGCGATCCGTCAGCAAGCGTGAGTGTGACTAAGAACTCATCGATACGGAACAATTTGCCTTCCACGGTTTCTCCGGACGGCAGGGTGAGGGTGGCGGTCACCGTGCGGGCGCTCGACGCGTCTGCTGCCGGGTCCATCTCTTCCTGCCGTGTCCCGCCGGCCAGCCAGGCATTTTGCAGTTGTTTGGGATCGGGAACGCGCGTCGCGATTTTGCTGAGGTCGCCGGTGGCGGAATGGCAACTGCTGCACTTAGCGGCGAAATACGCTTTGCCTTCGCTGGCATTTCCCACCAGAATGCTTGGCGCTTCCTTGCCGGCAGAAGGCGGCGCGCCTTGCGTCTGAATGGTTTCGATGACGCTGCGCACATAAGCGGCCACTGCATTCGCGTCTGCATCGCTCAAGTCGATTGCCGGCATCCCCATCTTTTGCCGGCTTCCATGAATGATGGGGACGATCAACTCACCATTGCGATCGCTTAGAGCCACTTGCGACCGAAGAAGATTGGGGCCGCCCAAATCGCCGCCGCGCAGATCCGCGCCATGGCAGCCGCGACAATTGATCCCGAAAAGCATTTTGCCGCGCGCCACCATTGCCGGATTCTCCGGTGCTCGCTTCTGCCCCGGAACGAAGCCGCCTCTGCGGGCCGGCTCATTGGGTGGAGAAGTGTTCTGCGCGCCCGGAACTTGCGTGCCGGCTGGGGGAGCAGGCTTTGCGGGGGCGGCGGTTTGTGCTGCCGCGCCTGCAGCGAGTGAAAGCATCGACCCGAGCAGAAATGCGATTGCTGGTTTGATCAGAACGTTTAACCTCAGTGGCGGTGAGCGCGCGACCGCAGCTCAACCCGTATTGTACGAGGGAGCATAAACAGCCGGCGGCGGAGCCAGTGAAGTTCAGGCGGGCTGTGCGAATGAGCCCGGGCTGTTTTTACTGGCCCGCCACTCTGCTTTGCGCTCTTTTTGCGCCTCGCGGAGCGCGCGCCGGACGCCGTCGGCATCAAAGTCAGTAGCGTAAACCGGCGTACCGGGTTGCTGACGCCACGAATCATCCAGCCCACCCGCATCGACGGCATCGAATCCGAGTTCGTTAACCAGCTTCAGCACAACCTCTTTCGCTCTGCTGTTGTCACCGGCCACAGGAAGGGCAATCCGGCCAGGAGTGCCCGCGGGACGGCGCAATTCAAGCAGATGCTTAGCGTAAATGTTGTTGAACGCCTTAACTACGGGATGGCCCAACTGATGTTCAACCCACCGGCTTTCCGTGACCCCATCCTCTATTTCGTTGAGCCGGCCATCCCGCTGTTGGGGGTAATAGTTGCCCGTGTCCACTACCACTACATCATCCGGGACACCGGCAAACAGATCTTTCGGCAGGTCTCGAATCTTCCCCTCGGGAATTGTAACTACAACTACCTCGCCCGACCGAGCCGCTTCTTGGACCGTAACGGGCTTTGCACCGGTCTCCTTCGCGAGGCTGGCAAGTGAGGCCGGCCCTCGTGAGTTGGCTACGAATACTTCGTGCCCCAATTGCGCGAAACGGCGCGTGAGTGCGCCACCTATATTTCCTGCGCCGATGATTCCAATTTTCATGTTCTACTCTCTTCAGTCCTCTTCGCGAATAGGATGCGGAAAGCCAGCCGGTGGTCGCGCGGTTTTTGCAACCAAAGCCTCAGCGGCGGGAACAAGCCGCTCCGGTTTGCGTTTATATCGTTGCAACCGCCGACGCATGCCTCTTCATCTAAACGAGGGACAGAGGAAAGGAAACCGAAAATTCAGCCGATCTGTTAAAGTGGCATATCGGTTCGTCTTTCGGAATGCGCTGGCGTCAGGGGCGTCGGCGTTCTACTTAATTACATTGAAAAAGATATTGTTAGCTGGGTTGGTCGTTTTGTTTGTGTGCGCGGCCAGTCCGATCTTTGCTGCCCAAGGTGACGCAACCGATGACTTTCCCGGTTCGTCAAACGCGATTATTTCCAATTACTTACGCGCTACTCAGAACCGGCCGGCTGAATCGGTCGATGCCTCTGTGGAGATGGAGATCAGCGCATCGGTTCCAAAATTGAAGAAGCAAGGGCGGCTGCGCGTGCTGCGGCAGATGTCAAAAGTAGGCCAGATCACATACCGTGTTCTTGGGTTCCAGGGTGACAACACCGTTAAGAATCAGGTGATTGCGCGTTATCTTCAAGCCGAACAGCACGGTAAGGGAGACCAGAATTTGGCGGTTACCCCAGTAAACTACAAATTCAAATTTCGCGGGAAGCGATGGATTATGGGCAAAGATGTGTACGTGTTCCAGCTCTCGCCACGACACAAGAGAGTCGGACTGTTCAAAGGCGAAGTGTGGCTGGATTCGGCGACGTATCTGCCGCTGTACGAAAAGGGGCGGCTGGTAAAGAACCCCAGTATTTTCTTCAAGAAGGTCGATTTTGAGCGCGCCTTTTCGATCCAGAATGGCGTGCCCGTACCCGCCCATATGACAAGCACGATTCAGACCCGCATTATAGGGAAAGTCGAGCTCGACGTGAACTATTCCAATCCTGCCTCGAAGATGTCGTTCGATGGCACAGGCGGGCGGGCTGAAACCAGCACTGCTTTGCTTACCTCTTCCAATTGAGCCCTTTTCTCTCCACTGAATGCGGCTATTCCCCGGCGAACCCTACGGTAATACCCGGTGGCTCGTTATCATTGAGAGATAGGGCTAAAACAAAGTAACCTAAAGGGTAATACCTTTCGAAGAGCTCAAGGGAGTCCATGAGAACACTTTTTCTGAACCCTCCTTCTTTTGAGGGATTTGATGGTGGTGCGGGGTCCCGATGGCCTGCCGCCCGGGAGATTGAATCATATTGGTATCCGGTTTGGCTCTGCTACCCGGCCGGCATGCTCCCCGACAGCAAAGTCGTCGACGCTTCCTCCCACAAGGTCTCAATCGATCAGACGGTTGCAATGGCGTCGGATTTTGAGCTACTCGTCCTTTTTACGTCCACTCCGGGTTTCCACGTCGATGTGAAGATAGCCGAGATGATGAAGGACCTCAATCCGAAGCTGAACGTCGCCTTTGTCGGCCCTCCAGTCACGATCGAGCCGGAGAAAAGCCTGCGCGCCTCGAAGGCGATCGACTTTGTCGTAAAGCGCGAGTTTGATTACGCGATTCGCGATTTCGCAATGGGGAAACCGCTGGATGAGATTCCGAGCGTCGTTTTCCGCAAAAATGGCGGATTTCAACACAATCCGGAGGCGCCCGTCATCGAAGATCTCGATGCTCTCCCCTGGGTGACCAAAGTTTATAAACGCGATCTGGATTTTCGCCGCTACAATGTCCCCTTTCTGTTGAATCCGTACATCTCCTTTTACACGACGCGTGGATGTCCGGCTCAATGCACGTTTTGCTTATGGCCGCAGACCCATTCGGGCCACCGCTGGCGTTTGCGCTCCTCCGATGACATCGCGAACGAGTGCCGCTGGACGCTGGAAAATTTCCCCGGGCTGAAGGAAATCTTCTTCGACGACGATACCTTCAATTACCAGAAGGCGCGGACTGTCGAACTCTGCTCCAAGCTTAAGAAGCTGAACTTCACTTGGAGCTGCACCTCCCGCGTTACGACCGATTACGACACCTTGAAAGCCATGAAGGATGCCGGGTGCCGCCTGCTTATCGTCGGCTACGAATCGGGCGACCAGCAGATACTGAAAAATATAAAGAAGGGCGCCACCATCGATATGGCGCGCCGGTTCACCGCGAATTGCAAGAAGCTAGGGCTGACCATTCATGGCGATTTCATTGTCGGCCTGCCTGGCGAGACCCGCGAGACGATTCGCAAGAGCATCGATTTCGCCAAAGAACTCGACGTCGAGACTATCCAGGTTTCGTTGGGCCACCCATTTCCGGGGACCGAGTTCTACGATCATGTCAAGAAGAACGGCCTTATCACGATTGATGAAATTATGACCGATGAGGCCGGGCACCAACTTCCCAATTACCAGTACCCGGGTCTGGATCGCGCCGAGCTGGTGGAGTGGGTGGAGCGCTTTTACGGTGAGTTTTACTTCCGGCCGAGAGTAGCGTTGCGCCTCATCGGCAAGGCGATGTTCGACAATTCGGAACGCCGCAGGCTGTACAAGGAAGCTCGGGAGTACCTGTCGCTTCGAGCCAAGCGTAAACGATTTGTGAAGGATCACAACGAGCAGAAGGAGCGGGCTGCTGTACTGACGACCGGAGATTGATGACAGAACTGGCACAAGAGACGGAGGTCGTTTTCGCCGGCCCGTCCGAAGAGCTTTCGGTTGGCTCGGCGGCCCCGGGGAACTCGAAGCTTAAAACCTTTCTGCTGGCGTTCGCGGTTGTGCTGTTCAACGCGGTAGGCAATCTGTGCCTGGCGTGGGGCATGAAGCATCTGACCGAATCGATGGGCTGGAACCCACTCGGTTACCTTCGGGCCATTCTGAATCCTTTTGTTGCCGGTGGGATCGCGCTTCTAATTCTGTGGCTGTTAACGCGCATGGCTCTGATGAGCTGGGCGGATTTGAGTTTTGCGCTTCCGTTAACCGGGGTCGGGTATGTGCTTGCCGCGGTCCTCGGCAGAGTCTTTCTGGATGAAGCGGTCAGTCCGAAACATTGGATTGGAACTTTGCTTATCTTCGCGGGCGCAGCGATTGTCGGCACTACTACGCATCAAACAGAGCCTCGTCCGGAGCCCGAACGATGAAGTGGGCGCTTCTGGCAGTGATAGTCGGCTGCACGGTTCTGGCCGATTTGCTGCAGAGCTATGAAATGAAACGCAGCGGTGAGCAATCGGTCGGCGCCCGCGGCCTGGTGCGATTGCTGCGCCTTGCTGTCAGCCGCCGATATCTAGTGCTCGCAATAGCATGTATGGCGGTATCGTTTTTTGCGTTCATGGCCCTGGTGCAGATCGCGCCTCTCAGTTTTGCCGTGCCCGCTTCTGCGGCCAGCCTGGTGCTCGAAACCTTCCTGGCGAAGTTCGTATTGAAGGAAGCCGTCGGTAAGCGGCGTACGGCGGGCGCTTTGCTGGTCCTCTCCGGCGTATTGCTGCTGGCGCGATAAGCTAGATTGCCGCTTTTCTGGCTGGTCTTCCTCCCCGCGGTTGCCTATCAATCTCTCGCCATACTGGCAGCACTGCGGCATTTGCGCCGGCGCAGTTTGGAAAGGAGGCGGAGCGCGCCGGATTTCTATCCCGGTGTTTCAGTTCTGAAACCTGCGCGGGGGCTGGATCCGAATACTTCTGAAGCATTTATTTCCCAGGTAGAACAGGATTATCCACGATTTGAACTCCTCTTCGGAGTACACGAGGACGACGACCCCGCCGCCCAGGAAGTGCTGCGATTGCAGCGCGAGTTCCCGGATGCATCAATCAGTCTGCTTAAAGGAGCTGCGCCTGCCGCGAACGGAAAAGTCGGTGTTCTGATTACGCTCGCACAGCACGCGCGCTATCCCATCTGGGTGGTAAACGACAGTGATATCCGGGTCACTCCCACATATCTTCGCGATGTAATCGCGCCGCTTGCCGATCCCCGGATCGGAATCGTCACCTGCCTCTATCGGGCAAAAGCCCACAGTTCCGCGGCTCGATGGGAATCGTTTGGCATCGCTACCGATTTCATGCCTAGCGCGATGGTTGCTCCATTTGTCGGCGTCCGCGAGTTCGGGCTGGGAGCCACGCTCGCCTTTCGCGCCGCCGACCTGGAGAGCGCGGGCGGCTTTAATGCCATCGGCGATTATCTGGCCGACGATTATCAACTCGCTAAGCGAGTTACCGGCTTGGGGAAGCGCGCGCTCCTGTCTACCTATACCGTTGAAACATCGCTCGGCGACTCCACATGGCGTGGCATCTGGCATCATCAGGTTCGCTGGGCGCGCACCATCCGGGTGTCGAAAGGCAAGGTATACGCGGGACTGCCCATTGCACAAGCGGGCGTTTGGATCGTCATCGCGGCCGCTTCGGGCGCGTGGCTTCCCGCGGTGGCGCTTTATGCGAGCCGGATTGTTTCCGCGTTCATAACCGCTCAATTCGTGCTCCACGACCGGGTAGCAGCAACGTTCTCCTGGCTTGCGCCAGCCTGGGATCTGTACTCGTTCGCGGTCTGGGCGACATCTTACGCCGGAGGCAAGGTCCGCTGGCGGGACCGTCATCTCAGCATTGATTCCCAGGGTCGAATCCAACCAATAGTAATCTGTGATAGGAGTCTAAAAGAGTAATGTTTTCAAGTTTGCGGAGCATTTTGCTCATTTCTGCTATAGCCGCGCTACCGGTGGCTCGGGTGGAGGCACAAGCCGTCCCGCCCGCAAGGGTTGCCATTGTCAATGCGCAAAAGGCGGTTGCCGATACGCAGGAGATTAAGAAAGACCAGGCTGATCTCGAGGCAAAGTACCGCCCGCGCCAGCAGGAAATTGAAACGCTGCAGCACGATCTGCAAAGCATCCAGCAGCAACTGAGCGCCCCCAATGTCACGCCCGACCGCGAGGCCCAGCTTCGGCAGAGCGCCACGGAAAAACAGAAGCAACTGCAGCGTCTGGGCGAGGATCTACAGAGTGACGTGAATAACGACCGGCAGGACATCCTGGGGCACGCGGGCCGTCAGATGGCGGACGTTGTGAAAAAGATCGCGGAAGCCCGTGGGATTGACGTAGTGATCGACGTGACCAACACCATTTACTACAAGCCCGCACTCGATATTACTGCTGAGGCGACGGCGGCTTACGATAAGGCCTATCCGGTGGCTGGTGCGGGGGCTGCAATCAAGTAGGTTGAGAGTCAACGGCGATGGGCGGCTATCTGCAGCATTACGGCGTCGGAGAAGAGCGGCGCAATCGTATTATCAAGTGGATTATCCTCGGCTGCATCGCCGCCCTCATCATCGCCTGGATTCTCTATCTTGTCTTTCATAATTATTCCGAGAAGCAGACGGTCAAGCATTTCCTGGACCAGGTAAACAGACACGAGTACAGCCAGGCGTATAGCGATTGGGGCTGCTCGGTCGCGAAGCCCTGCCAGAATTATGATTACCAGCGATTTCTTCAAGACTGGGGCCCGGACAAAAAGATTACGTCTCCCTGGCAGATCGCGTCAGTCGATGGCTGCAAGACATTTGTCACAGTGAACGTGAAGGCGGGCGGGGCGGAACTGCAGTCCCTTGGCGTGCAGCGCGGTACAGATACGCTGATGTATGCGCCAGCCCCCGAATGCCAGGAACCGCAGTGGCACTGGAAAGCATTCTTTCACCGCATCTTCGGCGGCGGGAAAGTGGGCTGATTGGTGGTGGCGGTAGCACTCGCAGATATCTACTCCCAGGCTGACAGTTCGTCTGCAGGTAGTGGTTCGAAAGATTCGCGCCCGACTCGGAGTTTGCCCTTCAGCAAGCCTGGCTGCCGCTTGCGGTTAATCTTGCCGATCTGGATGAGCCGGTCGTGCGCCTGTTCCCGAGTCAGCGGCCGATCCATCGTGTATAGTCCGCCTTTCGCCAGTGCCAGCAACCGCTTCTCGGCTGTCCGCTGCGCGTCATCCTGACTTTCTCCCAGCGCCTTCGCCAGCACACGTTCGAGATACGCATCGATTGACAAGCCTTCTGCGGCCGCTTGCTTCTCCAGCCGGCGGAACAAGCCAGTTGGCAATCGCACGGTCAAGTTGCGATCTTTTCCTTCGCGCATAACTACATGCTTGCACGTATTTGGTGTGCAATGGGTCAGTCGAAAGTCAACTGTGGGACGGGCAGTTCTGCCGGCGTGCGGGGCTCTATCGCGGCTCAGCCAGATCCGGCTCATAAGCCGGCAACACATCTCCGTCCCGCGCAATCCACGTATAAATTGTCGGCAGGACATAAACGCTCAACAACAGGGTTGCGCTGAGCCCGCCGACAATCACGATCGCAAACGGCTTCTGCGAGTCTGAGCCGATTCCGGTTGACATAGCTGCCGGCAAGAGGCCCAGCGTGGCCACTAGCATAGTCATCATGATGGGCCGCAAGCGCAGCACCGCCCCTTCGATTGCCGCGTCGTGAACGCTATACCCGCGAGCCCGGAGCTGGTTGATGTACTCAATCATGATGACGCCGGTTTCAACCGCGACCCCGAACAGCGCGAGTGTGCCGATACCCGATGACACACTGAAATGTGTTCCGGTGAAATACAGCGCGAACAGCGCGCCGATAGGAGACAGAGCCAGGCTGACCAGCGCGAGTCCGGCCCATTTAAAAGAGCTGAACATGGAATACAACAGGAAAAAAATCACCGCGACTGTTACTGGCACGATCAAGGCCAGGCGGGCGTTAGCTCGCTTCGCACTCGCGTACTCGCCTGCCCATTGCAAAGAGTAGCCCGGCGGAAGTTTGACCTTCCGGTTTACTTCCTGGATTGCCTGCTCTACCGTGCTGCCCAAATCGCGGCCGCGCACGCTGTACTTGATCGCAACGTAGCGCGAATTATCCTCGCGGTAAATCTGGGAGGCGCCGTCACGAACCTGGATGTCGCAGACCTGATCGAGCGACACGCGTTCTCCGCTCGGAGCCAGCAACCGGATGTTCCGGATGTTGTCGATGGTCGAGCGGTACTCCGGCTGATAGCGAACCACCAGGTCATACCGTTGCTCTCCTTTCAAGACTTCGCCCACTGCTTTGCCGCCGATATCTGTCTCGATCGCATCCTGGATATCGGACGTGCTGAGCCCATACCGGTTGGCTTTGGCGCGGTCCACTACGAGGTTCAGATTGGGCTGACCAATGACTCGAAAAAGCCCCAAGTCCTGAATGCCCCGGATTCCCTCCATGACCCTGACAATCTCGTCACCCTTGGCCTCCAGTTCCTTCAGATCGGTTCCGAAGATCTTAATGGCCAATTCTCCTTTTACACCGCTAACCGCCTCTTCCATGTTGTCCGCGATTGGCTGCGAAAAGTTCCAGAGCGCGCCGGGAATTTTCTCCACTTCGCGATCCATAGCGCGGATCAGTTGTTCTTTATTCTCGTGAAAAACCGGACGCCACTGGGCTTTCGGCTTGAGATCCACAAAATATTCCGTATCCGAGAACTGAGCCGAGTCGGTCCCATCGTCCGGGCGGCCCACCTGGCTGACTACTTGGGTCACCTCCGGAAAGCTTGCGAATACCAAGCGCGCCCGTCTCATTACCCGTTCGCCTTCGCTGGGGCCCGTACTCGGAGCCAGTGTGCCGCGCGCCCAGATTGCGCCCTCATCCAGATGAGGAAGAAATTCTGACCCGATAGCGCCGCTGGCCATCAAATACAGGGCGATCAGCAGCAGCCCGCAAGCTGTCCCGAGAACCACGAAACGCCGGCTCAAGCCACCCATCGACCACTCAAGCGACCGGCGGTAACCCCGAATCAGGGCCGTCAGGACCGGGTTACTCCATTCTTTCGTTTCGCGGCCGAATAAAAGTAGGGCCAACACGGGCAATATAGAAAGCGAGAAGAGCAATGCTCCCAGCAGCGCGAACGAAACCGTCAGTGCCATGGGGCGGAACAGGCGACCTTCGACGTGCTGCAGTGTGAAGATCGGCAGATAGGCAGTGATGATAATCGCCCGTGCGAAGAATACCGGCCGCTGAACCTCGTGAACTGCCTCCCGTATCAATTCCGCAACCGTCCGCTCGCCGCGCCTGTAACTCCCAATGTGGCGCAGCACGTTCTCAACCACCACTACGGAGCCGTCAACCACCATGCCGAAATCAAGCGCACCCAGCGAGAGCAAGTTTGCCGGTACATTGCTCAAATTCAGGCAGATGGAAGCGAACAGCAGCGCGAACGGGATTGTCAGCACCACAATGAAGGCGGAACGTGCGTTCCCGAGGAAAAGGAAGAGAATGACAGAAACCAGAAGAATGCCTTCGGCCAGGTTGTGCATTACGGTATGAGTGGTGAAATGCACCAGGTCGCTGCGATCTAAGAAGGGAACGATTTTGACGCCCGGCGGCAGAAAGTGATCATTCAGATACGTGACCTTTTCATGAAGTGCGGCCAGCATGGCGTCGCCGTCCGCGCCTTTACGCAAAAGCACGATGCCTTCGACTGCGTCCGGATTATCAATGATCTTTCCATCGGCGCGATGAATGGCCTTGCCGATTTGCCCCAGCCGGATCTTCGGACCTTGCGTTACGAATGAAATTTCACGAACATTGATCGGGGTTCCGTTCTGCGCTTTGAGCACGGTCGCATTGATATCTTTGAGGTTTCGAAACAGGCCTACTTCGCGAACGTTCATCTGCTGTGAGCCGGTCTGAATGAAACTGCCGCCGGCATTGACATTACCGTTCGAAAGCGCCTGTTCAACCTGGTTGATGCCGAGCCCATACGCGATGAGCTTGTCCGGATTCACACGCACTTGGTATTCCCGCGTCACGCCGCCGAAACTGGATACGTCGATCACATCGGGAACGGACTTCAACTGCTTAGCGACTATCCAATCCTGCAGTGACTTGAGCTCCATCAGATCGTACTGCGGGTTGGTGCTCTTCAGCGTGTACCAATAGAGTTGCCCCACCGGGCTGTAATCAGGTCCGATGTTGGGTTGCACGTTGTTGGGAAGAGTCACTCCGGATAGGCGTTCGAGTACCTTCTGCCGGTTCCAGTCGTTGCTCGATTCATCGTCGAAGTTCATCGTCACCACGGATAAACCGAATTCGGAGATGGACCGGACGTTTGCCAGGTGCGGGATCCCGCCCATCTGAACTTCAATCGGAATTGTTACCTGCTGCTCTATTTCCTCAGCGGCCCGGCCCGGCCATTGGGTAATGATTTGGACGTAGTTGTTTGCGACGTCGGGATACGCTTCCACGGGCAGATTCTTAAAAGCAATTCCGCCCCAGACGAGCAAGAGGATGCCGACAGCCAAGACCAGCAGTTTGTTCCGAAGCGAATAGTCGACGAATGCGCGAATCATCTGGGTGGTTCCATTCGCCTACTGAGCGCTTTCCGATGAAAGGGCGAGTGCATCGCTTACCACCTGCGTGCCCGGTAAAATGCCGGACAAGATGTCCTGCTCGCCATCGTGGAGTTGGCCGCCTATAACTTCAGTTCTGCGGAACTCTCCATTCACCGGCACGAACACCCAATCGCGATCGTGCAGGTGAAGAACAGCGGTGGCCGGAACCGTCGCGTAAACCTTCCCGCTCCGGCCACGGAAGGTCGCAGTTACAAACATGCCGGCGCGCATTAATCCCGGATTGTGCAGGACGATTCGGACTTTTGCCGTCCGGATGGCTGGATCCAGCACTCTTCCGATATTGTCTATACGGCCTTCGAAGGTCCTGTCCGGATACGAATTCACTTTCACAGCCGCGGGATCACCCAGCCGCACCATCGGCAAGTCGTTTTCATACACATCGCAGACAACCCAGACCGTCGAAAGGTCCGCTATGGTGAAGAGATTTGGCTGATTGTCCGGCGAATGCACGCTTCCGGCATTCACCACATTCTGCTCGACGATGGTGCCCGAAACCGGGGCGTAGATGTCGATAACCGAACCCGGATTGTTTAAGTCGCCGCCCAGCGTGCGGATCTGCTGCGCCGCCGTGTTCACCGCAACCTGCATTTTATGGTCGGCCTCTTCGGTCACTTGCAGATCGTTCAACGAAACGGCGCCGTGCTCGTAGAGCAGTTTGGCCCGGTCCAGTTGCTTGCGCGCCAATTCCTCATCCGCTTTGGCCTGCTGGTAAGTCTGAAACGCGCCCGAGATGTCGTTGCTCAATACCTTGAGAAGCAGCTGCCCTTTCTTTACGTCGTCGCCCAGCTTGGCGTAGACCGCAACGACCCGGCCGGATGCAAGCGAGATCACTGGAACCGATTTCTCGATGTCGGCGTTGATTACTCCCGTTGCCTGTAACTCCGGAAGCTCTTCGCGTTTGCCCGCCACGGCCAATTTGAAACGCTCGGGACGACCTACTTTGATCAGATTCAGATCTGGCTGTTCCACTACCTGGGCGGGCGGCGGAGCCATCTGGGCTGCATCTACCTTCTGCCTGGAGCCGCAGCCCGCTAACAAAAAGGTCAGCAGCCCACAACTGAGCGCCGCGAAATACATGCCTCTCATCGAATTACCTCACGGCCGATTGCGAAGTTCAGTTGATTGGCAGCAGAAAGGTAGGCGCCCACTAGGTTTAAGTAGGCGAGCTGCGTGTCCCGGTAACTCTTCTGAGCATCCAGAAAATCGAGCAGGGAGGCGGCTCCATGCTGGTAAGCGAAGGATACTGTGGATCGAATATCGCCAGCTTCGCTCAGGTACTTCGCCTTGTAAGGACGGAGCAGCTCAAGCGTGCTCTGGAGTGTTGCATAGGCGGAATCGACATCGTGCAGCGCGCTGAGTTCGGACGCATCCCTCAACTTCTCGTTCCGGCCAATATCAAGCAAGGTGCGCGCCTTCTCGCCTTGATTTCTATCGAAAATGCGCAGGGGAAAGCTGACGCTCACGCCCATGTAGGTATTTAGCGGCGGAGGCTGATGCGACATATCGACGCCAAAGGTTGGATCCACCGAGCCGTTTGCAAAAGCAAGCTGGTGGTCAGTTCTGGATTTTTCCAAAGATTGCTGGGCTTCCCTCAAATCGGGCCGGCTGTTGAGCGCGTCCTCGCGCAGTTCGGCCAAAGTCGTAACTGGTTCTTCGAAATCGAATGGGCCAGTGATATCGAACTGTTCTACCGGTGTGCGGTCCTTCAGGAGGGTCAAAAGATCGATCTTGGCGGTTCGTAGGTCAACCTGCGATGTAGCCAGGTCCGATTCAAACTGAATGCGCTGTAAATCGAGCCTCTGGTAATCGACCTTGGCGATATCTCCCACTCTGTAACGGTCGGCATTGACAGAAAGGACCTTGTCGTAATAGCGGAGGTTCTCCTGGGCAACCTGCACTACGGCTTTCGCAAGCAGCACGCGATTGAATGCATCCCGCAGATTGAACGTGAGATTGCGCTCCAGGTCCGCCTGGGCGGAGATCGCGATCTCGGTGCCCTGGCGCGCGCTGGCGAGTCTTAGCTCGCGCTTGTGGCCGCGCTCATGTAAGTAATTCAAATCCCCGAACAAGTACGATTGCGATAACGGGCGGTACGGGTTTGCGCTGAAAGGGGTAAGCTGATCCCAGCCGAACGTAAAGTCCGGATTCGGGCGCAAATAGGCCGTAATCTCGTCGGCTCGCGATTCATCGATCGTGACCTTACCGGCTAATAGAGTAGGGTTGTTTTCCCTGAATCGTTCCTGGGTCTCCTGCCATGTGAGCGCACGCGGAGGAGTGGCATTCTGCGCCACGCACCCGGCTGCAAACAGGAGACCGATGTACAACCGCCAGATATGGCGATGCATCTGTCCTCCTCGAAACTATACGGTTGAAAATTTTTACGCTGTCAGGCGGTAACAAATGGCGGGGAACGGCCGCTCTCGAAGGGTTCGCTCCGGTCGATAAGCGTGCACGACGGAGTGATTACCAGGGAGATGAAAAACGTTGCAAATACTAGAACCACCGCGGAAGAAATCAGCGGGGTGTCCATCGTCTCGTACAGGCGAATCAGGTTGTCGTTGCTGTGCTTCTTGTCTGGATGCTGGTGATCCTGCTGCGCGTTAAGATGTTGAATGCGCAGTACGTCGTCGGTCGCGGAGATGTACGGGAAGAGGGCCGCAACGATGAGAGCAACGCCTGCGATATGCAGCCATGCCGGAGCCCTGTTTCCGGCGGAAGGCTGCCTGAGTCTGGTGCGGATGGCGCCGGCCAAGGCTAACACGCCGAGCGCGACCCAGAGCAGATTCAGGGCGGTATCGAAATGCACTCCCTTTTACCGTAACACGGATGAATAAACCAGAATTTTTACTTGGGCGTCATGCCGATTGCGCTTGTGATTATCCTGGGCCGTTCGGCTCTTCAATTGCATCGAGCCTTGTAAGGAACTAGATTCTGCATGGCTCGATTCTCGCGATCACTCCTCTTGTTGTTGGCGTGCGCGTTTTTGGCGCGGGCCGTGGATATTGAGAAAAGACAGCAGTTTCCAGTCCTTGCGGACGGTAAACCTTCCTCTTATTTTTGGAAAGTCACACCTGTGGGCGACACCGCTCAACTGCTGACATTGTTTTGCCGCTCTTGCGAAAGTCCGTTGGGCGTTGCACAAGATACGCCCGTGGTTGCGCTCCTGCGCGATACATTGGGCGATACCAATCTTGCAAATGACCGCGTCACGTGCGTCTGGCTGCTGAGCTATACACGGCCGAGCTGGGACAAGCGGCTGCTTTCCGCCGTGCCGTTTTTTTATTGGCGTGTAGGGTCCGGATCGTCGCCGGATCCAGGCGGCCGCGTCAGTCCTCTGATGGACTTGACCGCCCCTCATCACCGGATACTGTCAGGAATTGGCCGCGACGTGTTGCAGTGGACCATGCTGGATCCGATGACCACCCCGATTCGCGCCAGTTCGCGCGCATACCGCACTAATGAAATGGATCATGAACGGCTCCATCTGGAGGAAGCCATAAGTTACCTTCGGAACGCTCCGGCTTCTAACGATCGCGACGCGCTGACCCAGAAGCAGCTCAATACGGTAACGGCTCGCCTGGAATTGCGGAAGAAGTTGCTGGGCGGGTTCGCCAGCGAGCGGCAGGCTGCACATCTGGGTAAGGAAGCGGGTTTTGAGCAGGAACGCATTCGAACCCGCAATTGGGAGGTGCTTCGTGAATGCGCCGAGCGGACAGGGCTGCTCTTTCAACCTCTGGATATGGCTGGAGATTCCCAGCAGTATGCCATTCTCTGGTTCCCGGTTGCCGAGTCGCACCAACCGGTTGGGACGGCGCTTGGTCCTATTTGGAAATTGTTGAACATTAAAGATCCCTGGAACGACGAACGCTTGAAGGACTGGAAGGGGCCGGTTTACCAGCGCACCATCGACTCGAACGGCCAGCTCGTCGCGCCAAACGAACCCGGGGCCGGCCCCCCGGCCACGACAATACGGCTAATGCCGCTGGGTGTTTACAGCTTGAACTATCCGAAGGTCCCTCTGCTGCTGATTGACTTCCGCGACAAACTCCACATCCGCGGACATGAGCTTGCCCAGCGCGCTATCAATGAGATAACTAGCGGTGTCATCGGCATTTCGCATTTTACTAACTGGTATTACTATTTGGGTGCAGACCTTTACAATTTTGTAGTATCACGGCGTGGCAGCGCGACAGATCAGGCAGAACGTTTAGATTGCTACTCGCAGTTTCGAGTTGCGCTCGCGCTCGATCAGCAGCTCGAACCGGCGCTTCGCAAGGAGATGCAGGAACGGATTCGCTCGCTGGCAGTGAATCCGCTGGAAACCGCGCCAGCCGACGAGATTCGCGCTGCGTCCGTGCGCTACGCCCGCTTACAGCAGGAAGCCGGGCCCGGCGGATCCTTGCTCTCTCAACTTGACAAGGACAGGCGTTCGGAATTGGCTTCGTTTGGAGAGAGCAGGACCAGCGCCGTTGCGCACGCGCTGTTGCATGCCGCGACTCTACACCGCTACACCCACCGGGCGAAACCTGATGTTGGCGATTTGGTGGTACTCGATTGTTATCGCCGCATTCAGACGCAGCTCAGCTTTCTCGATTCACTGGTGAAGGCGGGAACGCCGCCCGAAGTGGCTTACTCGTCTTCCCGAGTGCAAGATTCAGTAACAGAATTGAGTATGTTGATGCCGCGCGTCCGTTCCGCAAAAGTCCGTACGCACGTGCGGGATACACTGCAAGCCTTGCAGGAGTTGTCGGGAGACTCAGTCCTGCGCACCGAATGCCTCGGCGCTATTAACGTTCTAGATCGCAACGGCCTTGACGGGCGTCCGGGAGCGGCTCCCGGGGTAATCGCTTCGCCGATCCCCCAAAGCGCGGAAACTCTGCGGTGATAGCCCATCACCGGCCTGCGATGGCTTGGGCTGGCACAGCCCTACTTGCGCTCACGCTTGCGACGCTTTCGCAGGCGGCCGCTACTCAACCCGCTGCCCAACGGATGGTGATTCTGAAGGTGGATGGACTTGGCGCAGACATGCTGTACGATGCGATGCGCCAGATGGACCCGGAGACCGGCCGCCCCCGTCTGCCGTGGTTCGCGCATATCTTCGGCGAGAACGGTACGGTGTTCCAGAATTTCTACACGCGTGGCATAAGCCTGTCTGCACCCTCCTGGTCGATGCTGGATACCGGGCAGCATACGGTGATCCGGGGGAACGTTGAGTACGATCGCTACACCGGGCAAGTGTATGACTACCTGAACTTCTTCCCGTTCTATCTCAGTTATGCGCGCAGCCGTCACGTGGACATGCCGGGAGTAGAGGTGCTGGATCGGGCCGGTATTCCCCTGGTCGCCGATCGCTTTCAATATTCGCAGATCTATCAGGGATTCCAGCTTTTTCAACGTGGAGTTCGCTGGAGGACTTTGAAAAGTGTTCTGGCGCGACGCTTCTCCTCCAAGGCCCTCTTCTCGATGCTTGAAGGTCTCGGATCGCCGAGTCTCGATGCTGAGCTGCAGAAACAACTGGAGATGGAACTCGACCAGAGGCTGACGCAGCCCAGCGTGTTGTACCTGGACCTGTTTATTGGGGAAGTCGATCACGAAGGGCACGCGACTAACGACCCCGCGGCGCAGTTTGCCGTGCTGCAGCGCCTGGATGCTTTGGCAGGACGCATCTGGACCAGAATCCAGGCAACGCCGCTGGCGCAACAGACGGTGCTGGCCGTTGTTTCAGATCACGGAATGAATAACGTGCCGGGGGTTATCAGCCAGAGTTTCAGCCTGCCTGATCTCTTGAACAGCGCGGATGGCGGCGCGCATCACGTCATAACAAATCGGGTCCAGCTCAGCGATTACAAACTCAGGGGCCTCGATCCGCTGGTGCACCGCGTTATAACGCCCAGTACGCTGTCGTTCTATCTGAAGAACGAGGCATCGCACTATCCGACCGCATGGCTCGATATCGACGGTAATGAACGTGCGGCAATTCAACTGCGCAACAGCGATCTGAACAAGATTCACATCCTCCTGCTGCAACTCTCCCGCAACGATTTGCCGGCGGATGTCCGTCGCGCGGCAGCGGCGTTGTTGCAAGGCACGATTGACCGGCATAAGGCCGCCTGGACCGGGACCGCTAACCAACTGGATGAGGAAATGTCTGCGCTGGAGCAGGCCATTGCAATCCGAAAGGAAGTTGTCGCACAGTTACCAAAGAAGTGGACCGCGGAAGAGCGCAAAAGCGGCAAAGACAAGGCGGCCAGGCGTCTAAAAGATGAGTTGCTGGATTGGGAGCAGGAACACACCGCGTACGTCGACTATGCGGCGCACCTGCGTGCATTGCTTGCTCTTCATCCTGATCCGGCGCAAGTCTTCGCAAAAAAGATCCCGGACCTGGTCCCGGAGATGAGTCTGGGTGATCACAACACCGTCCGCGATCTGCAGCACTACATCGCCGGGCCGGGTCCGCTCGGCCTGGTATTGGACACAAAGGGACACATTGACGGAGAAGAATCTTTCCGGTATGTAAACTATTTCTCCTTACTTGCAAGCCGGCGAGCGCGAAATAGTCCGCAAGCGGCCCTCTCCGACCGGCCTATCGACTTCATGATGATGCGTCTGCCGGATGAGCGGGACAAGCACGCTTATTGGTTGTACCGCGACGACGATAGCCAGCTTGTAATCCTGACTGATACTGCGCACAACATTTCCGTGAAGCCAGTACGTGATCTGCAGCAGGACGAAACCGGCAAGATCACGTGGCAGGATCAACCCTGGCGCGCCGGACTGCCGCTGCAATTATTTGAAGATCCCAAGCTGAATCTCCCGGCAGATGTGGACCGCGCGCAATGGCTTTGCGGCTGGCATACCGAGCGTGAGTGGTTCGAAGCGATTCACCAGACCCGCTATTCAAATGGGGTCATCGGCGTTGTCGAGGAGCTTTCTCCAGTCGAGAACAATGTCCCGGGGCCTCCGGGGGCGAATCCGGTGCTGTTGCGTTACGAGAAGCGGAGGCGTGAATTGGTGCAAGCAGATTTGCACGTTTTTGCTTCCGATCACTGGAACTTCAATACACGATTTCCGAATCCGGGCGGAAATCACGGCAGCTTTCTGCGAATCTCGACGCACTCGGTGTGGATGATGGCCGGCGCCGGCATACCAACGGAACAGATCGTTCAGCCCTGCGACAGCCTGAACTTTGCGTCGACGGTGTTGAGCCTGCTTGGACGAACGCCGCCGATGCCGGACCGGGTGGTGACTTTGGGTATGCAGCCCTAATTCATCATGTTAATGTGGTACTACCACAGGAGGCCGGATGGCGGATTCGAAACTAGACTTGCTGCAGGGGACCTTGGATCTTATGGTCCTGCAGACACTCGCTGCGATGGGATCGCTGCACGGCTACGGAATAGCGCGGCGGATCGAGCAGGTAAGCGGAAATGAGGTTCTGCTGAATCAGGGGACGATTTACGCATCGCTGGTCCGGCTGCAACAGCGTGGATGGATTGCGGCCGAATGGGGTACGTCGGACAACAATCGCAAAGCTAAGTTTTATTCCATTACGAAGCGAGGCCGCAAACAGCTCCTGGAGGACACCGCGTACTGGCAAAGGCTATCGAGTGTCATGGGCCGCGTTCTTTCCATGCAGCATGACGAGGGGAAGCAATGACAGACGCGATCCGGCAGGCGCTGAACCGCCTGCGCGCCTTCTTCCACAAGGAGCCTTTGGATCGCGAACTGGGCGATGAAGTTGCTTCGCATCTGGAATTTGCGATTGAGGAAAATCTGCGGAACGGCCTTTCTCCGGAAGAAGCGCGCCGCCAGGCGTATATCCGTTTCGGCGGAGTCGAGCAAGCAAAGGAACAGCATCGCGAAGCACGAGGATTTCTGGCGCTCGATGTTCTTGTCCAGGATCTGCGTTATGCGATGCGCATGCTGCGCCGCGACCGCTCTTTTACGATTATTGCGGTGCTGATTCTGGCCTTGGGTATCGCCGCGAACACCGCGGTTTTCAGCGTGGTGGATACGGTTCTGCTGCGACCTCTACCGTTTCCGAATGCACAACAGCTCACCTGGCTTGCCGCAAATAAGGGCGAAGGCGGCCTATCCTCCGTAACATTCACCGTGGATGCCTTTGAAGAGTTTCAACGACACAACAAGTCTTTTCAGGAAGTAACCAGCTACCAGACTTTTTACAATTCCATCCAGTATAGGTTGATGGGCTACGGCGAGCCGCTGCCTGTATTTGGCGTGCAGGTGGCCGGGAACTTTTTTAAGACGCTAGGTGTCCAGCCCGCTTTCGGCCGGCTCTTCTCTCGTGAAGAATGCCAGAAAGGCGGCAGGCCGGCAGCCCTACTGAGCTATCCATTCTGGCAGCAGCAGTTCGCGGGCAATCCAAGGATGATCGGGCAGACGATTACGCTAAACGAACAAATAGTAACCGTTGTAGGCATACTCCCGAAAACGTTCGATTTCGGCTCAGTGTTCTCGCCGGGGTTGAAAGTGGACTTCTTTGTTCCGGCGATTATGGATTTCTGGCGCACGTGGGGAAACACGCTTGCGTTGGTTGGCCGGCTCAAACCTGGAGTGACAGTGGCTCAGGCGCAGGCAGAATCGAATGTTCTTTTCCCGCGCCTCAAAGCCGCGCACCCGGAGTGGTTTGAAGACTACACGGCGACGATTACCGGACTCAAAGATTATGTCAGCGGGAAGCTACGCCGTTCATTGATCGTCCTATGGTGCGCCGTAGGTCTGATTTTGCTTATCGTCTGCGTAAACCTTTCGAATCTCCTGCTGGCGCGATCCGCGGCGCGAAGCAAGGAATTCGCCATGCGTAGCGCGCTTGGCGCTGGACGAACGCGACTCTTTCGCCAAATGCTTACCGAGAGCCTGGTTTTGTCCAGCGCGGGTGCGTTGCTCGGCTGGGGCCTGGCTTTTGTCATCACCACCTACCTTGCCCATCAAGGATCGATTGCGCTGCCGTTGCTCAGCAGCGTGCGAGTGGACGGCGCAGCTCTGCTCTGGACGTTACTTATCGCCGTAGCTGCCGCCGTTCTGTTCGGGCTTGCTCCCGGGCTCAGGATATCCGGAGGCAGCCTGCAAGACGCTCTCAAAGATTCTGGCCACGGTATGAGCGCAGGCCGCAAGCACGAGCGTCTACGCGCTGCCCTGGTAATCTCCGAGGTGGCGCTGGCTTGCGTGTTGCTGATTGCCGCGGGTCTGCTGCTGCGTAGTTTTCTTCGCGTGCTCGACGTGGATCTGGGATTCCAGCCAAGCCGTGCGGCCGCTATTAAGATCGATTACGACGACCAAGGCAGCGCCGCGCGCCGTGGTGCGATCCTACAGGAAATCTTGCGCCGCGTCGACGCGCTGCCGGGCATCGAAGCGGCCGGAATTGCGGACATGCTCCCCCTGGATCGCAATCGAAGTTGGGATTTCCACGCAAAGGGAAGGGTGTACCGTAAGGGAGAACTTCAGGACTCGCTCGTGTATGTGGTCACGCCGGGCTATCTTCGCGCCATGGGCATGCATTTGCGCGAAGGCCGCGACTTTAACTGGCATGATACCGCCAGCAGCGGGCGCGTCGTCATCATCAACCAGGCCGCCGCGCATTACCATTGGCCGGGAGAAGACCCGCTCGGACGTCTTTCGGTGGTAAATGGCCGCGATACACGAGTGATCGGCATCATCTCCAACGTTCGGGAAAGCAGCGTGGAAGATGCGTCGAGCCCTGAGATGTATCTACCCATGACCCAGGCCGGTCCAGAAGGAGCGGAGTTGGTAGTGCGGACGCAGCTTCCGCTTGCCGCGCTGCAGTCGAGCGTGATGCGCACACTGCGCTCAATGAATCCAGGACAGTCTGCAACCGAATTTCGGCCGCTGCAGCAGATTGTGGATCACGCGGTTTCGCCACGACGATTTTTTGTGCTGTTGGTCAGCAGCTTCGCGGCGCTTGGCCTCGTTCTGGCATCGCTGGGAATTTATGGAGTTATCTCTTATTCAGTCACGACGCGAAGACAGGAGATCGGTATCAGGATGGCATTGGGCGCCACTGGTCCGCGAGTGCAACTCGGCGTAATGGCCCGGACAATGCGACTGGCAATCATCGGAATTGCGGTCGGAACAATAGCATCATTTGCAGCGGCCAAGTGGATCGCTTCACTCCTGTTCGGCACCAGCCCAACGGATCCGGTTACTTTTGCCGGTATCGTTCTGGTGCTCGGTGCGGTCGCGCTTGTTGCGGGATACCTGCCTGCGCGGCGAGCCTCACGTATCGATCCCATGATCGCTCTGCGCAGCAATTGAGGAGCCGCGATTCCATCTGTACATCCGGCGAACGGCCTCATCCAGCCGGATAAGCGGAGTAAGTCGAAGTTCGCTGCGCGCTCGCTCCACGGAAGGCACGTAGCGGGATGGCATTGCTCCCGGAATGGGCTGCCGTGCGATTTCGATCCGCGTTCCCGGAACGGTGTTTTCAACCACGGTTCGTGCAAGATCGGCAATGCTGAGATCCTCACCCGACCCGACGTTGTATGGCCGTGCAGATTCGCCGCGCATCAAAAGCGTCCAAAGCCAGATAGCAAGATCGGCAGCATAGAGATAGGAACGATATGGCGTGCCATCTCCCGCAATACGAACAGGGCCGCCCCCGAGCACGTCGCGTACAAAGTTTCCAATGGCAAAGTTTAGGTCGAGCGGCAGATGGGGACCGGCGAAGGCAAACAGGCGGGCGATAACCGCACAGAATCCGAACTGCTGCGCGTACATCGCACACAGAAACTCCGACGCGCGCTTGGCGTGGCCATAGGCAGAATTGAGATCGACCGTGGACGGTGCGCCAGAATATTCTTCCGGAATGTGAGTCCAATTTGGCGGTTGTCTGCCGTAGACTGCGCCGGAACTCGTGAACAGAAGCCGCTTTGTTGCGTGGGTTCGGGCGAATTCCAGAACATGTTTGGTCGCCTGCAAATCCAGATCGAATGTACCTGGAGCGTGCCCTTGCTCAGTAGCGGCATGAATCACGAATGGAAACTCGCCGTCGGGATACGTGAACGAACGCGCATCGCCCATTAGGAAATGAATTGAAGAGTGATTCGCCGCCTGCGGAGCTTTTGCACGAAACGCATCCGGATTGCGTGTCAATAGAAATGCCCGGGCATCGAGTTGAAGGCGCTCGTTCGCCCAGACAAAGCTCTCAACCAGCCAAGTGCCGACAAAGCCGGTCCCGCCGGTGATGAGAATGTTCTGTCCGCGTAGTGCATCCCAGATATCGGAAGTGTGCGCGAGAACGTGATCGAGGTCGCCGCCGAGCGCGTGGGGCATGCCCTACAACGTGACCAGGTGCGCAACCGGCATTTGATGAAACACGTCCAGCATGTACGCAAGCATTTCCGATGTGAGACCCGGAAAGACGCCAACCCAGAAGACCTGGTTCATGATGAAGTCGGTATTCTCGAGAGATCCGATGACGCGGTGCTTGATGTCTTGATACGCAGGTTGGCGCAGCAGGTTGCCGCCGAACAGAAGACGAGTCGCAATCTTCCGGCTTTCCAGGAAGGCAATGGCCTGATTGCGGTTGAACGGTGCATCAGGCCGCACGGCGATAGGAAAACCAAACCAGCTTGGTTCGGAATTGGGCGTTGCTTCCGGCAAGATGAAAAATTCTTCGAGATCCTGAAATCCCATGCGTAGGGTCGCGAAGTTCGCGCGGCGTCTGGCGATAAACTCCGGCAGTTTTTTCAACTGCGACACGCCAACAGCCGCCTGCATGTCGGTCATCTTCAGGTTGTAGCCAATATGCGAGTAAGTGTACTTATGGTCGTAGCCGTAAGGGAGTTGGCCAAGCTGCCAGCCGAATCGCTTTCCGCAAGTATTTGCTTTGCCCGGTTCGCACCAGCAGTCGCGGCCCCAGTCGCGAAACGATTCGAGGATCGTCTTCAACAACGGCTTTTCCGTCAGAACACAGCCGCCTTCGCCCATGGTGATGTGGTGGGCGGGATAAAAGCTCACCGTGGCCAGATCCCCAAACGTGCCGACCTTTTGGCCGTTGTAAGTGGCGCCAACAGCATCACAGCAATCTTCCACGAGCCACAAATCGTATTTCCGGACGAACTCTGTAACTGCTGCTAAGTTGAACGGATTACCAAGCGTGTGCGCAATGACCACGGCCCGTGTTCGATTAGAGCGGGCTTCTTCCAACAGGCTTGTGTCGATGTTGTAGGTCGGGATATGTTCATCCAGAAAAACCGGGATGAGTCCGTTCTGGATAATCGGATTAACTGTTGTCGGAAAGCCGGCGGCGACAGTAATGACTTCGTCTCCAGGCGCCAGCCGCCGATCGCCCAGCTTAGGCGACGTCAGAGAAGTGACAGCGAGCAGATCCGCCGATGAGCCGGAGTTGACCAGCGTTGCGGTACGAATGCCGAACCAGCGGGCGAACTGCTTTTCAAACTGTGCCGCGAAACGGCCTGTGGTCAGCCAAAAATCAAGCGAGGAATCGACCAGGTACCGCATGTCTTCGGCATCGAACACCCGGCCCGAAACCGGTACCGGGGTCTCCCCTGGAATGAACGGCTGCTGGGCGAAGGCAACCTCGTGATATTCACTTACCAGATCGAGAATGCGATCCCGCAAGCTCTCGGTCTGAGAACTCATGAAAAGCTCCTTCCAGGAAATTGCGATACCACTCGATGGTGCGCGTCAGCCCTTCTTCCAGCGTGAACAAGGGATGCCAACCCAGGCTGGTTCGAGCCGATTCCGCGCTCAGGTATTGATGGCGAATTTCGTTGGACGCTTCGTTGCGGATATCAGGCTGAAGCGATGAGTTCATCTTTTCAAGGATGCGATTCACCAGTTCTGTAACCGCCACTTGAATCTCGTTCGAGAAGTTGAATGCCTGGCCGCGCACGCGGTCCGCTTGGGTAAGCATCAGTTCGGCAAGCATCATGTAGGCCGCAGCACCGTCCTCGACATAGAAATAATCGCGAACAAACCGGCCGTCCGACCGGATTATCGGGCGCTCCCCACGTAGCACGGAGCGAATGGTGCCCGGCACAATACGATTCCAGTTCAAATCGCCGCCGCCGTAGAAATTGCCGCAGCGAGTAATGGCGACCGGCGAGCCATATGTCTTTCCATATGCCTGCGCGATCAGGTCCGCGCAAGATTTACTCACATCATATGGATGCCGGCCTTCGAGCGGAGTATCTTCCGAATACGGCAGTTTTTCCTGGTCGCCATAAGCCTTATCGGAAGAAGCGACTACAATCGCCTTCACGGCGGGCGAGCGGCGGCAGGCTTCCAGCACATTCCACGTCCCGGCGATGTTGCTCTCGAACGTTGAGATTGGATTACGGTTGGCTATGCCGACGATGGTCTGGGCAGCGAGATGAAAAACAGTGTTGATTTCGTATTCGCCGAGCGTGCGCTCAATCAACTCGCGATCGCATACGTCGCCTCGTACTATCTTCACGTGGTCGAGCGTCCCGCTGCGTACCAACTCGCTTTGCGGCACCCAGTCACGAACCAGGCAAACCACATCCGCTCCTGATTCAACCAGGCGGCGCGTCAACCAACTACCTACCAGTCCGGTGGCGCCTGTGATCAGCGCCGGGCGGTCTCGCCAGATCTCTCCGCTCATGCCCACTTCTTCCATGGCGCTTCGCCCGACTTCCACAACTCGTTTAGCACCTGGTATTCGCGGTACGTGTCCATGGCGAAGAAGAAGCCGTCGTGATGGTACGCCATTAACTCGCCTTCCGCGGCCAGGCGCTCCAGCGGTTCGCGCTCAAGGACGCATTGATCGCCATCGAGGTAATCGAAAATCTTGTTCTCAAAGACAAAATACCCGGCGCTCGCCCAGGCATCGGATTTCGGCTTTTCGATGAAGTTCATCACTTGGTTGGACTTGTTAATATCCAGAATTCCGAAGCGGGAAACAGGCCGAAACGTTGTGACCGTTGCGATCTTTCCGTGGCTGCGATGAAAGTCCAGCACCTTGCAGATATCCACATCGCTGACGCCATCGCCATAAGTGACCATGAAGCGGTCTTTGTCCTCGATGTATTTCCGGATGCGCTTCACGCGCCCGCCGGTCATCGACTCGGCGCCGGTTTCAGCCAGAGTTACGAAGTAGTCCTGCTCTTCGTGGTTGTCATTGTAGTGAATTTGCGATTTCTTTCCGAGGCAGATAGTGAAATCGTTATTCATCGCTTCGTAATTCAGGAAATACTCTTTGATCATGTTGCCGCGGTACCCCAGACAAAGCACAAAATCACGGAAGCCATGGTACGCGTACAGCTTCATGATGTGCCACAGAATGGGACGGCCGCCGACATCGACCAGCGGTTTCGGGCGAAACTCCGTTTCTTCGCGCAGGCGCGTGCCCAGACCGCCGCAGAGAATTACAACCTTCATCCGTGAATTATACTTCGCTTTCGAAACATGAGTCCCGTCAACAGTACCCATTCGCGCGGAACCATTCAATCGCTCGCGCGAGAGCGGCATCCACTGGCCCGGGCGAGAACCCCAATTCACGTGTTGCTTTGGCGTGGCTGACAAACATCTTCTTGCGCGCCATTCTTACGCCTTCCAACGGAGCGATTGGCGCGTGGCCGCTTATGTTTGCCCAGGCGGTTGTCACCACTCCGGTCGCGTACGCTACTGCATAGGGAAGCTTGATCTTTGGGGCAGGCTTGCCGGCCATGCGCGAAATCCGCGACAGAATCTGTTCCAAAGTTAGGTTTTCGCATCCAAGGATGTAGCGTTCCCCGGCGCGTCCCTTTTCCGCGGCCTGCAGGTGACCCATCGCGGTGTCCTGGACATCAACCAGGTTCAGGCCTGTATCCACGAACGCCGGCAGCTTTCCTCGCAGGAAATCGACGATAATTTTACCTGTCGGTGTTGGCTTCCAATCGTGGTCGCCAATGGGCGCAGTAGGATTCACGATGACAACCGGCGCACCGGCGCGTGACCTTTCGAGCGCGATCTGTTCGGCGAGCCACTTCGAGCGCTTATAGTGGCCGGCCATATCCTCGATCGTCACGGGAGTATCCTCATCGCCATTTCGACCCTTCGGCATCCCGATGCAGCCCACCGTGCTGGTATAGATGATCCGCTCGACGCCGGCCCGCTCGGCAGCGTCCAGCAGGTTGCGTGTACCGTCAACGTTCGAGCGGTACAACTCCTGCGGATCCTTCGACCAGAGCCGGTAATCAGCAGCCACGTGAAAGACAAGCTGGCATCCCTTTACGGCCCGCGCCAGAGATTCGGGATCGCGCAGATCGCCGGTCGCACGCTCCACGTCCAGTTCGCGGATTTTACTTGCGGGACGGCACAGCGCACGGACACTGTGGCTCCGTTCTAAAAGCGCGTGAGCTACATGCCAGCCAAGGAAGCCACTGGCGCCCGTCACTAAACTGAGAGGCAAAGCGCTCTAACGGAACGCCCAACTTACCAGCTTCAACGTGTCGGTCAACTTCGAATTGATGCCGAGCGCAGCGGACGGTTCGTACCCGCAATGAACCATACAGTGGTCACAGCGCGGGTCGTTCCCTTCGCCATAATGATTCCACTGGGTCTTTGTCATCAATTCTTCAAACGTGCCGTAATGAGCATCGGTAATCAAGTAGCACGGACCCTTCCAGCCCTTCACGTTATACGTTGGATTTCCCCACGCTGTGCAGGGGAGCTTGCGATCACCCTTCAGGAAGTCCAGGTAAGTCGGCGTGTTGTTAATGCGGAATCGCTTGGCCAGACGGTCGATATCATGGAATTTCTCCACGATGTCGTCGCGTGTCATAAAGATCTCGCGCTGGTTAACCGCGGAGTAGCCGTACGCCGGCGAAATCAGAAACCCGTCGACGTTCAGACCTTCGAGAAACGTAAAGAGTTCCTCGATCTCCTTCATATCGGTCTCTTTGTAAACCGTCGTATTCGTGCAAACCTTAAATCCGTTCGCCTTAGCGACCTTGATCCCTTCGATCGCTTCCTTGAAAACGCCCGACCGCTCCACTGCAAGGTCATGATTCGTTTCCATGCCGTCCAGGTGAACGTTGAAGAAGAAGCGTGAATCCGGTTTAAATTGCTTGATCTTCTTGCGGATGAACATGCCGTTAGTGCAAAGGATGATGTTCTTTCCGCGGGCCAGAATCTGCGTGCACAAGCGGCCAATTTCCGGATACAGCATAGGCTCGCCGCCGCAAATGGATACGGTGGGCGCGCCGCACTCATCGACAGCTTTCAGGCATTGCTCCACGCTGAGCCGCTCACTGATGGTGCTCTCATACTCGCGAATGCGGCCGCAGCCGGTGCAGGTGAGATTGCAAGCATGCAGCGGTTCCAGCATTAGGACCAGCGGGAATCGCTTGTTGATCATCGGATGCTCAAAAGCCGGTTCATCCGCCATGCGGGTGTGCATGATGATCTTGAAGGGGTTGGCGGAATCATCCGCGCCGGTAATATTTTTTTGCCACTCCGGCCGGGGATTGAATTTGTTCTTCGCAATGTATGCGCCCATCCCTACGGTCATGGACAGTGGAAATCTCATAGTGAATCCCTCAATTCAAGCGCCTCTTTTCATCGCCATCAACTCTTCGTCCGAGGAACTGGTTGCCTTCAAATACGCGGCCAGAGCCAATAGCGGAAACGTATTCCGGTAATCCGTATACGCCAGATAAAAAACGCGCGGAAATCCTGTTCCCGTGCAATAGTCTTCGTTCCAGTTCCCATCCGGCCGCTGTGTCCGAACTAAATATTCGACGCCGTTGTATAGGCTTTCGCTTCGGATATCGCCCCCTGCAAGCAGCGCGAGGATCGCCCACGCGGTTTGCGAAGGCGTGCTGGGGTTGGAAATGAAACGGTTCTCGTCGTAGCTGGCGCAGCTCTCGCCCCAGCCTCCGTCCCGGTTCTGATAGGCACGTATAAATTCGAGCGCCCGCTGAATACTGGGCTCATTCTCGCTCAGGCCGGCAGCGCGCAGTCCGCGCAAGGCGAGGAATGTTCCGTAAATGTAGTTGACGCCCCAGCGGCCGTACCAGCTTCCGTCGCTCTCCTGCACGCGCAGAAGGTAATCGACTGCTCGTTGTACAGCCGGGTGAGTGGTCCCCAAGCCGCACCGCATCAGCGCCTCCAGCACCCGACCAGTGATGTCCGGACAGGAGGGATCGAGCATCGCGTTGTGATCCGCGAATGGCACATGACTCAGAATCTTCCAGTTGTTGTTTACGTCGAATGCCGCCCAACCCCCGTCGCTGCTCTGCATGGCGAGTAGCCAGTCAATTGCACGCTTCTCGCATTCCCGTTGCGCGGTTGGATCCGACGCGCGTGCTTTCTCAAAGGCCAGCAGCACCATCGCCGTATCGTCTACGTCCGGATAGAAATCGTTATTGAACTCGAATGCCCACCCGGATGGCTCGGCTTCGGGCCGTTTGGCACTCCAGTCGCCCTTGCGGCGGACTTCCTTCGAGAGCAGCCAGTCTGCTGTGCGGCGCAGGGCCGCGGCAGGCGGATTTTCGGTTTCGGCCAGGGCAAAAGCCGCAATCGCCGTGTCCCATACCGGCGAAAAGCATGGCTGCATGTAGAAACCGCGCTCGCCATCATCCACCATCAGGTGATTGAACTGCCTCTCCGCTTCGATGCGCAGCGGATAATCCGCGCCGTAGCCCAGCACTTCCAGCGCCATGACCGCATACTGCATGGATGGATAAATAGCGCCCAAGCCGTCTGAAGCTTCGAAATGCTCGATCATCCAATCCGCGCATTTGTCCATCGCGTAGTTCCGGAGCGATTTCGGACCAACCTTTTCGTAAATCTTCAGGCAGCGGTCAACGACCAGAAAGCAATTGCGCCAACTGAATAGCTTTCGATCGCGCTTCGGGAGCATGGGCGCGCCCGGAAGGTAAAGTTCCTCCAGATTGAATCCTGCCGGGACGGGCCGGTGTGGATCGCTCGCATGCACAATTGAAAGCGAAATCACGATGGCGCGCGTCCAGGACGACATCTGGTAAATGAAATTGAACGGCAACAGGATGATTTCGGGGGGAATGGATGGGCACGCGGTGCGCGGATAAAGATCGAACAGGCTGAGATTTATGCGGACGTAGCTATTGGCCGCCTGAAGTCCGCCCAGTTCGCGAATACGGCTGCACAATCTTTGCATGCGCGCATCGGTTGCCGGGATACCCGCCACTTTCAGCGCGAAGTATGCCTTGATGGAGGCGTTGACCTCCGAAGGACCGCCCCAATAGATATTAAATCCACCATCATCAAGCTGCCGGGCCAGGATTGCATCGACGGCGCGTTCTACCTTCGCGCGGGTTGGAGGATTCCAGACTCCATCGATTGGAGGATGAAGCCAAAGCTCCATCATGATGTAGTCGGATTCAAGCGTACTGTCGGCACGAAGATCCGCCCACCAGAAACCCTCCTTCGATTGCCGCTGCAAAAGTGCGTACGAGGTCTTCCGGATGGCATCCACCGCAGCCAGGTTCAGGGACTCTGAAATCTGCAGACTTGATTTCATCGTTTAGGCAATATCATTTGGACGTTAAGTACGAACTGTATGGAGGCGAGGCGTAAAGCTCTCCAGGTCGGAAGGAAGCGTAAAGCGCACGTCCTCCTCCTTTATCTCAGCTTCTTCCAGTTCTGCGTATCCTTGTGTTCGCAGATGGCTGATCAATTCCTCAACCAGATGTTCCGGAGCCGATGCGCCCGCGGTGACCGCCACGGTCTCAACACCCTGAAGCATGCGCGCCTGAACCTCGCTGCAATCATCCAGAAGATAAGCCGGAACACCCGCCTTTTCGCAAACTTCAACCAGCCGGCGCGAATTCGAACTATTTTGCGATCCCACCACCAGCAGTGCCTGACAAAGTGGCGCTACCGCTTTGACGGCCAACTGCCGGTTCTCGGTTGCGTAGCAGATGTCCTGGGTCTTCGGACCGACGATCTTCGGGAATCGCACCATCAGCCTCTTAACAATGTCTTTGGTCTCATCCAGCGAAAGAGTGGTCTGGGTCAGATAAACAACGTGCTCAGGATCTCTGATCTCAAGCCGGTTCACATCCTCGACATCGGAAACAAGAATCGTGCTCTCTGGTGCTTCGCCTAAAGTTCCGGTCACTTCGTCGTGATCGCGATGTCCGATGAGGATGATCGTATAGCCCTGCTTTGCGAACCGGACTGCTTCCAGGTGAACCTTCGTAACCAGCGGACACGTAGCATCGATCACCTGCAACCGCCGCTCCTTGGCTTCGGCGCGTACCGCCGGCGAGACGCCATGCGCGCTGAAGATCACCCGTGCCCCTTCCGGAACTTCGCTCAGTTCTTCGACGAAAATGGCTCCAGCCCGGCGCAGTTCATCCACCACATGCCGGTTGTGCACGATTTCTTTACGCACATAGATGGGCGCTCCGTAGAGATCGAGAGCGATTTTAACCACGTCGATGGCACGCACCACGCCCGCACAGAACCCGCGCGGTTTGAGCAGAATGACCTTTTTTAAACGGCCGCTCACCGGCGCAAAATCCGAAGGGGCTACGGTCTCGTATGCTAGGCCAGTGGGGGGCATAGGAACAGCTTAAGTATAACAATTGCTTTTGTTTTCAGCGATAAGCAACGGCCAACGGGCAGATTCATCAGGGAAGGGGAGCAAACCGGCGTTGAACTGCGAAAATCGAGGCCCTAATTGATCGAAACTATGCTCGGCATTCCGGCCGCTGACGGTTACGTTCGACAGTCTGATTGCCGCCCGAAAGCCGCGGGGTATTCGATGGCTATTTTAATGGCCATACTGAATGCATGATGTACACTGTGGCGGAAGCTAAGAACAGACTGCCGGAGCTCATCAAGCAAGCTGAAGCGGGTGCGTGTGACCATCACCCGGCGTGGCATCCCTGTGGCCGAGATTGTACGAAAGGGTGAGGCGTCGCCGCGCAAGCGCACCTTCGGCGTACTCGGCAACAAAAAAATCGTAGTCGATCGCAATTGGGCGCGCGCAGAAAGATATGGATGCTTGGCTTGCCGGCGATGTGTAATGCCTGGACGATTTCTGCTCGATACACATGCGTTCCGCGGTTCATTCGGCGTCGCGGGTGTTAGCGAAGAATCGTGAAAGCCCGACGTCGGTTTGGTCCGAAGCGAAAAATTGCAAAATCGTCGTCAAGAGATGCTGCTCGCTCAATGCCGAGCCGGCGCATTACCGCGAAACTCGTCCGGTCAACAAGTGAAAAGTCCTGATCACGATAGGTGATGCCAATCTGCCAAGCGGTCTCCAGGTCCGCTACGCCAACAATCTCAATGGCAGCGACACCCTCGCGTAACCCTTCCCAGAACTTCTCCGCCGCATGGCGGTGTAAGCGGTATCGAATGAGGGTCCAGGTTTCGATTAAGACATGATCGCTGGTAACCAGCGGCTCGCCGCGGCCGAGGATAGCCTTGGCGCGAGAGTTGCTCACATCTGATGAATCCGCCGCAGCGAACCAGATTGAAGTATCGACAAATAGACTCATCAAAGCGTGCTAGCGCGATCTCGACTTCTTGCGGCCGGAAGCGAAAGCCTCGGCAACCATAGCTCTCTTGTTCCGCGCGATTTCGGAGCCGCCAGAAGCGCCCAGATCGAACACAATCGCGGGGTTTACCCGTGATTGCACAGTTCCAAGATCGCGGTCCAGCAGGCGCCGCACATATTCGGCGAGAGAGATGCCTAACTCGCCGGCGCGCTGCCGCGCACGGCGCTGGATCTCTGGCTCAAGCGTGATTTGGGTTCTCGACATCATGATGGCATCATCATACCATCAAGCATCGCCCGGCCTCGGGTAACGCTGTCGATCTCAAAGCTTCGGAATTCCTACCGGCTAGTTTTCACATTGTCGAATTGCGCCCGGCCCCAATCTGTTCCCAGCGCGAACATCCCGGCTTTGTGAGTGGAATCGTGAACGGACGCAACCTGTTTGCCGTTTATCGTCGCCGTAATCTGATCGCCTTGAAATACGAGCGCGAGGCGCGACCAGCCAGCCATTGGCGCGCTTCCGGATGCGAGCGTACGGGTTGGCGCTTTGTAGGCCGTGGAAAGCAGAGTCCACGCGCCGCCCTTGCGAAGTTCGAGAACGTATCCGCTGGGCCAGAGCGCTTTGCCGTCGCTGAAGACGTTGGCCGAATCAATGCGGCCCATGATCGCGATCTCGTTTGATGTCGTCGCCAGCGCATCGGTGGAGACGCGGTAGTCTGTCCAGTTTGAATCGCCCGTCAAAGTAAACGGATTCGGAAGCGGTCCCCACGGGATCGGTTTTTCGGTGATGACCTGTTCCAGGCAATTGCCTGATCGGCGCTCGCACGGATGCACTTCAAATGCGCCATCCTGATCGGCCAGATACTTCGGCGTGCGGTTCAGTTTGGTGTGCTCGAAATCCTCCGAATACGGCAGCGGAAACGGCTTATCGGGCGGCGGCTGTGCGCTGCCTTTGCCCTGGCCCGTAGTCGTTGTCAGGGAATAAAGCGAATCCGGCTCGAACGTGTAATGGAAGGCATTGTCGTGTGGAGTGATATCGGCCACGTGTGCAAATGTCTTGTGCGAATTCGTTTCCCAGATGTGGACCGTGCCGGTTGAAAGTCCGCCGGCAATTCTGAAGTCGACATCTTGCGGCGTATGGGCGTCCACGGTTTCTAATACGATGCTCCAGTCGCGCGATTGCGGCGACTTCAAGGAAACGTAAGTGCCCGCGTTACCCGGAAGAAAGCCGGAAGCCGAATCCATGTATTGCCAGCCCGGCTGCGCAAATTGGGTGGTGTGCGCCGTCGCCCAGATCGTGCCCTGCACGTCGTAGTGCCCCGACCACGGCGTGTTCGCGTACATCAGCCCGGAATGCGGAGCGGCAAGATTTTCAAAATAGGACGTGATGGGACTCCAGATCTCGGTCTTCGTGAAAGCGCCCTGCAAATAATTGCGGTTATAAACTTGCGCCAGAATACGGCCGCCGGCCTGCCAGTCGCGAGAGACAAACGGCCCGCCGCCTCCATTCGGCTGATCTTCGCTCGACCACAGCTTTTTGCCGCTCGCTTTGACTTGCGGAGTCGTGGAATACTGATCAATGGCCGTTGCGCGAGGATAATGGACACCCACCGCGGCGACCGCAGCAGCCAGTTCGGGATCTTTCTTCATCGCGTCGATCACTTCGAACTGCTTGTCCCGATGGTAATCGTCGCAGCAGACGATCTGCGTTCCAATGCCCTGCTGCAGCAGCGTCCGGTGCAGCAGCTTTACGTACGCCGGATCGTATGGACGCTCATTCCAGATACCGGTGTAGCGGATATCCAGATGATGGACCCGTTTCGCTCCTTGGATGAAATCGGCAACATAGTTTGCCATGTCTTGCGAATAGAAGTGGCCGCCTCCGATCCACCCGGGAGCGCCCCACGCAAGTGCATCCAGAATGATATTCGGATTGCGCCGGTGCGCCTCTTCCATTAACCACCATTCGTAGCCGCGTTCATAATCGTGGTCGCTGCGAGATCGCATGTGGCTCGGCTCGGAACCGTCCGTCGAATTGACATCGGCCCCGATTTCCACCTTCAGATGCTGCAACGCCGCGCCGTAGCCGGGTTTAAAAAGGTAATCAAGAATCTGGCTCCGGTACGGCTCGGGATAGTCAATCAGCAGGCGCGAAGAAGCGCCCGCGCTTGCGGCGCCCAATCCTTCATAGATACGGCCGGTTGCATGCCCATCGACAACGATGGTCTTCTCCGCTCCGAAGAGAACGGATGCACTGAAGCAAGCGAGCAGAGCCGCGCGGGTCAGTAAGCGGCCTCCGCACAGAACCGCGCGCATTATCAAGAGCTTGGGAGTGAAATTAAACATGGTTATCTATTTGAAATCGACAACGGCCACCGCCAGCCCGCTCAGTTGAATCGTTCTCCCGGAGGGCTTCGATATCGCGTACGGCCCGCCTTTGGTCCTCTGATCGACAATCGAAACCTGAGCAGGCTCTTCCGGCATGGTCATATCGAAAGGCCGATCACGCTTGTTGATCAGCAGCAGCTTGCGCGCGCCGTTTGGTTTGATTACCGCGAGACCATCAACGTAGCCGGATTTCACGGAGCTATCGACGATCTTGTCGCCGGGCCCGAAATTGTCTTTCAGCAACTGGAGAACGCGAAAACGCGCGTTCGGCGCGCCCGTGGTCCAATCGACCATGGAAACACTTGGGAACTGCGTCGGATAGCCGACGAGCTGGGATTCACCGGCCACATCGATGCCAAGCTCCGCCAGATGCGCGAACACATATGCGAACATCGCGCCGGAGAGATTCCAGTAGGAGTTCGGAATCGGCTTCGTAACGTGGCCGGCCGCGGTCTGGCCGCCGTCATCGGCCGAAATAGAGCCGATCTCGTCCACAGTCGTACGTGTTTCGGGAGAGAGCCGCTGCCGGATCGCTTCGATGTAGCGTACGGTAGCGATGAACCGGTCCGCCTGATCGAAAAACGTAAACTGCTGAATCTCGGGCGTCTGATCCGCCGATGGGCTCGCGTAGAAGTGATAGGAAATCATGTCGAGCGGTATGCCCGGCTTGTGATGCTTATGATCCAGGAAATACTCGAAAATGGCCGGATTATCCGACGGCATCGCAAGCGCGAGTCCGACAAACTTCATCTGCGGAGCTACGGCGCGAATCGCTGAAACGATCGCGTCGTAGCGGGCCGTGTACTGCTCGGGAGTCATGTTGTGTTCGAAATCGATTTCGTTCAGGACTTCCCAGTAATCGACTTTGAAGTGATGTCCCGATTCGTGCCGCTTCCCAAACTCATCCGTAAACCCGCCATTCACATACCAGCTCACCAGCCGCGCGTAGTAATCGCCCAGCTCTTTCATCGACGGATCGCGCAACTTCGTACCCTGCGTGTAGTGCCAGTCCACTTGATCCGGATCGGCCGGATACGTAACCGGCTTCGGCGTGACAAACATCCAGGCGGGAATGGTGCTGAAGTTCAAAATGACGGAATGCCCATTCGTGGCCTGCAGGAAATCCTCGGTCATCGGGTCGATTAACGAAAAGTCCCAGGATGTGCGGCCATTTGCGGGCGGCTGTAATTCGGCGACAGCCAGCTTCGGGTACGGCAGCCACGGAACGTACCGGACGTAATCCGCCCCCAGCTTCTGTAAATCCGAAAAGACGCGATCGTGAATCGCCGAGCCGCGGCGCAGGGGCGGATTCACAACCACCTGCAGCGTCGCAGTTGTATTCGAAACGCGCTTAATCTTGTTCCAATCGATGTGAACGGCCTGAGCGTGCAGTGAAACTGCAGCCACCGCAATCGCCGGGAACCATGTTGCGATTGATCTCAACATACCTGTACGTATTCCATCGCAAGCAGGTCGGCAAACTTCCGCAGCTTGCTTGAGATGTGCCCCACGCCGATTGCGCAATGATGCGCCGGCCCTTCTGCATTCCACGCATTCATGAACTGTCGCGCGCCAAACGCGAAGCGGTAACGGCTGTTCGTGTTTCCGATCTCCAGAATCGGCCCCGGTTCCGAAACGCCTTCCGCCACGACCAGCTTCAACCGGCCCTCGGCTGTTTGTGCGACGGAGAGCAACGTGACCGGTCCGTTTCTGACGGACATCTCGATCGACAATCCGCGACCCACCTTGCCGTGGTAAACGCCGAGCGGCTTCACTCTGACTTTGCCCTCAGCGATCGCGATATGGCCAGGACCATCGTGCCCGAGCAGGACGACATCGTCACCAAAATCCGTTGCATAGTATTCCGAAAACGATCCGCCTACCCCGAACGAATCCATGATCTTCATGGCCTGTGCGTTCTTAACTTCGTACTCGCCGGCAACCGGAATGCCGCGGCCCGTCAGCAGACTGGTTCCAAGAATAATGGAACTGATCGCCTCTTCGTTTTCTGGGTTGCCGGTTCCGCGATAGTAATACGCCAGCGAACCGAGGTCGTGGCTTGCGGCCAAGCGATCCAGCGCAACGGATGTTTTGGCCGCGCGCTGAAGTTCTTCCGGGGAACAGTCCGGCTGCACGTCGAACGTGTCCTGGAATCGCGCCACGCGTTCCTGAATTTCTGAATCGGAAGCCTCGCGGCGCAGCGCCGATAATTCGTCCACCTCGATTAATTCGATATGGCCGCCGAACGTGGCGCATTGCTGTGTCAGGTCGGAGTAGATATCGAGCATGCCGCCGTAATACTGGCCCATCAGGCCGAGACGGTTGTGCTCCATTACGTTCACGACGCGAGCGGCTTCCAGCCACTCATCGATTTCATTCCATGCCGCATCACCCTCCGCAAGCGTGCCTGTGACTTGAAAGAAGGGGATATGCGCGCGCCGGAATACGCTCGCGATTTCAGGAACCGGACAGGCTTGGCACCAGGCCAACCATTCGCCGGTCATGCGGCCCCGGTCCTGCATCCGGTTGAAGGCGGCATAATCGATGGCGGCGCCGGGGGCGAGATTTAACACGATAACTGGAACCTTAGCGCGCCGAACCACGGGCAGAACGGTGGATGAAACGCCATACGTCGCGACGTGGAGAAAGATAAGATCGACATCGGCCCGGCGAAATTGATGACCGGCGGCAAAAGCCTTCTCGGGCGTATCCACCAGGCCGAAATTTTCGACCTGAACACCGCAATCCGACAGGCGTGCCGCGATCTGCCCGTTGTAACTCAACAGGCGCGCTTTGAGGCCGGCGAACTGAGACCAATAGGCTTCGAGACCGAGGCTGAACAAGCCAATTTTGAATTCAGCAAGCAGGGTCATCGTGTAAGCTGCTGCTCAATCTGCTCCAGAGTTCTTCCTTTTGTCTCGGGAACCCGCTGCCAGATGAAAACGAATCCGATGAAACAAATGGCGGCGTAGAGCCAGAAGGTTGCCGCGGAGCCGATCGCCGCGTTGATGAGAGGAAACGTGAAGGTCAGGATGAATGAGGCGATCCAGAGCGCCGAGACGGCAATGGAAACGGCTGCTCCGCGAATGCGATTTGGAAAAATCTCCGAAATCAAAACCCACGTGACCGGCGCCAGCGACATGGCGTAGCAGCCGATCGCGGCCAGAGTAAAGATGAGCAGTGGCAGACCGCCCATGTGAGCGCGATACGCAAGGCCGATCAGCAGATGTGAGATGCCGATGCCCGCGCAGCCGAACAGCATCAGCGGCCGGCGCCCGATGCGGTCAACGAAGCCGAGCGCTACCAAGGTGAAAACAAGGTTAATTGCGCCCGTGATGACGATGTTGAACATCACACCGGAGATGCCGTAACCAGCGCTGCGGTAAACTTCCTCGGCGTAGTTGAAGATGACGTTGATTCCGCTCCACTGCTGCAGAACCGCCAGAAAAACTCCGATTCCCAGGATGCGCAGAACAGGAGGGGAAAGCAGTTCGTTGCGCTGCATGCTATGAACAGATTCGGCGGCCAGGGCGGCCTCGATTTCGGCCAGCGCATCGTCGGCATATCGCTCATCGCCTATTTTGATCAGCGTGGCGCGGGCCTCGCCCCGCTTCTTGTTCTTGACCAGCCAGCGCGGACTCTCCGGCACGAACAGCGAACTGAATAGGAAAATCAGCGAGGGCACAGCGACGGCGGTGAACATCCAGCGCCAGCCGAATTGTCCGTTCCAGGAAATGCGGATCTGTTCGGCCGTTGCCCCGGCCGGAACCTGCTGTGCAATCAGCCAATTCACAATCTGGGCCCCGAGAATGCCGACAACAATTGTGACCTGGTTGAGCGAAACCAGCCGGCCGCGCCACATGGCGGGGCTGATTTCAGCGATGTACGTGGGCGAAACGTTCGAGGCGATGCCGATAGCCACGCCGCCGATCATCCGCCACGCAATGAAGGACGCGAAAGACCACGCCCAACCTGTAAAAACCGAGGAGACTGCAAATAGCAATGCCGAGAGAATGAGCAGCTTCTTGCGTCCGAAGCGGTCGCTGATAAACCCGGAGATGATGGACCCGGCCAGGCAGCCAATCAGGGCGCAGCTATTTGCCCAGCCGATCAATTCCTGAGAACTCAGCCGGAAATACGTTTCATAGAACGGCTTGGCGCCGCCAATTACCACCCAGTCGTAGCCGAAAAGCAGACCACCGAGCGCCGCGGCCGCTGAGATGATCCAGACATAGCCGAAGTGCAGATGCGTTGCGATTTCGGGAGGCGTAGCGCCACGGGTCTGGATGGACTTCATGCTTGGATTCCGGCGCGGTCCGCGATCGCCGCTTCCGTCCGTAGTTCGTTCAAGAAATCTGACGCGTTCGGATGACTGGGCTCTAGCTGGAGTACGCGATTGAGAAGGCGATGCCCACGTTTCATATAGCCGAGCCCAATCGAAGCCTGCGCCTCCAGGAACAAGGCAGCGATGGTGTTCCGCTTCGCCAGGTCATCGTGGAAGAGAAGCATGGCCGGCAGAGACGTGGCGAAATAATCGATAGACGGTTCGGTACGCGCCAAGTCCCTTGCGTACCGCAGGAGAGCGCGAAGCAGTTTCGTCGCTTCTGCCTGCCGGCCGAGTTGTTTCAGCGCGCTCGCGCTGTAATAGGTCATTTCGGAATAGAGCCGTACGCTCATCTGTTGAAAATCGCCTGAGCTTTCGGCCGCTTTTGTCCACGCACGCGCGCCTTCCGCATCGTCGCGTGCTTCGTAGGCAACTCCGAGCCAATAGTACACGTTGCTGCGATTCGCTAAGAGGTGCCACGCTTCGCCCAGGTTTTCGGGCGGGCGCAAGGCAGTTTCCAGGAGTGCACATGCCCGATCCGCCTCTCCGCGTTCCAGCGCGTCCCGTCCGAGCGCCAGTTGCGTCCTTACGTATTGGCCGAGCGCGGCCCCTTCGCCTCCTTCCCACGGCTGGAAGCGTCGCTCGCTGAACAGCGCTGCCGCACGGCGCGGCTGACCGGTTTGGTTGTAAAGGCTCGCGAGTTCGACCGTCAGATCGTCCCGCTGAGCGACAAGGTCGAGCCTGCTTCCGAGTTCCGCAAGGCGATCCGCGGCCGCTACGCCGGTCCGTTTCCAGAGTTGGTCGCGTTCATAGCGCAGCCGGCTATCTTCGGGATTCGCTTCGATGGCGCGATCGAAACAACTTCGGGCCTCAGCTCCGTCACCATGCACGTTGAAATACGCGATGCCGAGATTCCGCCACACGACCGAGTAACTGAGGTCGAGGGCCGCCGAACGCTCCCAATGCGCGATGGCTTCCTCATGTCTGCGGCGATCAAAGAGCCAGTTGCCGAGGTAGTAATGCGCGCGCGCGTCATTCGGATTGTGCCGCAAAGCGGCTTCGAGTACGATCAACTCCTCCAAGCGGCTCGGAAAGCAGTAGTCGGGTGATGCGGAGGAAGCCCCCGCGTAGCGCTCCGGGGAATTGGCGAGATAACCGAGCGTGTAAAGCACCATCGGGACCGAGCCGTCCTGTGCGGAGAAATCGACCGTTTCGAGAAGGCTCTGTGCCTCGCTACAGAATCCGGCGCGAAGTAGGTCAAATGCAACGTCGAGCCGGGCCTGGTTATTGCCAAGAGTCCGATTTGCGAGATGGCGCGCGAAATAGTCGAGCGGATCGACCGCCAGCGTTTCCGCTAAAATCGTTTCCGCTTCGGACGATCGGCCCAGCCTACGCAAGATCATCACTTTCAAGTTGCGAGCGTTCGAATGATCGGCGTTCGTGCGCAAACAAAGGTTCAGGTGTTCCAGCGCCTTCTCGAAATCAGAGCGCGAAGCATCGATTTCAGCGATCGCAAAATACCCCGCCGATCGCCACGCGTAATTCCAGGTCGACTTATAGAAAGCGGCGTAGGCGTCATCGTCGCGCCCGAGATAGCGAAGAGTAAGGCCCAGAGTGTAAAACGGCTCGCCATCGCGCGGGTTTGGATTGCGCAATGTGAGCCGTTCGATCGATTTGCGAAGAAACTGCTCGGCGACTGTGAATTCGCCGCGACGCAAGTGCCACACGCCGAGGGCGTGGTTGCAGCGGGCATCGCCTGGATCACGCCGGAGCGCTTCTCGCCAGTACGTCTCAGGATCGCGGGTGGCATGACGGTACTGTTCGAGGTGCAGACCCGTTATGAAAAGCTCATCGGCGCTGGTGATTTTGTCTGGCAGCGGCGGTTCGGCGGCAGGCTGTGGGGCCGTCGCGTTGATGGGAGGCTGTATGGTGTAGCGAATCAGCTCACGGCCATCATCGGTAACAGCGCGAATCTTCAGTTCTGAGTTTTCGACGGGCGCATTTGCAAGGAATGGCGCGCCAGGATGCATGTCGCGAGTCCAGTCCGCGATAGTTCTGCCGCTGCTCAGCAGCTCCACGCGAACGCCTGCAAAAGAGCGCGTCGTGCACAGCCCCACTCGTGCCGTGCCGCCCTCCACGTGGAGGCTGACCGCCGCATCCCGATTGGCTTCCTGCGGAGGTCCGATCTTCTGAATCGGATACCAGAACTGGCTAAAGGTTTTCGTTTCTCCGGGCGCAAGAAACGAAAAGTCAGGCTGGTTATCGGTGTAGACGCCCGCCATTAACTCGATGTACGGGCCGTCTTCATCGGTCAGGTTTCGGTCCCATGCATAGCCGAAATCATGATTGCCCCAGGTCCACTGCTTTTTACCCGGCGAGATCTGATGGTTCGCGACATGTACCAGGCCGGCTCTTTTCCCGTGGTCGTACCCACCGCATAAATCCCGATGCGATCCCATGGCCATGTAACTGGTGGGCACGGGAATATTCGCGTACCAACTCAGGTCGTTCGGCGGATAGGTTCCGGAAGGCACGAACCTGCCAGGCCGTTCGCCGGCAGGCACGCCGTTGCGGGCGCGTCCGCCATAATCGATGCCGTAATATCGTCCTTCGCACAAAGGAAACGTGCTCATCGCGCGCTTGGCATGGTCGGCGACGTATTGCACGTCCGGGGGAAAAAACGACTGGTACTCCTCGTGAACGTGGGTTGCCACGTTCGCCCACCACAAGAACGTCTGAACGAATGCCGTCCGGTTGTAGAGGCGCACTTTCAGTTCGATGTACGCGCGATCCGGATAAAGACAGACGCCGTGCATTCCCTTCAGTCGGTTCATCGGATCGTGATCGCTGCACCAGATAGTTCGTGAGCCGTCTGGGGATGTTTCGATCTCCCAATCCACCGGCATGAAGGTGGCAGGACGGTGATGCTGCGGCCAGTTAAATTCGACACCGCCTGAAATCCACGGGCCCGCCAGACCCACCAGCGCGGGCTTGATGACGTTCTGACGATAGAAAAAGTCGTAGCCGTTCGTCTTGTCCAATCCCACGTGGATGCGCCCGCCGATCTCAGGGAGAATCGTCACCCGGAGATATGGGTTTTCAATGTGCAGCGCCTGCCAGGCGCGTTCGCGGGGTTTGGTTGCGATGCGATCGGTAAAGGGCAACGGATACACGCGCCCGCTGCTGCCCTGATAGACACGCTTTTCCAGGAACATGGGGTTTTTGTCTGCTGCCATCGGCTCATACGTAGGTAGAGCGATGGGTTCGGCCCAGGCCTTAACCGGGCCGGTCTGGGCGGGTGGCGCGGGCGGGAATTGGAAGCGGTCCATGCTTAGCCAGGGCGCAAAACCAGGAGCTGAGAGATCCCGTGAACGTTAACGGGTTCAGTACATCACGAACGAGCCGCCGGTGTCAACGCTTTTGCGGTGCCGGGCGAGGTTTCCGCCGCAGCCGCTTGCCAGAATCCTTGCTCCGAGGCCGCGTCGTCACGATCGGCCGGCAGCATCTCGAGAAAAACATCGAGATTACTGCGCAGCACAATATGGGGTGGCAGGCGGTGCCGCAGCGGCGGGCACGTGCCCTGTACCAGAAACTGGTGCAGCGCTTGAAACGCCATCCGGCCTTGCGCGCGGGGCCGCTGGTACACCGTTCCAAGCACCTTCCCTGCGCGGATGAGCGGCGCGAGAGCCGGAAACAGATCGGTTGTGATTACCGGAGTACGGCCGAGCCGTCCGGCATCATCCAGGGCCTCGATGACGGGAATGGAATTGGCTGTGCTCACGTATACGGCTCCTGTCTCGGGGTGGCCGGCGATAAATTCGCGCGTCAATTCCCGGGCCCGCGCCGGGTCGTCATGCGCCTCCAGCACGCCCGCAATAGTAAACCGGCTGTTCGTTTGCTCCAGAAAGGACCGGAATCCGCTCACTTTTTCGGCGTGATCCACCACGCTCAAATCACCGGTAATAATCAAAACCGGCGACGGGCGGCGGCCAAAACCGGTGAGCAGTTCGGCCACCATCGCGCCGCTAGTGAAGGCGTCCGCCGAAATCGCCGCCAGGCGCTCGGTTCCCGGTGCATCGGTGGCCACGCATACCACGGGGATGTGCGCGCGGGCTGCCTTGCGGATCCAGGGCTTCAAGGCGGCAGGATGCCCCGGCGTGACGATCAGGCCGTTGGTCGGGTCCTGCAAGCTTTCGGCAAACAAGTCGAGATCGCCTTCGCCCAGGCGCGGATAGCTGCGGAACTGAACCTCGATCGTGGACTGAAAGGGCTTCGCCGCTTCCGCGATGCCCTCGCGGACGGCATCGAAAAAGGTCGCGATCTCGCGCGGAAGATGCGCGGAGATCCGGATTTTGCGGTTCAGCTTCAAATGACGCGCCGCGAAATTCGGTTGGTAGCCCAGGGTCTGGGCCATCTTAAGAACTTTGGCCTTGGTCATCGGATTGATTCCGGGCCGATCGTGTAAAGCCCGGTCGACCGTGCCTATCGAAACGCCCAGCGCTCGGGCAATCGCCTTGATGCCTGGTGGAGCGGCCCGCCCGAGGTTATCTTCTCTGTTCATGTGGCGTGTTCGCGTGTACGATACCGGTCACTTCGAAATGCTTTTCAAACACCTCATCCAAAATATAGCTACCTACCGTCCGGAAGCAAGCCAATTTAGACCGTGTACGTTGACAGTCACTCCGAACCTGTGATAAGTTTCCGCCATTAGAGTTTGATCTCACTCGAAGGGGTTTTCCAGGAAAGGACCACAATGTTCACACGACCCGTTCGCTCATTCGCCGTCGCGATAGGCCTGTTTGCCTTTGCTTGCGCGCTAGATGCCCAAGTGGACACCGGCACCATCCTTGGGACCATCCGCGATAACACCGGAGCCGTTGTTCCAGGCGCAACCATTACGCTCCGGAACGAGGGTACGTCCGCCACTCAGGCCACCACCAGTTCTCCCGGCGGCACCTACGTCTTCACCGCTCTGAAAATCGGCAGATACACGGTACAAGCGGAACATCCGGGCTTCAAGAAAGAAGTGCATTCCGGACTTGAGCTGAACATTCAGCAGCAGCTTGTGGTCGATTTCGACCTGTCTCTCGGTCAGGTGACCAGCGAGATCAGTGTCACTGGGCAAACGCCCATTCTGCAGACCGAGAGCGGTTCGGTCGGGCAAGTCATCGAGCGCAAGGAAATCAATGACCTGCCTCTAAATGGCCGCAACTACACGTTCCTCGCCCGTCTGGTTCCGGGTGCAACTGTCGGCCAACCGGAAGGGCGCGGCCTGAACGCGAATGGCTGGTTTACGGCGAACGGGACACGTCCTGCGCAAAACAATTACATGCTCGACGGCATCGATAACAACACGAACGATGTCGATTTCCTGAGCGGCGCAGCCTATGTCATCAAGCCGCCGGTTGACGCCATCAGCGAGTTTCGTCTTCAGACCAGCACGTTCAGCGCGGAGTTCGGACGCGCCGGCGGTGCAGTGCTGAATGCAAGTATCAAATCGGGTACGAACCAGTTCCATGGCACGCTCTGGGAATTTCTGCGCAATGACAAACTCGACGCTGCCGACTTTTTCCAGAATGCGAATGGACAGCCGAAGGGCTCCTTCAAGCAGAATCAGTTCGGCGCGGCGGCCGGCGGGCGCATTATCAAGAACAAGACCTTCTTTTTTGCCGACTACGAAGGCACCCGCATTCGTCAGGGAGTGCCCGTAACCGGCTACACGGTTCCGACTGCTTTGGAACGCAACAGCGGCTTCACGAACTTCTCGGACTTGATTCCGCTGCAGTCGGGCAGCCTGCAGGACGCGACCGGCAAATCCTATCCGCTCGGCACAATTTTTGATCCATCCACCACGCGCAGCATTGGGAGCGGGCAGTACGTGCGTGATCCCTTTCCAGGCAATATCATTCCGGCGAACCGGCTCGATCCGAATGCAGTCAAGCTGCTGAGCCTGATGCCTGCTCCAACCCAGCCGGGCCTTAACGATAATTTCAACGTTAACCGCAGCTCTTTTACAAACGTGAACCAGTTCGATGTCCGCATCGACGAAGACATCTCTTCAAAGGACTCCCTCTTTGGCCGGTATAGCTGGTCCCGAAGTCCAAGCTTCATTCCCGGCCCGTTCACCGGTTACGCCGATGGCGGCGGATTTGGAGATGGCGACCAGCAGGTTGACACGCAAGGCGCAGCCCTCAGTTACACACACTCGTTTACTCCCACGCTGGTCAACGAGGCCCGTGTCGGCTTTAACCGCGAACACACCTCGCGCGTGCAGCCCTACGGAAGCGACACGTCAAATATTCCAGCGCAGTTCGGCATTCAGGGCATTCCACAGCTTCCGGGGAACGGCGGATTACCGTACATCGGCATCGGGGGACTGAGTCAGCTTGGTTCCGCGGAGTGGCTGATCAGTGATCGCTACAGCAACACGATTCAATTCACTGAGAACCTGAACAAGGTGTATCACTCGCACACGTTCAAGGGTGGCTTCGAAGCGCAGTCGATTTACTTCCCCTGGGAAGCCCCTCCCTATTCGCGTGGCGAGTTCGATTTTGGCGGGCAGTACACTTCTATCGTCAATCAAACCGATGGCAGCACGGGACGAGCGCAGTTTCTGCTCACTCCCACAGCTACGCCAGGGCTGGGCGGGATTCCTTTAGGCGGGGCGAATACGGTGAACGCATCCAATTTTGGAGATGTCGCGGCCCAGCGTTCCTACTATGGCGCTTTCTTCCAGGATGACTGGAAGGTCACGAGTAAGCTCACTCTGAATCTCGGTTTGCGCTGGGATTGGTTCAGCGCCACCGGTGAACGGTACGGCGCGCAAGCGAACTTCGTCCCGGGCACTCCGGGCGCTGGCGCGGAATACATCATTCCCGCCAACCGCAAAGGCGATCCCGCGCTGTCGCCCAGCTTTACCCAGTTGTTAGCCAAGGATGGCATCGCGCTCAACTACACGAACGCGTACGGCTCCGGCTTGAGCATTATCCAGAAGAACAACTTTGCGCCGCGCTTCGGATTCGCGTACCAGGCGACCCGGCGTCTGATCGTGCGCGGCGGGTACGGCATTTTCTACGGAGCATTCGAGAACAGAGGCGGATACCCAAGCCTTGGGTATAACTATCCGTTCCAATACACCTTCAATTTCCCGGCTGCGAATGCCGTATCGCCGAATTACTTCCCGAACGGCAGCATTGCCACCATCGAAAACGGACTGTCGAGCGTGCCCCTGAACCCGGTAGATGTGAATGCCTCCGGTCTGGCCCTGCGCGGAATCCAATTTCACTATCAAACGCCCTACGTTCAGAGTTACAACCTCACGCTCGAGTACCAGCTCACGAATAGCGATGTGATTTCAGCGGGCTACGTAGCCTCGCTCAGCCGCCATCTGGAGGCGTTCGTCGGCACCAATCAGCAGCAGGTTTTACTTCCGCTTGGATACAATCCGCAGGATTACGTTGCATTCCCGGATTTCTCGCGCGGATCTCCGTATGCCGCGACCATCGGAACTGCCAATTATCATTCGTTGCAGGCAAAGTACCAGCATCGTTTTTCGAAGGGCTTGACTGCGCTGCTTTCGTACACCTTCTCAAAAACGCTCACCGATGCAGGCGACGCGCTGAGCGGCGGCGGGGTGTCGGGTTTCCGTGCCCCCCAAATACCCGGTGTCGGTATTCAATACGATTACGGCCTGGCTCCCTTCGATATTCGCAATGCCGTTTCGTTCAGCGGCACGTACGATGTGCCGGTCGGGAGAAACCGGCAGCACAGCCTTTCGAACCGGTATGCAGATTTCTTGCTGGGCGGCTGGTCGAGCAATTTTATTTTGACGCTGGATGACGGACAGCCGCAAACCATCGATTGCGCGACATCCACCGGCGCTGGGACCGGTTGCTACGCACTGTATACAGGCGCCGATCCATATGGCGGGCTGCATAATGTCCAGCAGTTCTATAACCCCGCGGCCTTCACGACCCCGCCACCGGTTACTCAGGTTGGCCAATCCAATATTCTGCCGTTGGGCGGAGGTAATACTCAGGTGACAGGGCCGCCCATTCGCCGGCTCGATTTCTCCATCTTCAAAGAATTCCCATTAACTGAAACGACGCACTTCGAATTCCGCGCCGAATCGTTCAACTTGACGAATACTCCTTCGTTCGCTCTGCCCGGCAATCTTAACTATCTTGATAGCGTGAATTTCGCGCGCATCTCGTCGACCCGCGACGCGCCCAACGATGCGCGCGAGTTGCAGTTCGCCCTGAAGTTTTATTGGTAAGCTGTGCGGGTGGGGCAGGCACGCTCGCTGTTCGTGATTCTGCTCCCCTGTTGGCTTTTCGCGCAGAGTGTTCCCGCCAGGTATGACGATGCATACAACCTCGCCCTGACGTATCTCGAAGCGGGCGCAACTCAAGACAGCCGGAGAATTATTGAAGCTCTCATTCAACGCCAGGATAAGGCCGAGCTTCACAACTTACTTGGAGACGTCGAAGAACGGGAAGGCCACGTACAGCAATCGGCCGAGCAGTACCAGACCGCCGCCCGGATGGATCCCTCCGAGAAAAACTTGTTTGACCTGGCAAATGAACTTCTGCTGCACCGCGGCTTTCAGCCCGCCCTGAAAGTCCTCGACTTTGCAACACAAAAATATCCGCAATCAGCGAAACTGCGCGTCGCTCTCGGTGTCGCTTACTATTCGCTGGGCCAGTACGATCAGGCAATCGAGTCGCTATGCCAGGCTGTCGATCTGGATCCCAAAGATACGCGGGCGCTCGATTTTCTTGGCAAGATGTACGATGTTGCGCCTGATAAATCGAATGCAGTCACGACCCGTCTGGCCCGGTTTGCACGTGAATATCCAGACAATGCCTCGGCGAATTACTACTACGCACTCAGCCTGCGGAAGCGGACAACGCAAGGTGCTTCCTCAACCGCGAATCGCGAGGCCGAAGCGCTCTTGCGCAAAGCAATCGACCTAAACCCAACCTGGGCTGACGCTCATTATCAATTGGGATTACTGTATGAAGACGAAGCTCAGACGGACAACGCGATTCGCGAATACCGGTCGGCAGTGCGCTTGAATTCTACCCTTGCGAAAGCGCATTATCGGCTGGCGCGCCTCTACGAAAAGACCGGGCGATCGCAGTTGGCGCAGGCCGAGCTTCACGCCTTTCAATCGCTTAAGGCTAAGTGATCTTATTCACGATTTCCGCCAGCTTAACCGGCGCGTCCGACACCGCGGCTCGCTTGAACTTCGGTCCAATCGCGATTGCTTCGGTGCCGGTTTCAAACCAGGCAAGAAAACTGGATTGATCGGCGCCCGCTAGTCGTTGCTGGTTCAGCCATGTATAGTATGCGCCCATATCGGCGTCAATCACGGACCCCTGCGGGTCCAGTTCCGGTTTGTTCCTCGCCTCGACAAGCAATTCATTCATGGGCCGCTCGCGTTGCCGCAGACCGTAGCGCGCCAGCAGCGTCACTGGTTGCGCTCGCCGCAAAGCTTCCCGTGCCGCCCACTGGACAAAGGTTGTGCTGAAGATCTGCGTTCCCGAACCCTCCGTCAGAAGACTCAGCTCAAACCGGCTTAATACGGGGCTGCCATTCTCCTGCATCCCCAAATCCTCCGGACGCATGCGGGCGAGCATCGATCGAAAAGCTTCAGGGCCCGTGCCGGACGAAAAAATCTGAAGCATCTTCTGTTGCAAGCGCGCCCGAACAGGTGTCAGCGCGTTATAAGAAACGGCTGTAAGATTGACGCCGCCTGTCTCGGTTGAGCCCCCGTCGATATACCAGTGAGCAAAGGCCTCCGGATGTTTTCCCGCCCTGGCGTTGACCGCCTCCATGAGCGCCGGCCAGGCATTCTCCGGGTTGATTCGTCGAAAATGCGTTCCATACGCCCGCAGTTTCCGGAAGAGCGGGTATTTGTTGTCTTGAACGCCGAGCCCGAACGTGACAATAGCCAACCGGTTCATCACGGGCGGCTTGTCCGGTACCGCTGCCGCTACTTTCGCAAAGAAATCCACTGCTGCCGTGCGGAACGAATCAATTTGGCGCGTTGCCCAGAGGTGGGCCGAAAGCTGTTCGGAAAAAGTAGCGGGCGAGTTTACCCAGTCTACTGCGTCAAGCTCGGCGGAAAGCTTCAGAGCCGCGAATGGAGCGAATAAAACCGCTCGTTGCTGTTTCGAAACCGAGTTAAGATACGCAAACTGCCGGTCTAATTCCTTCCGTTCCGCCGGAAATTTCCAATCCCAACCGATAAGTTCCCGTAACAGCAGCGCGAGAAACGGCGTCGGCATCTCCTGGAATAGATCCAGATGATCCAGCGCAGTCTGCTTTGCGAGCGGAGGATATCCCTCAAAGCTCGCGGGAGTCAATTGTTGCGGCGTCATCATTCGAGAACTCCCGCTAATACTTGTCAATGTTACAACCTCTGCTTACCTGGCAACCAGCCGGACGGCGCCTACGATTCCCGATGCTAGCGGTCTGAGATCGTGCAAATCTTGCGGCACAAATCGTTCGCCATATCGCATGTCTAGTAAATGGTAATCCGGTAGCGCCCGCCCGGCCATCTCGTTAATTGCCAAGTTGGCAGCGACAATGCGCAATTGGTTTCTGCCCGCGTGAGCGTATCGCGTGATATCCAGCTCATACGGGGGCTTCCACACACTCCCCGCGCGCTGTCCATTCACGAAAACAATCGCCGATTCATGCACCGGGCTTTCTAGCAGCGCCTGCATCCCGGTAGTCTCCTTCAAGCCCGGTTCCACAGGCGTTCCGGGTCCGAAATCCAGGACAATCGAATGTCCCACGAACGTCTGCGGCACGTCGATGCTCTTATCGTAAACTGCGTCTCCCGAATAGAACCGCGCCGCTTCTTCATTGGTCCAGGACCGTAGCCGATCCATATGAGCCGTCAGCCCGATTTTTGAAAAAGTGACCTTCCAGTCGGAACTCAAATCGATAGATTGCAAGGCCGTACCCGGTTGGGTTTCAGGAGGCGCGGCTTGATGAGCTTTGCTGAAAACGCCCTTGCTGAAAACCAGGATTCGCGATTCGTACGGCTCGAGAGTTAGTCCAATTCTGGTCCTCTCGCCATCTACTTTGTACGACACTGGTGCGGCTTCCCCTGTGAACGGATCCCAGAACTCGGGCGCAAGGCCCATCACCCGTACCGATGCTTCCGCCGTGACCCGCCGGTTTGACAGATTCGCCACAAAATAGATTTCGGCGGAGGCCAGCTTGCGATGCATAAACCCAATCGCGGGCGCAGCGCTCCCCGTTTCAAAATCTGGAGGAAGCAGCTCGGTCAGTACACTCGAAAGGCTTTGCTCCTCTCGTACAAATCTTGTATTGCGCAGGCCGGTCTCGAACAGTTCGTGAGCCAGCGCCTGAATTCCCGGAGTGTCTCGCGTCCCTTCGACTAGTCCCGCTCCCAACGCTGGCAGCGAACGCGTCGCAACCAGCAAGCCGCCACCGCGGATGTACTTCTTCAGCAGTTGCATTGTCGCCAGCGGAATCCGTTCGATACCCGGCAAGATGATCAGCTTGTAAGGAATCCCAACCGCCTGCATCGCCCGGTCATCGATAAAGTCGAAATTGTACCCGGCGTTTAAAACCTGAGGAATCAGCACCGGGCCAAGAAGCGCATCCACGGTCTCATCCAGCGCCACCTTGCCGGGCCGAAGCCGCGCCCATGCGTCGTCGGTTGGAACATAGATTGCCACGTCGTTCCCCGGATGGCCCTGCCGCATCAGGAAGCTGACCCGCTGCAGATATCGCGCAATGTCGGGCATTACTTGAAACCACGGATTGTGATCGTTAAATGCAGCGGCGGCGTAAAAGTGCCAGCCTGGTTCACCCGCCGAAGGCGGCGAATAGGGCCAGCCGTGGCCGATCAATTGATTGATCCCCTCCACGAAGTGGCGGTCTGCTTCCGCTTTCATATCGAGCGGCGTGGCGCGAAACGCCGGTGAATGCAGCCATGTCCAGGTTTCCGTTGAGGTGATCTGCTTTCCATACAGATGGCATGCGGATGATGCCCAACGCGCCGCGCTGAAACGCCGCCAGGATGGTCCGTGTTCGCCTTCCGGCAAATCCACCAGCGCGTTGCTCGAAAGAATCACTGGAGGCTCGCCATACGTTTGCGAACGGAACTGCGTGTGATGTTCGTGCGCCCACTCGCGAATCGGCTTCAGATAGTTGTCTTCCGCCAGTTCGGTCAGCGTCTTGGCCCAATCGTGCCGCACTGCTTGCGTGTTATGGCCCATGTCCGTGACGAGTGCGGGAAGATTGGGCGTCAAATCATATCCGCGTCGCTTTTGAAACTCTTCGAGGAAGTCGCCGGTCCAGTCGGAACCGAATACTTCCAGGCTGTCGCTGAAAATGGCGTACGGAGGGTGGTCTCCGAACGCCTTCAATAGCGGATCTCCCACCCACCGCATATGATTCTCAAGCGCCGCGCGGTTGTAATGATCCAGAACAAATCCTTCCGCTCCGATCGCGGGCCGCTTCACCTGCTGGCCGGTGCGGCTGGACATAAAAACCAGCAGCACGTCGTTCCCGCTCAGGCCGGGTGGAATCTCGATGCGCCCGCCGGCTGGCTGGCTTACCTCCCGGCCCCCGATGAAGGCGCCGATGAGCTCCTCGCCGTTTTGAATCGCCGGAAGCGGTACAGCGCGCGCCCCATCCGGAATGTCAATGTGCTGGAATCGCAAGCGTCCGGCGGCTTGCGTCACTAGCGTATGGGGCCCGCCATAAGGCCAGCCGCTGCCGATCGTAATATCCACCCGCATGCCCATCTCGCGAGCAGTCGCGGCGGCGAAGTGAACCGCACCGAGAAAATCCGGCGATAAATACGGCAGGTTCTTGATGCCGCTCCGTGGATCGTCCAGCGCCAGCGGATAGACCGGCTGAATCTCCACGCCGCCAATTCCAGCGGCTTTCATGGTCCGAAGTTCGCGCTCGAGTTCCGGGCGTTCTACCGCCGCTCCAAACCACCACCAGCGCATCATGATCTTCGCGCTATCGGGAGGATTCACGAACGCCTTCCGAAGAGCGCCCATCTCATCGGGGCCTTGCCATGCCGCGGCCACCATCGCGAGGCAGGGCGTCGCGAGAAAGAAAATGCGTGAAATGCTCACGTCAACTCGCCGCGCCGATTCGCCTCACCCTCACCCTCGAACCGATAAACGAGAAATAGGTGATGAATACGTAGCAGCCGAACGGTATCAACATCGCTTTCGCCATGCTCAGCCATTGCGAAAGCAATCCCATCAGAGGCGTGAAAATCGCTCCGCCGATAATCGCCATCACAATCAGTGAACCGCCCAGCTTCGTGTTCGGCCCCAATTCTTTCAATCCCAGGCCGAAGATAGTCGGGAACATCAGCGACATGAAAAAGCTGGTCAGGAAAATAGCCCACAAGCCCAGCCAACCCGGAAACCACACGCCAACCGCAACAAGCGCGACGTTCGCAAGGCTGTAAATGCCCATCAGTACATTGGGCCGCACGAACTGCATAAGATATGTCGCCGAGAACCTTCCCACCGCGAAAGCCACCAGCGTGCCTGTCAGAAAATAACCGGCCGCTTTTTCCGTGACGTGTGTGTATTCCTGAACATACGGGATGAAGTAGCTCCAGGTGCCCACTTGGGCTCCTACATAGAAGAACTGTGCGATGACCGCTTCCAGAAAATGGGGATAGCGCAGCAGATCAAGCAGCCGGCCGTGATCGGCGCTTTCGCTTTCACTTTCTCCGCCCACCTTGGGGAATCTGGTTCGCGCAAGCAAGAAAGCCCAAAGCAGAACGATGCAGCCAAGCACCAGGTATGGCGTAATCACCCGCAGGGTTTCGTTTCGTAGATATGGGGCGTACTGCCCGGCCGCTTTCATCGCGGCGATTTGGGGCGGCGTCAGCTCGATCCCGGAAAAAATGAATGCCGTCCCCACCAGCACGCCGGTAATGGACCCGAGCGGGTTGAATGCCTGGCAAAAATTCAACCGCCGCTCCGAACTCTCCGGATCTCCAATCTGGGCAATGAACGGGCTGGAGCCTGTCTCAAGGAACGCCAGTCCGCTTGCAATGACAAACAACGCAATCAGGAAGAAGTTATAGCTCTGCGTAATCGCGGCCGGCCAGAACAGAAACGTTCCGGCGCTATAAAGCAGCAGTCCAAATATCAACCCGGCTTTGTAGCCGTATTTACGCATCATGAATGCCGCCGGCATCGACAGCACGAAGTAGCCCAGGTAAAATGCCGATTGCACCAGCCCGGCCTTGAATCGCGTGATCGCGAACGATTTCATGAATTGCCGGATCAGCACATCGTTCAAATTGTTCGGAATGCCCCACAGAAAGAACAGCGCGGTTACCAGAACGAACGGTACGAGGACGCCCGTCGGAATCAACTTGTGATGGATCTGGTCCGTTCGTTTTGCGGGGCGATCGATTCTGTTTGAAATCACGGATGCACGTTTCCTTCAGCGCCAGTCTGCGTCAGCGGAGCCAGCTTCATGCGCGTTATGTCTAAGGTACACGACCGAATCCCGGCTCCGCGTTAAAATGGGCGCTCAGTCGATATGCAACGATTCGGATCCGTCATCCGCCTCAAACCTGAAGCCCTGGAAAAGTATCGCGAGTATCACGCTGCTGTCTGGCCCGAGGTTCTCGCCACCATTCGGCAGTGCAATATCCGGAACTACTCCATTTACTTCAAAGATAATTATCTGTTCGCTTATTTCGAATACTACGGTGACGACATAAAGGCAGATCGGGCCAAAATGGCGGCCGATCCGAAGACGCAGGAGTGGTGGGCCATTATGGATCCTATGCAGGAACCCCTACCGACACGCAAACCAGGCGAGTGGTGGGCCGAAATGGAAGAAATGTTCCATACCGATTGAGGAATCAACTTTCGCTCTTCTTCCAAACCGGTCCGTCAGGAAACTGATATGTGCGGAGCGATTCTGGCTTCATCTCTATGCTGTAACCCGCATCCTGCGGCGGCATGTAGCGGCCGTTCTGAATACGGACCGGATGAATAAAGTGTTCATGCAAATGGTCAACGTACTCCACCACTCGATCCTGTAGCGATCCGGATACGCAGATATAGTCGAATATCGATAAATGCTGGACGTACTCGCATAACCCGACGCCTCCCGCATGCGGGCACACCGGAATGCCGAATTTGGCAGCCATCAGAAGCACGGCCAGAATTTCGTTGACTCCGCCCAGCCGGCAGCTATCGATCTGGCAAACGTCAATCCCCCCGGCTTGAAAGAACTGTTTGAACATGATCCGGTTCTGGCAATGCTCGCCGGTCGCAACCCGGATCGGCGCAATCGCCTTTCTAATCGCCGCGTGCCCCAGCACGTCATCCGGACTTGTGGGTTCCTCGATCCACCACGGATTGAAGCGCGCCAGCTCCTTCATGTCAGAGATGGCCTGCCCAACGTCCCAGCGCTGATTTGCATCCATCATCAGCGGGCGAGCGCCGACCTCTCTCCGAATAATCGTGCAGCGGCGAATGTCGTCCTGCAGATCGGCTCCTACTTTGATTTTGAAATGCATCCAACCCTGTGTGATTGCCTCGCGGCACAGGTCGCATAACTGGGTATCGGTGAAGCCAAGCCATCCTGCGGAGGTCGTGTAAGCCGGATAGCCCTGGTTCAACATCTCCGCTTCGCGGTGTGCGCGGGTAGGTGCTTGCGCCTGCAGAATGTCGAGCGCCTCTTCACGCGTGAGTGCGTCGGTGATGTAACGAAAGTCGATGCATGAAACCAGTTGCTCGGGCGACATGGACGACAGCAGCTTCCAAACCGGCTTGCGTTCGGCTTTCGCCCATAGATCCCAAACCGCATTGACTAGAGCAGCGGTTGCCAGATGAATCACGCCCTTTTCCGGCCCGAGCCAGCGCAGTTGGCTATCTCCAGTGAACATCCGCCAGAATCCCGCCATATCTGCCGTGATGGATTCCAGCGTTCTTCCAATAAGCAGCGGCGATAGGCTCCGAACCGCTGCGGCGCAAAGCTCGTTTCCGCGCCCGATCGTGAACGTCAGCCCGTGACCTTCAAAGTCAGAGTCTGTGCGCAGGATACAGTACGCCGCTGAGTAGTCCGGGTCCGGATTCATGGCATCGGAACCGATATGCTGCAGGGATGTGGGAAACCGGATGTCGAACGCATCGACAGCAGTTATCGTAGTGAACACAGAAACACTATTTCACTTTCCACTTCTCCACGCCGGCGGACCACTGTGGTTGCATCGCGACCTCCAGTCGCATGCCGCTTGTAGTCACCGGATTGAAGCTCACCGTGTTGTACCGGTCCTTTTCAATCCCGTATTCTTGCTGATTCTGTACCGGCTTCCATTCGCTGCCATCCTTATAAAGGATGCGCCACGATGCCGGCACGCGTACTCCCCCTCTGCCCGTATCGTCAAACCAGTACACTTGCGCTTCTGAAACGGTCGCGGTGTTCGGAAATGTGTACTCAATCCATTCGGTTTTGCCCTTCTCGGGCCACCAGTCAAAGTAAGAACTCGGATCATTCGATGCAGCAGGCTCCTCTCCATCGTTCACCGCGTTGGGCCGCTTTACGATGCCTTCGCCGGTAACCTTGTTCCCGCCGCTTGAAACACTGACCGTGCTCTTCATAGCCAGTGTCGGAAAAGGCGTCGGCTTCGCGGCGGAATCACTGTCCGCAATCCACACCGCCATCTGCCCGCGGCCGCGGTTCGCCCACGCATAGTAGGGAATTGCCGTAAATTCCTGCTCGGTGCGAATCACCTTCCCTGCCGAATCGTACGCCAGGCCGACAGCTTTGGTTTGCACCACTTCCACGCCGTTCAGCAATTCAGGCCGGAATGCCGCTGTGAGCCTTTCATCGTCCGGAAGCAAAATATTGCGCACCTTGTGATTCGGGTTGTCGGGCCATTCCGCTGCGAAAACAATCGGTCCGCGCTGGATCGCCACGCGGCCCCGATCCGCCGCAACCTGGCTGTTTGCCATCACTCGCCGTACCGGCATCGGAAGATTCAGTTCAATGACATCTCCGCTCTTCCATGCGCGGTTCAAAGTTACGTAACCGCTATCCAGCCTGATTGGCACAGCGCGTCCGTTCACGCTGAGTGTCACTGGCTCGTCCACCTTCGCCGCGAAGCGATAAAGATCGCTTGGAACCGGCTCGTTCCGCGCCCAACCCGGAATCCGAACTTTAATCGCGAAGGTCTCTGGCTGTCCGGGGTCCAGCATCATCTTTACGTGCCCGTCCCACGGATAACGCGTTTCCTGAACCATTTTGATGGTGCGCTTGCCCACCGGAATCTCAGCGCTGCTACCCGCGAAGAGATTCACATATACAGCGTTCTCGCTGGTAGCGTACATATAACCCGGTACAGAGGCCATGAAACGCGTGATGTTGCCCGGACAGCACGCCACCCCAAACCATGGGCTCCGCCCTTGCCTTCCATTCGATTCCAACGGATTTTGATAAAAAAACAATTTCCCGTCGAGCGATACGCCGGAGATCAGCCCGTTATAAAGAGTCCTCTCCAACACGTCTACATACTTCGCATCGCCATGCAGCAGAAACAGTCGTTGATTCCAGAAATCGTTTCCTACTGACGCGCACGTCTCGTTGTAGGCTGTCAAATTCGGCAGCTCGTAATTTGCGCCGAACGCCTCTCCCGCTCCTGTTGCGCCGATCCCGCCCGTAATGTACAGCTTCTTGCCGGCAACGTTTTCCCAGATTGCATCAATCGCATGGACATAGCGCGTATCGCTGGTCATCGCCGCCACATCCGCCATCCCCGAATACATGTACGTTGCGCGAACTGCATGACCAACCGCCTCGGTCTGGTCCACAACCGGCTCCCATGACTGGTTGTACTCGGAACCGTTAGGCCCGCCGCGAACATCCAGCATGAACTTGGCCAGATTCAGATACCGCGCATCGCCTGTAACGCGGTAGAGCTTCACCAGTCCCATCGCGACAATCTGGTGGCCCGGCCAGATTGTCCGCTTGCCGGGCCCGAAGGTGTCGCAGAGCAGGTTCGCTTCGTGCAGTGCGATGTCCAGCAGGTTGCGCTTCCCCGTCGCTTGATAATGCGCTACGGCCGACTCAAACAAGTGGCCCGCATCGTACAGCTCATGACTCTGTATCTCTTCGTTCTGCCACCGCTGGGCGCCCGACCATGGATGCGGATGCTGCGGATCAATCGTCCGTGCCGTGTAAATGTATCCGTCCTTCTCCTGTGCCGCGGCAATCTTCGCGATCAGGCTGTCCACATATGCGTCCAGCTTCGGATCTGGGTGAACGCTGAGCGTGTAACTCGCGCCCTCAATCACCTTATAAATGTCGGTATCATCGAATGGATATCCAGGCAGTTTGCGATCATTCGCGCCCAGTTGCCCCCGAAGCGCCTCCGCCGCTCGCACGAAATTCGCAACTCGGCCTGTGATCTCGCACTCTTTGAACGCGTACGGTATCGTAACCTTTCGGTTGGTTTCGATGCGCGGTGCCCAAAACGCATCGGTCATATGGACCGCCGTGAATGGAACCGGTTTGAACGGGTAATCGTGTGCCGGACCGCCGGACGGATTCGAAATGGCTAAACCGGCGATCGACAGCAGGATGCCTCCAGCCAAGGAGAATGCTGCGGCTTTCGCAAACATAAATGTAATCGCTTTCAGTATAAGCACGCGGCGGTGATGAGGAATCGATGAACTCACTTATTAATAGAAGACAGCTCATGAGTTTCGCCGGAAGTGCTGCGGCTTCCGCGCCTGTGCTCTTTGGCCACACGGCAGAAGGCCAATCAGCGCCGCCTGCGGCGAACCGAAGCCGGGACCTGAAAATCGCCGATGTCGAATTCACTGAACTACGCGGCCATTACGAAGCCGAAGCGGGAGTGAACGGCCAGTACCAGGTAAACCCGCTCGATATTTACGACGATCAGCGCCGCGCCGTCTACCAGGATCGGCCTGCCGGCGCGAAGGCTCGCGGCGTCAAAGCAATTTACCTGCGAATCACTGCCAGCGGCGGTGCTTTTGGCTTGTATGGGCCCATTGACCGCGAGGCCGCCATCGTCGTCAGTGAGGAACTCCGTTCCTTTGTTATCGGTAAAGATGCTCTCGCGGGTGAGGCGCTCTGGGACAAGATGTACCGCTCCAACCGCCACTCCCGTGATGGCATTTTTATGATGGCGATCAGTGCTGTTGACAACGCGCTTTGGGATCTGCGTGGGCGATACTACGGCGTTCCCGTGTATCGTTTGCTCGGAGGTCCTACGCGCGATTCCGTTGAAGCCTACGCGAGTTGCCTTGGTTTTTCTCTGCAGCCCGAGGCCGTTCGAAGGCGCTGTCTGAGTATTCAGAAAGAAGGCTATCGTTATCAGAAATGGTTCATGGCGTACGGGCCCGGCTCCGGCCCGGAGGGAATGCGCAAGAACGTCGAACTGGTGCGGATTCTGCGCGAGACCCTGGGTGACGCTACGGAACTCATGTTCGACTCGTTTAGCGGCTGGGATCTAGGTTATGCCCTCGAATGGGCTCACCAGGTGGAAAAATATCGTCCGCGCTGGATGGAAGAATCCACGCACCCTGAAAAGATCGAAAGCTTTGCGACCCTGCGCCGCAGCACGACAATCCCGGTTGCCGCCGGCGAACATTTCTATGGACGCTGGGAAGTAGAGCGATACCTGCAGGCAAACGCTTTATCCGTCGTGCAAGCGGACCCGGAATGGTGCGGCGGCATTTCCGAGTTGCTGAAAATCGGAACGGTCGCCTCGTTGCACGATGTGCCCGTGATTCCGCACGGGCATAGTATCCACGCCGCTCTGCACGTGATCGCGAGCCAGTCACCCATGACCTTTCCGCTTGCCGAGTATCTCATCAACAAGATGAAATCGTATTACCACTTCGAAAAGAATCCGCCGGTTCCTCAGAGGGCGCATATCGCTCTGCCGCAAGGGCCGGGCTTTTCCATTGAATTGGACCCGGCAAAAATCGAATCGAAAACGATTCTGAACTGGGATTAAATCATCAGCGAAATCGATACAGCAAAATGCCGTAACCTACTCCGGCTGCATCTTGCGGGTGAGCGACCTGAAACGCCATGAACCGTCCGTCTGTTGATACCACCGGATTCGACGCCTTGAATCCTTCGTAATCGTTGAAGTGCGTCAGGCGCTTGAAATCCTTGCCCGTGCCGTCCAGTCGAAGCTTCCAGATATCAATGTTTCCCGACCCGTGCTTCCCGCCCAGTTGCTCCACCTGACGGTCCGCTTCCACGTTCGTGTATAAGCCGTCCGGATAGATACCTTCACATTCGTTGTAAGTCCCAGGCGCTTTCGACATATTCTCGACCTTGCCGCTGCTCAGGTCAATAGACATGACCGATGCCAACCCTTTCGGCTCGTAGCAAGTGAATGTCATCTTCCGGTTTTCATCGTAGAAATCCTGCGCTTCGATAGTGCATGCTTTTGTTCGGCTCTCATACACCATCTTCTTGTTTGTCAGTTGCGCTCCGCCGTTCGCAAGTTCGACATCTGCGATAAATAGCTGAGACGTTTCGGGCGCAAGCGTGGAATCCTGCGCCGCGGTAACGGCATAGGAGATCTTTAGAGCCGTTTTTGAAATGGCCGCGCCCTCCGACATCTTTTGATTCAGCGCCTGCGGCGTCGATCCCGGCTTCTTACTCAGAAACCAGAGTTGGTTGTCACGTGTGCGGCTGGTATGAATATCGCTGAACGACTTGGGGCCTATTAGAATATAGTCGCCGGAAGAGAGATGCATCACTCGCAGGAATGCCGCGCCAGGCACGTTGCACGTCAGGCACCGGATCACCCGGGTCTTAAGATCAATCACGAATGCATCCCCGAAGCTCTTATCCATGAATGCGACGCGTTCGTTGTCAGGCGAAATATCTGCGCGCTCCCCGAAATGCGTCAAAACTTTGATTTCAGGAGGAAGATGCTCCAGCGGCTGCCCGGACTTCCTCTGCCCAAGGCACAGGCCCGAACTCAACATCAGCGAAAACAGGAGACAGCGCCAGCGATTCGACATGTGTATCGCTTCCACTCTTATCACGCGCCCATCTGCGTAGAGGCAGAATCTGAATAGAGGCAGAAAGTGACCAATAGAAGAAATATCCGCAACCTCAATCGGCGAAATTTCACGCTGGCTCTCGGTGGCGTCGCAACCATCGCGCCGGCGTTGGCCCAGCAAGTGGTCCCGAACAAGGCCGTCGCAAAGCAGGCCGAGCGCAAGAAGCCGCAAAACGCCAATGCCACGCCGCAGACGACCAGTACGCCCCATAAGCGTGAAATGCGTCCGGAGATTCCTCCGTTCGGCGAAACCATTACGTTCACTCGAAGGATTCTCGCTCCCAAAGTGGAGCCATTCCCCATGACCGATGTCCGGCTCGGGCCTGGGCAGTTCAAAGATGCCCAGCAGGCGAACCTCGGATTCCTTACCCGGCTTGATGCGGACCGGCTTCTGCACAATTTCCGCATCAATGCTGGCCTGCCTTCCTCTGCTCAACCGCTGGGCGGATGGGAAAAGCCCGATTGCGAATTGCGCGGCCACTTTGTCGGGCACTTTCTCTCGGCCTCTGCGCTGATGTATTCCTCCACCGGCGATACCGCGCTCAAGGACAAGGGCAGCTACATCATCGCCGAGTTAGCCAAGTGCCAGGATAAGCTCGGTGGCGGCTATCTCAGCGCCTTCCCCATCGAGTTCTTTGATCGCCTCAAAGCCCGTCAGAAAGTCTGGGCGCCCTTCTACACCATCCACAAGATCATGGCCGGCCTGTATGACACGCATCGGCATTGCGGCAACCAGCAGGCTCTCAACGTGCTCAAGGGCATGGCCGATTGGGCCGATAATTGGACCGCTCCCATCCCTGAGCTTCACATGCAGGATATTCTCAACACCGAATACGGCGGCATGAATGAAGTGCTCTATAACCTGGCCGCCTTAACTGGAGAGGACCGGTACGCGCAGGTGGGCGATCGCTTTACGAAAAAGAAGTTCTTCAATCCATTAGGGCTCCGGCGCGACGAGCTGCGCGGATTGCACGTCAACACCCACATACCGCAAGTCATCGGAGCCGCCCGGCGCTACGAGATCAGCGGCGACGAACGCTTCCACGATGTCGCGGATTTCTTCTGGTACGAAGTAACCTCGGCTCGCGCGTATGTTACCGGGGGCACCAGCAATGGCGAGGCTTGGCTAGTGGAACCGCGCCGCCTTGGAGCCGAACTGAAACTTACACCCGATACCACTGAGTGCTGCTGCGCCTATAACATGCTGAAGCTAACCCGCCACCTGTATCAGTGGACCGCTAATCCTCACTATTTCGACTATTACGAAAGGACGTTGTACAACCACCGTTTGGGCGCGGTCAATGTAAAGAACGGTCACACCCAGTACTACCTTTCCATCGTTCCTGCGGCCTGGCGAACCTTCAACACCGAAGACGATTCCTTCTGGTGCTGCACCGGAACCGGCGTAGAGGAATTCTCAAAGCTCAACAACAGCATTTACTTTCACGACAACCACGGCCTCTATGTCAATCTGTTTATCCCGTCCGAGCTGAACTGGAAGGATAAAGGCATCAAAATCCGTCAGGAAACGCGCTTCCCCGAATCTTCGAAAATCACTCTGTCCGTTAGCGCTTCATCTCCGGTAGAACTGCCCATTCACATCCGGATTCCATACTGGGCCGGAGCAGACGCCTCGCTGAATATTAATGGGCAAGCTGTCCCGGTGACTCCAAGTCCCGGCAGTTACCTGACTCTTTCCCGAACCTGGAACGATGGCGATCGGGTTGAACTCCATCTGCCCATGTATCTTCATATTGAAGCCATGCCGGACGAGCCCGCCACCCAAGCCCTGCTTTACGGGCCTCTGGTTCTGGCCGGACGGTTGGGAAGTGATGGCCTGGATCAGCAGATGATCGTCGGGCCCATGGGCCCCGATCTCAAGAAGCACCCCATGGCGGTCCCCCAGTTCCGCGCCTCTGGTCCAACCCCGGATTCCTGGATAAAACCGCTTCCCGGCCAAACACTGACCTTCCGCACTACCGGGCAGCAGACGGATGTCACGCTTGTGGCATTCAACCAGGTTCCCGAGGAACGCTATTCGATTTACTGGACAGTCGCCTAACTTAGTCGCCTAACTTATCAACCTGATCTTATGAGCGCGGTACCGCCACAAACCGGTACCCGATTCCACGGACCGTCAACAGGTGGCGGGGACGCGTTGGGTCGTCCTCAATATATCGCCGCAGTCTCACGATGAAATTGTCAATCGGCCGGGTGTCGGTGTCTTCGTGCAGGCTCCACACTTCCTCAAGCATGGTCTTTCGGGAAACCGGCTTGCCCTCGTGCTCAATCAGGTATCGAAGTAGGTTAGCCTCCATCAATGTCAAGCGAAACACCTGGCCGCGAACACTGAGTTCTAATAGATCGAAGTTGATGGCCTTGTCACCCTTATTCCCAAACGTAAAGACATCCTTACCCGTGTTTGGCGGCGTCAGGCTGTTTACGGATGTTTGCAGCCACTCGCGCCGGCGTAGCATGCCCCGAATTCTGGCAATCAGAATCGCCAGCTCAAACGGTTTGGTCAGGTAGTCGTCCGCGCCCACGTCAAACCCTCGCAGCACATCGTGCGAGTGCCCTCTTGCGGTCAACATCAGAGTAGGAATGAATTGCCCGGCATCCCGCAGCTCGGACATCACGGCGAATCCATCCTTGCCAGGCAGCATCACGTCCAAAACCATCAGGTCAAATCGCCTTGACTCGCCCATCAGCAGGCGCAGCGCCTCTTCTCCGGTCTGAACAACTTCCACCTGGTATCCCTCCGTTTCCAGGTTGAATCGCAGGCCTTCCGCCAGATGTTGCTCATCTTCTACAACCAGAATTCGATTCATTGCGAAATTGGAATCTGCAGTACAAACGTGCTCCCATGCCCTGGGCCCTCGCTCTCCGCCCAGGCGCGGCCGCCGTGTCGTTTGGCCACGGAACGAACGATATATAAGCCCAGTCCCGTCCCGCTTGGCCGCATGGACGCCGGTCCTGGAATGCGATAAAAGCGTTTGAATATTCTTTTCAACTCAGTCTTCGGAATGCCCACACCCTCATCCTTTACCCGCAGTGCCAGGTATTTGCCATCAATCCTGGCCGCCTCCACCGTTACGTGTACCGACTCCCCGGAATACTTGACTGCGTTCTCGATCAGGTTAAACACAGCCGCCCGCATTTCCTCCACATCACCCTCGAATCGAACCGCTGGCCCCGAACGGTAGCTGAGCGATTCAGGCCCGAGGTTGTGCAGCTTGCGCGCGCGATCCAGGCACTCTTCTATGAGATTGTCGAGATCGATGGTCGAGAAGTTCACTACCCGGCTGCGCGCTCCGATGCGTCCGGTCCGCAAAACCTGCTCGATAGTCGATAGCAGCCGGTCGCTATCTTCGAGCATCACCTGGTAGAACTCTTTTCGCTTCGTCTCATCCACCGTGCGGGTCATAAGTGTCTCCAGGTACAGCCGGATCGACGCAACCGGAGTCTTCAATTCGTGCGTGACCGCGTTGATAAAAGCGTCGTGTTGCTCATTCCGGCGGATTTCCCGTACCAGGAAAATGGTGTTTAGCACCACCCCGCTGATAATCATCGCCAGCAGCAGAATGCCAAAAAACAGCAGGATGCCAGTCCGCCAGTTCAGCAGGACCCAGCCGATGTACAGCAGCAGGATGACTGAGATCAGCCCGGCGCCAAGCGCGATGAAAAACGCGATAGACTTGTGCCGGCCTGCTACAACCATGCCTCCAGCTTATGCCGGGACGCCATTTATCATGGAGACCCGGTTTGATACTGTCTAATTGATCATTTAGCTGACTGCAGGCATTTGCGTCCCGCCCAAGGCGAGAGCGTGCCGCAGTGCGGCAAGTCCGCCAGGAGGAATGTCGAGGAAATGCAGTGTCCGGTTTGCCATGAATGGATCGTGGGAGCGCATGCCTGCTCAGGAAAGCCGCTTCCAAAGGTAGGAGCCGGATATCAATGTCCAACCTGCCGTGAGTGGGTTTCCGGAAGGCATGTATGTTCAGGCAGACCGCTCCCGAAACTGGATCCACCCAAGAGCCTCAAAGCCTATGCTGCACAGGTGTATCCTGCCCAGCAGGTTGCCATGGAAACCGATCCCGTTGCTCGGATCGTTCCGCTCGACGACCGCAAGCTGTGGGATTTCGCGCTGAGCAATTTTCTGATTGCAGCACCTTCGAATAAGGCCGATCGCGACCGTCTCTTGAACGAAGCGCTGGCTGATATGACGGTCCAGCAGTTTGCCGGGAAGCCAGCTCCTGAGCGCATCGCCATCATCAACAAGCTATGGGACGCGATTGTCGAATGGGTGGCTCCGAACCAGACGGCGCAGCAGATGATGGATCCCGACGCCGGCAATGCCGTCCATAATGTTACGAGCACGCGCCTGCCAAGAGCATTTTCTCGTTTTGGAATCGGATTCCGCTGCGAGAAAGATACCGATCTACAGCGCATACTCGACCACGGATTTAAGCCGCTTTACAGCCTGCCCGATATCGCCGCCCAGCTTGGGCACGTGGTCCGCGGGACAGTCATGCAGGTCAAGACCGGGCTCGGACAGTTAGGCTTGTGGAAGGTCAACCAGGATGCTATCGGCCAGACCGGAATCTGCGTTTCCCGCGGCGCGTTGGGCGCATCGAAATTTCCTGAAGCCACTCACACCGGCGACGTCTACATGTTTGCCGTGAGACCTACTAATCTCGGCTACGATACTGAAACCTACCAGGATCGAAAGGGCCCGGACAAGGTCTGGAAACCCGGAGAAAAGTTGTTCCCCAGCATCAGCAAAGCGGATGTCTTGGCCTACGTGAAGATCAAGAAGCTCGGCATGGACGGGTTCGGCACTGGTTGGAAGATCCAAGCGGAAAATGCGTGGACCTTTGTCGCTGGGACTGCGGAAGAGCGGGCCTACATCACCGCCGAGCTTCAGGATTTGCAGACCCCGGGGGGCAGAGCCTTCCTGTTAGTGAAGGCGAGCCAGTACGATTTCCATCAACCGCAGTAGGCCACCCCGTTTCCCCAGTTGCGCTCACGCCGAGATTAAAGTACTATCTTTACGCTACGAAAACGGTCGCGACTGACGCGCGACTATCGGAAAGCAACACAATGAGCAGCCATAAAGTAAGTGGCGGCGGAGGCGTACAGATCCACCTCGTAGAGGCGGGCAACCCAAGCGGTCCCCCCATTCTATTCATCCATGGCCTTTCACAGTCCTGGCTCACCTGGAGCCGGCAATTGAATTCGGAATTGGCCGCCGACCACCGGCTTATCGCAATGGATATGCGGGGACATGGTCTTTCAGATAAGCCTTTCGATGGCTACGGGGATTCAAAGCTGTGGGCCGATGACGTGAATGCAGCTATACGCGGTCTGAGGCTCAATCGTCCGGTGCTGTGCGGGTGGTCGTACGGCCCGCTCGTTATCCTCGACTATATTCGGCACTATGGCGAGGCCGAAATCGGCGGGATCAATCTGATCGGGGCAGTTACGAAGCTCGGCAGTGATGATGCCATCTCGCTCCTCACACCTGAGTTTCTCAGCCTCGTGCCGGGTTTCTTCGCAAAGGATGTGGAAGAGAGTGTACGCAGCCTGGAATCGTTGTTGCGGCTCTGCTTTCCGCTGGAGCGGTCAGTCGAAGCGCTGTACCTCATGCTGGGATGTAGCGTATCTGTTCCTCCCTATGTCCGGCAGGCGCTGTTATCTCGCTCCTTCGATAATGACGACCTCCTTCCCAAGATCCGCAAGCCCGCACTGATCACGCATGGTGCTGAGGATGCGGTCGTCAAGCCCGCCGCTGTTGATCGGCACAAAGCGGGCATTCCGCACGCCGAAATTCACCTGCCGAGGACGGGACATGCACCCTTCTGGGATGATGCGGCTGGATTCAATCTGCGCTTGCGGGAATTTGTCAGCACCGCCACGTAAATTGAGTCCACTTTCTTTTCGTGATCGGTCAATCCGGAATCGCTGCGGCGCTTTTCATATTCCGTCTGTAGATCGTCCCAGCGCCGCTTCAATCGCTCGGAAATCTCTTCGCTCTCGATTGCTCCTGCTTGCTTCAGATCGCTGGTGTTCTGTTGAAGGACAGCGTCAGACTGCGCCGTATACCACTCCTAGATTTCCGCCCGGTGCCGGCTCATCTCGAAAATCTCGTCAATGAACTTCCGGCCATTTTCGATCTGCGCTGTCATCATTGTTTGAATCCACGTCCGTATCGAAAGAATCGGCGCGAATATCGCATGCTCGGTCTTGGACCGCTGTACACTCCAGG